>CAISVF010000108.1 GCA_903888765.1 uncultured Verrucomicrobia subdivision 3 bacterium | reverse complement strand
TTTCCCGAAGCCGCCCCGGATTGTGTTCGATGGTGAGACAACCTCGACGCAAAAATAAAAACTAACCCCACTCATTCCGCTAACCATTCTTTGCCAAAGTACTACCATTCCGGCCCATCCCGCTTTCCGCTTTTGCCGGTCAGGTCTCAGGTTTCAAAGTTCAGGTTTGTCTTCGCTTGCGCCCGCGCCGCGCCCGGCGTAACCTCGCCCCGTTCTAATTTACAAAACGACGATTATTATTTAACCAAAACAATTTTGCGTAGCTTTAGCTACGGTCTTATCGAAATCCGGAAGATTATCGTATTACGAGACCTGCTAACAGCGCGCCCCATCGGGCGCGGCTGTTGCATTCTCGTAAGGGCTTCTTCCGGAGCCTCGATAGGGGTGCGGCGGTTCGCGCCCCTTCTGTTTTCAGAAAGCCCGTCGCCGAGTTGCGCCCGCAACTGACGTGGGTTCAAAATACGAACATCTAAACCGGGAAGAATTGCTTCGCCTGCTGGAAGCGCGCGATCAGCGCGATGCCACGCGCTTTGGCCTGGTCTGGGAAGCCAACGAAATTGAACGCGACAAGGCGTTGAACAATGACTTCGTCACGCTCGATCTGGTGGATGGCTTGTCAGTTGGAAATGCGCCGTGGCGAAACCTTGTCATTGAGGCGGACAATTACGATGCGCTTCGTTATTTGAAGATGGCGTTCACCGGCCAGGTGAAGTGCATTCTGATTGATCCGCCCTACAACACCGGCAACAACGATTTCATCTACAACGACCAATTTGTCTCCAAAGAAGATTCGTGGCGGCATTCAACTTGGCTGGAGTTCATGTATCGACGTTTGAGTCTGGCGCGAGATCTTTTGAGCCAGGACGGAGTTTTATTCATTCATATTGGCGAAGAGGAAATGACGCGGCTGGGCTGCTTGATGGATAAAATCATGCCGGGGCGAAAAGTCGGAACTTTTGTCTGGCGCACGCGCAGCGGGTCAAATGACTCGAAGCATTATTTTGCGAGCCTGGACCACGAATACATTCTTTGTTACGCAAATCCTGATTTCAGTTTTGCGGGGAATACCAAAGGGCTGAAAGATTACGACAATCCTGACAGCGATCCGCGCGGACCTTGGGTAAGTGGAGACCTGACCAAAGCCCACAGCATGAGGGAGCGGGCAAATGGCTATTACTCGATTCAAAATCCAAAATCTGAAATTTGGTATCCATGCAATCCAGAGCGAGTTTGGGCATTTGCTTCTGAGTCGCGAGTTGAGCCGGGGCAAAAGTTGCGAAGCAAGCCCATGGAGCAATTGATTCGCGATGACAAAATTCTTTGGCCGGAAGAACCCGACCCTGCATTTTACAAATCATTGAAGGAGTTAAAGCAGGCTGTCGGCGAGGGCACCGCCCCCAAAAACCTACGTCTCGAATTACCCGATTTGGATTTTTGGGTGGGCAAGAAAATCGGTCGTAACATGCCTCGCTACAGGAAACACAAATCGGAACTTAAACGGTTGGAAAAGCCAATTTCGACCTGGATTATTCCAGCATCCACCAAGAAATCAGATTTGGACGATCTCTTTGCGGAACAGCCTGACTCGACATTCCTGAAGACGGGCTACACCTCTGACGGAACATCGCTATTAAGAGAAATGTTGGGCAACTCCGACTTTCCATTCCCGAAGCCGCTGGAATTGATACAATCGCTCATCGCTCAGGCCACAAGCGGAAATGACCTCGTGCTCGATTTTTTTGGCGGCAGCGGCACGACGGCTCACGCAGTTTTAGCACAGAACGCCGAGGATGATGGCGACCGACGATTTATTTTAGTGTCCACGACTGAAGCCACCGCTGACGATCCCAATAAAAATGTTTGCCGCGACATTACGCAAAAGCGTTTGGCCAAGGCCATCAACGGATACAGCTACCCGACCAAAAAGGGATTGAAAGAGATTCCCGGCCTCGGCGGAGACTTCGCCTATCTGCGCACGCATCGCATTCCCGCCGGCAACCTGTTGGAAGTCGAACATGCGCAAATCTGGATTACCTTGCAACTCGCGCACCTCGACACCTTCACGGCTTACGAGGAAAAAGCCTTTCTCTGGGCCGGCGACGAGGAATCCGCCATCTGCTATGTGCCGCGTTTCCGTGGCGACCTGGCCGCTGCCTTGCGTCGTCAGGTGAAAAAATCGGCGTCCGTGGCCTTTTACTCGTGGCAGCCGGACACGTTGCGCCAGCATGTTCGCGACAGCCACGTCTCGCATTTTTCCGTTTCCGACACGCTCACTCGCCGCTTTGGTTTGAGCCTCACCCTTTCCCCCGCATGAGCCGCACCACGCCCAAGCCGTTTCAATTGGAAGCCATCGAGAGCGGGCTGCAAATCTTTTCTGAATGTAAACGGCTGCTGGATGTTTCGCCAGACAACGCGGCCAGTCGCACGGCGGCGATTTCACAACACGGCAAGCTGCTGCTGGAAGCCCCGACCGGCGCGGGCAAGACATTGATAGCCGGTCACATCGTTGAGAAATTTTCCGCGTTGGAATCAGTGGTTTGGTTTTGGTTCGCGCCGTTCAAGGGTGTCACCGGCCAGACGGCATCCGCCTTGCGTGCGGA
>CAISVF010000107.1 GCA_903888765.1 uncultured Verrucomicrobia subdivision 3 bacterium | reverse complement strand
CGTTTAAATAATCCCTTCAGTTTTCCGCCCCAGCGAGCTAGTGTCCCTACCTGGGAAATCCGATGAAACGCGACCTTTGCCTCCTCGCTGTGCGGGTTCAACTGGCGCGCCTGTTGGAAAGAGGTTTCCGCTGCTGCCACCAGACCGATGGCTTGCTGGCAGTGTCCCATTTCCAGCCATAGCAGGAAATTCTCGGGCCGCTTTTCCACGACTTTCTGGATCAGTTTCAGCGCTAGGACAAATTGTTCGTAATAAAACCGGATGCGGGCCGCCAGCCAGGTGATAAACCAGTCCTGCGGTGCCAGCAGCAGGGCTTTTTCAAAACAATAATCCGCCCGGGGTTCCGCGCGGGCCAGCAGCACGTCGCCCCGCGCCAGCCAGACGTAGGGCGTGTCGCCGCGCTCTTCGATGGAGGCATCCGAAAAAGCCAGCGCGGCCTGCAAATCGCCGCTGCGCCCGAGGGCCACTGCCTTGGCGGCAAGCAGTTCCGGTTCGTTGGGGAAGCGTTCAAGCGCCTTGTCAGCCCATAGCTTGGCTTCGCGAAATTCTCCGAGTTCAATCAGCATGCGCACCTGGCCGGTCCACGCGCCCGCATTTTTTGGATTATATTCCAGCACCTTTGAATAAAAGCGCAGCCCCTGCTCAAAGTTGCCGCTCTCAAACGCCGCTCGCGCCTCGGCCAGATAATAGGTTTCATCCTTGGCCTGGGTTTTGGGCAGCGGCTCCAGCTCGTTATCCGCCCCGTCGGAAAATTCCAGATTTACAAATCGGCTCATGGTAACATTTGCTTTCGCCAGAACCAGCGCTGCAGCGGTTTTCCGAAAAACTGGGATTGATTCACGGAAGCAAGACTCAGCATGGCGCTGCTGACGTTGCCTTCACCGACATTGCCATGTCCGCTTATATCAAGGTTTGGCCAGATAAACCAATGTTTTTCCGGCACGATGACCGTGCCGGCATCCGGCATGTGCGCCAGATTCGTCGATAATACGCCATTTATGGAATATCCATTCGTTCCAAACTGTATCTGGTCCCCGGCTATCGCCAACACCGGCCCCAAGCCCATGCCGGAACGAATCCACACCGCCCCGCCATGGTGAGCTTCGCCCTGTTCGTCTTCCTGCAGGCTGTAAGCCACCCAGTCGCCCCGGTGAATGTTATGAGCTTGGAAAACCCGCTGCACAACGATCACGTGACCGTTCTGCCGCAGTGGCGTCAGCCAGTGGCCTTGAATGAAATTACGCACCGGCATGTAGAGCAGCAGACCTATGGCCATCAGGGTGAGAAAGGTGAAGGCCAATCGGTTCCGAAAGGGTTCGCTGGCCATCAGCGGATTGCAATAATATACAAAACCGGTGGCGTGAATTGATATCAGCAGGCCGAAAGCAAGGTTAGCCATCGAATACCCCAACCCTATTATGAAAACCAAGCTGAGTGCCGCGCAGCTGACCAGCGCTGCGTTTCCCCATAGTTTGGGCCCGCGCAGCCAGACTGCCAGGCCGGGCACGAAGAAGCCGGCCACAAGCTCGGCTGTTTTCATTTCGTGTGGTAACGTCAACCGGTCTAGTGCCAGTCGCCGGCGCAATGTATTGCCCAGATAAAAGAGCGGCGAGTACCATCGCGCCCGGCGCGGGTAGTAAGCAGAGTTTTCTTCGGGGATGAAGGATCGGCCCATGGGTCCGGCTCCAATTCAGGTTGGTTCGGCTGATCAATGCCGCTGGTCGATGCGATACTGCACCTGCTCCTCCGGCTCGTAAAATTCGCTGGTCTGCTGCTGCGATTTCATCTCGCCAACAATCTCCTCAAAAATTTTCACCGCAGCAAGACAGCCTTTGCCTTTAAAACCTTTGACGTGCAATTCAACTTCGCCGGTCTTACCAATGGTGATTTCAAATTCGCGTTGGGGCATAAATTAATAATCGGTTTGTTCTGCCAGCAGAGTGGAAATTTTTTCTTCGAAATGGATCGGATCACCCTTGGATTGGCCCGAGGCGTTTGCCCGCACGTTGTCGAAGCGCAGGTTGCCTGCTTTATCCACAAGTAACATATGCGGTATTCCATTGATCCCAAACTCCAGGGTGAATTTATTTTCGGTTCGCCGTTGGCCGCCAAAATATTGCGGCCATGAAATTTTATGCCGCCGGAGATACTCTTCCAAATCACTTTTCACACTGTCGCAGCTGATGCCGATGACTTCAAAGCCTTGCGCATGGTGCTTTTCCCATGCGGCTTGCACGCGCGGCAATTCGATTTTGCAAGGCCCGCAGCGGGCACCCCAGAAAATTACCAGCACAACCTTGCCGCGCATTTTGGTTAAATCCACCTCGCGGCCATCCACTGCTGTAAATTGCAAGCTTAGTCGTTTTCCGGGCAAAGCTAGTCGATTTAAAAACCCTCTCGACCACTTCTTGAATTCGTCCGGCACCGGACTGTCGCTGAGCCGTCCGGCCAACTCACGGGCTTTACGGAATGCTCCTGCGCGCTCATAACGCTCCATTCCCATCATGAGGTTCTGATAGGCACCTGGTTCAGCAGGGAAATCCTCAATCAAGCGCCATGTGCCTTCGACAAAGCGATCAATTGCGTTCGGTGAATCGGAATTCCAGAGTTGCATTAACTGCTTATCCCGCTCCATGAATACATTGAAATCATCCGGGTCTGATGGTGAATCCGCCCCGATCAAGTTATTCCTAACCGCCGCGTCTTGGTCGTTGTTTTGAAGGAGCGTAATCATCGGTGTTGGCACGGGACTGGTGCTCGATCAGTTTTCCCAATGCCGGACTTTGAGTCGGATGGACCGATCTTCCGTCACTTCCTCTTCAACCACGTTAAAGCCGCGCGCCCGCATTTCGTCCATCAACTTCTGATAAACGTATTGCTGGACCACGGCCTGGCTTAATTCTTCGCCCAGCGCGCGTAATTCCGCGTCACTTCGCCCGCCACCGCTGACGCATAAGGACGCTTTGCCGCGGGCATCGCGCGAAAATGTAACGGTCACACCTTCGCGGGAAACCGCAATCCGCTGGTCGCGGCCCAGTTGGTTGGTTACCACTTCGCTCCGCTCAATCTCCAATTGGACCGCTCCGCTGTCCTTACGCACGGTTTCTCCGGGGCGCTGGTTATTCACCTCTGCCGCGACTTGATAACCGAGAGAACTCGCCGCGGCGACCACCGCCGCGCTAAAGGCTGGCCAGGCCATGATTACTACCGGGGTTAAAATGCAAACTGCGCTCATGATGATTTAAAATTGTGGTTGGTTGTTAATTTAGACCGGGCTTTCGCCAGTTCGTCACGCGATAAAGGAGTCATCTGATAGCGGCTCAGCCGGCGTCTCCGCATTCGCCGGATGCCACGCCAGATCAACGCTGCCAATCCAAGCCCCATGCCTGACATGACCACCGGCCAGTAGGGCTGGGAATTGCTGTCCTCGGCGATCCGCAGCAAAAAGCTGCCCAGCAGCATGGCCAAAAAAAACAATCCGAGTGTGACGAAGAAAATCGCCGCATATCGGCGCTCCTTGACGTAATCGAACACATTGCCCCAGAGAAAATTCATCGTCTTTGGTCGGGTTTACAATTCCATGCGCCGCACGGTACTGGCCTTGTGCAGGTCCCGTGGCACGCTGGCATTGCGGGCACGGCCTTCCGCCCAGCTGCGCAAGCGATTAATCTGCTCGTCCATGGTCTTGGCTAGCGGCACGGTTTGTCCCAGCGTTACCAGAACGGATTCGGTCGTGATTTCCTGATTTGAATAAAATGCATCGTAAAGGGCGCTGTTGATGGCTTCCTCGATTTCTGCGCCGCTGCATTCCTTGCTGGCCTCAGCCAGCGCCGCTGTGTCAAACCCGTCGGCATTCCGACCACGGCGGTTTAGGTGGATTCGGAAAATGTCTTTCCGCTCCTCCTGGCTTGGGAGATCCACAAAGAAGATTTCATCCAAACGCCCTTTGCGCAATAGCTCCGGCGGCAGTTGGGAAATGTCGTTTGCCGTGGCCACCACAAAAACCGGTGCGGTTTTTTCGGAGAGCCAGGTCAGAAAAGTTCCAAATACGCGGGCGGTGGTGCCACCGTCCGTCGTGCCCGATCCCTGCGAGCCGGCAAATGCCTTGTCAATCTCATCCACCCACAAAATGGCCGGAGCCACGGATTCAGCCACCGCGATGGCGCGGCGCACATTTTCTTCGGAGGACCCCACCAGGCTGCCAAACATCCGGCCCATGTCAAAGCGCAGGAGTGGCAGCTGCCATTGATTTGACACCGCTTTGGCGCAGAGGCTTTTGCCGCAGCCCTGCACCCCGAGCATCAAAATCCCTTTGGGTGCCGGCAGGCCAAAGGCGCGCGCCTCTTTGGTAAACGCTGCCGCCCGCTTGTCCAGCCAGTCTTTTAAGACCGACAGGCCGCCAATGTTCGAAAAGCTGTCCTCCGTGGTGTAATATTCCAGCAAGCCGCTCTTGCGAATGATCTGCTGTTTTTCGGCGAAGACCTCGTTGACGTCATCGCCGCTCAAGCGCTCATCTTTTACGATGATTTTGGCAAAGACATTTTCCGCCTCGCCCAGGGTCAGGCCCAGCGCTGCGGACAGCAGGCGTTCTCGCCCCGCTTCATCCAGATCAATTTTAACCTGCTTAAACTGGGCGACATCCGCGATGATTTTATCGAGCAGCTCGCTTAAATCCTCCCGCGATGGCAGCGGATAATTGAGTACGGTGATTTCTTTTTCCAACTCTGTGGGAATCTCCATCATGGGCGAAATGAGCAGGATGGTTTTAAAGCTGTTTTTCAGGTGCAGCGCGATTTCCTTGAGTTTGCGGACAATGGCAAAATTGTTTTTGGTGAGAAAGGGATGGAAATCCTTGAATATGTAGATCGCCGGCTCCACTTGTTCGATGACTTGATCCAGCGCCATCAGCGGGTCTTTCGTGGCGGCGTTGCGGTTTTTGTGGGATTGAATGGAAGTGCCGGCCGGCACAATGCCGGTGCTGTAGCTCCATTCGAACACTTTTTTCTGCCGCTTTTTCGCAATCTCCACGATCACGTTCTGCACGCGCATTTCCTCGCTGGAGATGACGTAAAGAATCGGGTACCGCGCCCGGATCAGGGTTTCGAGTTCAGTTTGGAAGTTCATGTTGGATAAGGTTTTGCTGTTCCGCCCGCTGCCGCATGGCCGCATCTGTCGGATTCAATTGTGACAGTACCCGGGCCATCGCCGGGGTTATATTGTGCGCGAAGATTTTGCCGCCAGATAAAATGAGGATTTCACTCGCGGCCTCTTCGCGTAAGGATGCGGACTGGCTTTGGTTCGCCGGTTGTTTCATGCAATTAAATTTAATCTCAGTTGATGTGCCAGTTTACAGGCAGCATCATTTTCCGCCACCGTGATGGCCTTTTGCAACTCGTTATGCCGCCGCGCATGCCATGCCGGCCAGAATCCGGTTCGCAAATTCACCTTCACGCCCGGCAGGTTTTCCGCAAGCCAGGTCGCCACCGGCCGCCAGCAGCATTCCCCATGGCCCGGCATCAGCAGATGCCGGACAATCAATTCGGTGTGCGCATCCGCCCAAAGCAGGTTTTCCTGCGTCACGCGAATGTAATCGGAAACTTTGGCTAGTCTTTGAGCGCAGTCGTCGTTCCCGAATTTAAAATCTGCCAGCCACACATTGAACATGCCATCCAACAGTTCGCGTGCCTGCGCCGAGCCATGGGCATTGGTTTTCCAGACCAGTTTAGCTGATTGCGGCAAAAGCGACACCAGTTCCAGCGCGGCTGGCAGGTGAATGGTCGGCTCTCCGCCCAGCACCATGATAGTGCGTGCGCCTTTTTGCATCGCGGCTTCAGCCCGGGCGGCCATGGCGTCGGCGGCAAAACCCCGCCCTGCGCGCGCATTCCAGCTTTCGGCGCCGGTGATGCAAAAATCGCAGCGCAGGTCGCAGCCGCTTAGCGCGATGGAAAACGTTGGCATCAATTCTAACTCGTCGGAAACCTCCATTTGTGCGGAAAAAAAATGCGCCTCTGCTCCGGCATGGCACAAGCCGCTTTTACCCGCCAGCCGGTTTGTTCCGCAGTCGTGCGCGCACAGCCGGCACTCTGCCAATAGAGCTCGCGCCTGCCGGGCTCGACCACTGGCGACCAACGGACGAGCTGGGGCTGAAGCTGACTTTGTTGCTCGCGCCGCGCAAATCATAGCTCCAGGCGGTTAATGCGTTCCGAATGCACGACACTGCCAGCGCGGCTCATCAGCCATTTATGCTTGAGCCAGAGATAAAGCCAGCCGGTGAATCCGCCTGCGGCCATGATCATCATCGTGATCGGGCCAGCCGTAAAATAGAGCATCAGGCAACTCACCATGGCTGCAATCAAAACCAGTTTCCAGACCGTCGTTTCGCCGAAGGGGGCGATGACAAGGGGTTCCCGCCCGCAGAGAAATCCCCAGGCGATCAGCAGGCCGAGCATCATGGGAGTGGTTCCGTTTAGTGGCACTGGGCTGGAAGATTGAAGGATCACTTTTGCCAGACCGGCTCCGCTGGCCGCCAGCAGGCAATAGCACCAGAAGGTGCCTCGCGTCCAGTGCCGTTCGAGTATTCCGCCCAACATGACGAGCGCAAGACCGTTCATGATAAAATCCAGGATGCCTGCTGGCAGTAGGGGGTAGGTCGTGAGCCGCCAGATCTGACCACTCCAGAATTTTGGCCCAGTTAAGTCCAGCCAGGCGCGCAAATCCACAATGTGTAACCAGCTTCCGACCAGAGCCGCGAGATAGGATAGCGTGAGCAGCCCAATGAGCGTTTGTACCCCCGGTGTGAGGGCGGGCAGAAAACGTTGCCAGAATTGCCTCATGGTTCAGCGGCCCAACAATTTTTTCCACCAGGAGCCGGTTGCCGGGGGATGGATCCGCGCTGCCGATTTTTGCAGCCGCTCCGCGATCTTGGCCGGAACCTCCGTCTGGGCCGCGTCGAAGCGGAGCAATTCATCCGAGGTGGCAAATTCCTTGGGCGCAGTTTGCAGCTGTTGCTCGGTTGCTTGTTCTTGCTGCGCGGAAAGTTTGGCGTGCTGTTTCATATTGCGGTCTCATCAGGCGGTTTTTTCAAAATGGGCGGCAAAGGCTTTGCGGGCGCGATGCAGCTTGCCGCGCACGGAGTCGGCGGTCTGACCGACCACTTCGGCAATTTGCTCGTAACTCAATTCTTCATCCGCTACCAGCAGCAGCAGCAGGCGGTATTCCTCGGATAGGGCATCCAGGGTTTTCTGGATGCGCTGGCCGAGTTCCTTGGTTTCCAGCACCCGCAAAGGCGAATCAGTTTTGGCGGGTGAATTTTCCCAGATGGCGTCATCGGAATTGGCCTGGACATGGCGGTTATGCCACGACTGGCAAAGGTTCTGGCAATGATTGATGGCGATGCGATACAGCCAGGTGCGCACGGTGGCATCGCCCCGGAATTGATCGAGTCGGCGAAAGGCCTTTAGAAACACATCGTGCGTGGCATCTTCCGCCTTTTGCGGGTCTCCGAGAAAACGCAGCGCCAGATAGAAGATCGCCCGGTTATGTTCGTCATAGAGCTTAGCCAGCTCTTCCGACGCCCATTCCGCCGGCATTCCAGCCTCAACCGTTTGTGTGGCAACCGGTTCGTTCATGAGTGCGTTCACTGTCGATTAGACCGGTTGCCTGCTGAAATGTCACGCTTTGCCTTGGAGCTTTTTGAGAGCCGCGCAATACTTGACTCGCCGCCGGGGAAAAATTAAGCTTTGGTTTGGCTGGTGGCTATAGCTCAATGGTAGAGTCCAAGCTTGTGGAGCTTGTTGTTGCGGGTTCGAATCCCGTTGGCCACCCCATTTTTTATTTAACCTTCCGCAACCCAGCCCCCTCAATAGGCAGGTTATCCTGCTAAGCTGCAGTGATGGGCTTTCCAAGGGAAGTTGGCGTTGAGTTGCCTTTTTCCCAAGGCTGGAGGATTCGGCTGAATTTCTGCCAGGGTCTGTTTTTTGGCTCAGGCTGCCATATTTCAATAAGTGGCGACCTTAACGAAGAAATAAAAATTCGCGACTTTGGGGTTTTTAGCTTTTTGTGTATGCTCATCCGGCTGGCCTGCGACGGGGTTGTTGGAGCATCGACGGAAAAGATATGGCGATGCGGGATCCTCAACGCATCGCTGGCATTTTAATGGAATTGCTCGGATCATAAACCAAACATTCTGCTTTTGATATGCCGCTCGGAATTCAACTTGCCATCGCGTTCATCCTCGGTTGCGGATTGGGCCTGCTCATCGGCTGGCTGCTCGGCTTGCGCAGGCAGCCGGCGGCTCCGCAGGATGCGCGGCTGGAAAACGAGCTGCGGCAGCAGCTCGCGCAAAGGGAATCAGCGCTGGATTCACTGCGCGCGGAATTTTCGCAGGGCCAAACCCTGCTCGCTACCGCCCGGGCAAACGAGACTGCCGCCGAAAAGGTCCTCGCGGAGCAAAGGCAGCTTCATGAGCAAGCTTTGCGCGATACCAAAGCCGCCCAGGAAAAGGCGCTGGCCGATTTGCGCGATACGTTCAAGGCCTTGAGCGCCGACGCCTTGAAACAATCCGCGCCGGAATTTTTACGGCTGGCCGAACAGTCGTTTGGCAGATTCCAGGAGGTGGCGAAGGGCGAGCTGGTGCAGCGGCAGGAGGCGATCAAAGGTTTGGTCGAGCCGCTCAAGCAGCAGCTGGAGACCTATCAAAAAAACCTGCAGTCCAATAGCACCGCCCAGGCGTCCGCGCTTGGCGAAGTGAAGCAGCAGCTGGAAAGGCTCGCGCAGCAGAGCACGGTGCTGGCGCAGGAGACGCAGCAATTCCGGCTGGTCCTCCATTCTAATCAAGCGCGCGGCAAATGGGGCGAGGAGACCTTGCGTCGGGTGGTCGAGGCGGCTGGCATGAGCGCGCATTGTGATTTCACGGAGCAGGCAGCTTTGGGGGAAAACCGGCCGGATCTGGTGGTGCGCCTTCCCGGTGAACGCTTCATTATTGTGGATGCCAAGGTTCCTGATTTTGATTTTCTCAATGCACTGGAATCGGCCGAGCCAGCCCGGCGGGCGGATGCGCTGGCGGCGCATGCAGCCAAACTTAAGGCCACGATCAAGGCGCTCGCCGACCGGGATTATCCCCGGCAATTTCCTCAGGCGCTGGATTATGTGGTGCTGTTTGTGCCGGCGGAATCCTTGTTCAGCGCGGCCTTGGAGGGGGACCACGATTTGATCATCTGGGCGGCGGAAAAGCGGATTCTTCTGGCGACGCCCGCTTCATTGATCGCGTTATTGCGTTCGGTGAGCGTCAGCTGGCAGCAGCATGCCCAGACCGAAAATGCGCAAAAGATAGCGGAGGCGGCGCAAGAGCTGTTTATGCGCGTGGTGACTTTTGCCGAACATCTGGAGAAGATTCGCTCCGGTCTGGAAACCGCGGGTCGCGCTTTCAATCAGGCAGTGGGAAGCTATGAGTCGCGCCTTCGGCCGGCCGGGGAAAAACTCCAGAAACTTGGCGGCGGCACCGGTGCCAAGGATCTGGTGGAACTATTACCGCTGGACGGGACCTTGCGCCTGCCTCCGGGTGCCTGAGCCTTTTTCTCGCTTTTTGCCGCCGGATCAACGGATTTGAATTTCACAGAATTGCGGCGGCCCTTGTCGGCCAATGGCATGGGAGATAATAAAATTGCCGCCGCTGTCAAAAAGTCTAGCAGTTTGTCGGACTTAGAAATTCTAATAAATTATGGAACTTTTGGTATGGGGCTGCGTCTAGGTAAGGGATGGCGACCCGCTTTGTTCCGATTGACCGCGACACCCCGCT
>CAISVF010000106.1 GCA_903888765.1 uncultured Verrucomicrobia subdivision 3 bacterium | reverse complement strand
CGGCGGGAATCAAGCCTGCGGATCATTTGGTAAAAATCGCCGTGCCTCTGGATTCCTCCAAAACGGCTTCGTGTTCGGAGGACGAATACGATTGAAACGGATGGCCTGAATGCGCTTTAATTACCTGAATCGCATGGGTAAAATTTTTTCAACTCCCGGCCGCCGCATCATTGCGCTTGCGGCGGTGTTGTTCGTTCTCGACCAGTTTACCAAATGGCTGGTATTGCATTCCATTTACGAGGGGGAAGAAAAAATAATTATTCCCGGTTTTTTTAATTTCACCTATCGAGTCAATACGGGTGCCGCTTGGAGCCTGTTCACCGGCAATAATTCGCTGCTGGCCCTGGTCGCTCTGGTCGCTCTGGTCGCCCTGTATTTTACCCGCCACCATTTTAACGCTCATACGTTCCTCGGGCAGGTGGCCTTCGGCCTGATTTTTGGGGGCATTCTGGGCAACCTCACTGATCGCCTGCTGCCGGGGCGCCATGCGGTCATTGATTTTCTACATTTCTATCTGGCGCAGCGCGGGAGTTCCGAGCCGTTGGATTTCCCCGCCTTCAATGTGGCGGATTCGGCCATCTGCACCGGGGTGGGGCTGATTTTTCTGATCACCTGGCAGAGTGAAAAATCCCCTCGCCCGGCAGCCAATTGAAGCGCATGTCTGAACATACTGAAACTTTCCTGATCGAAAAATCCCGGCCGGGTGACCGCTTTGACGTCTTTCTGCGGGATAAATTCCCTGCCGCCTCTCGTGGCGCGATGCAGCGCTTGATTGAGCAGGGCCATGTGTTGGTGAATGGCAAGGTTGTCAAAGCTACGCACACGCCGCGCGCCGGCGATCAGGTCGCGGTCCACTGGCCGGCCGCGCGGCCTGCGGTCGCGCAGCCGGAGGCGATGTCATTGGAGGTCTTGTTTGAGGATGCTTCATTACTCGTGGTAAACAAGCCCGCTGGCCTGGTGGTGCATCCCTCGGCGGGGCACGAAGAGCATACGCTGGTTAATGCCTTGCTCCACCATTGCCATGGGTCCTTGAGCGGCATCGGCGGAGTGGCCCGCCCGGGGATTGTCCATCGGCTGGACAAGGAGACCAGCGGTTGCCTGGTGGTGGCGAAAGAAGACGCTACGCATTTGTCCCTATCTGAGCAGTTTGCCAGCCGCACCGTGAAAAAGATTTATCACGCCATTGTTTGCGGCGAATTACCGCTGGAGGTTGGGGAGATTCACGCCGCTATTGCGCGGCACCCCACTCACCGCAAGCGCATGGCGGTTCATGATGAAGAGTCAGGGCGGGCGGCGCATACAAGTTACCGCGTAATACAACGGTTGCGCGCTGCCACCCTGGTGGAGGCGCAAATTCACACGGGGCGCACGCATCAGGTCCGGGTCCACTTTCAATTCCTGGGCCATCCTCTGGTGGGCGATGAAACCTATGGATCCAAGCCGAACCAGCGCTTGAAGGAGCTCGTCAATTACGCCGCGCCGCGCGTGCTATTGCATGCCAAAGAACTGACGTTCATCCATCCGGTGACCCAGAAATCATTGAAGTTTGCCGCACCTCTCCCGGAAGATTTCCAGCGCGCCTTGGAATTGCTGCGCTTGAAGCAATAGGTGGCTGGGAACGATGGTGTCAATGCCGGGCCAGCGAGCCCGGAGGCTATTTCAGCAGGTCATCCCCTGATGTGCAGACTTCCTGCATGGATTTTACAATGGTCGTTGCTCGGGTGATGGCGTTATTTTGCATTTCCCCCAAAAACGATTTTAATTTGATCCGCACGGCGGCTATCGGTTCCCCGTTCCGGTCGTGCAGCGGTAGAGTAACGATCACCGTTCCTGACTCACGCCCAAACGATACCGCCCCCTCTTGCAGAGCCTTGATTTCCGCTTCGGTTCCCGGCTGGCCAATCTCAGCCAGCTCTTTGCTGGCTAAAATCCGGGTGGTATTGGTGGTGGCCAAAGTGTAAATGCGCAAACCCTGAATTCGTGGCTGGCTTTTCAGGATGGTATTGATGAGCGACTGCGCCGCTGGGATACGCGGGGTGTAGCTCACTACCGCTTCGGTGAAATGGCTGACTGCATCCGATTTGGTCCAGAAACCGATTTTCCCGTCTGGAGGCGATTTGTCTGTGATGGTTGGCAGAGCCTTCTGCCTATCCAGGGAAACCTCAATGTATATTCCGGAACAATCCACCGTCAGGCTGTGCCAGACATTGGTGGTGATGGAAGTCGCCACGATTACCGGGGATTGCCGTTCGCCGTTGACCACCTTGTAGAATCCGATGTTTTTTCCCAGTGCACTGGCCCGCAATACGTAGAAATTGGAGGTGTTTTGGAACCGGAAAACCACGCCTGCCATCTGTTCGGTAACCCCGCTCACAATTTTGAAACGGGTGGTGAATTTGAAGTCGCGAAATTCCTCCCCGCTGTAAACTAGCAGAGGAAACCGTTCGTCGGTCGGGTCCTGGCTGGTCTGTGCCAGTACGGTTTGCCGTGTCATGGTCTGTGCCTGCCCTGCAAAGGGTGCAAATGCGGATGGCACTTCGTCGGAGATGGTTTGCCATGCTGGCGCTGGACCTGCTCCAAACAACCCAGCAGAAAAGTTGGTGGGCGTCTTCCCTTCTGGCGTGGTGCTGAAATCAAAGCGCAGTTCCGCGCTTGAGGTGCACCAGGCCGCCAGCAAACTGCCGAGCAGAGTGAAAAATCGCATGTTCGCAAGATAACAAAAATTTCATTTCAGGCAAAATAGTTTTGCCAAATGACCCATGAATCGCAAAATAGGCGCATGAAATTCACCCATCTTTCCGCCGCGCTGCTTGGCGCGGTTTGCTCGTTTCAATTGGCTGCCCCGGCGGCGGTAAAACTTCCCGCTGTTTTTGGGGATAACATGGTCTTGCAGCAGCAGCAGGCTGTGCCCGTCTGGGGTTGGGCTGATCCTAAGGGTAGAGTCACTGTCAAGTTTGCCGGTCAGACTTGCTCCACTCGCGCTGATGCCTCTGGCAAATGGCTAGTGAAACTCGGGAAATTGCCGGCCTCCTGCACGCCGCAAGCTCTGGTGGTCGAGTCCGGCGAAAGCATAACCCTGACCAACATCCTTGTTGGCGAGGTGTGGCTTGCATCCGGCCAGTCCAATATGGAAAAGCCCATTGGGATGCAGCGCGGTCAGCAGCCGACCCTGAATTATGAGCAGGAACTCGCGGCCGCAAATTATCCCCAAGTCCGCATCTTTTTGGTGGAAAAAGAATTGTCCGCCAAGCCGCTGGATCAATTGTTGAAATTCCAAGGCTGGCAGGAGTGTAGCTCCAACTCCCTCAATACCATGCACTTTTCCGCTGCCGCGTATTTTTTCGGGCGCGAATTGCACACCAATCTGAATGTCCCGATCGGCCTCATCGAATCTTCCTGGGGTGGCACTCGAGTCGAGCCTTGGACCCCGCCGGTGGGATTTCAGTCCGTGCCCTCACTGGCGAAAGTCACCACCCCGGCCTTTGGTACCAATAAAATCCCCAATACCGCTCCGACGGTGCTGTATAATGCCATGATTGCGCCCATTGCGGGATTTGGTATGCGCGGTGCCATCTGGTACCAGGGAGAATCCAATCGCAGTGACACTAACTACGATGCCAAAATGGCGGCTCTGGTGGGCGGTTGGCGCCAAGTTTGGCACGAAGGTCCGTTTCCTTTCTACTTTGTGCAGATCGCACCTTTCAAGTACATCAAGGATCTGACTACCTATTCTGCCGAGACGGATCCGCTCCCGCCTTTCTGGTTATCCCAGTCCCGTGCTGCTCGCCTCATTGCTAATTCCGGCATGATTGTGACCACCGATTTAGTGGATGATTTGAGTGATATTCATCCGCGCAACAAAAAGGAAGTGGGTCATCGGTTGGCTTTGCTCGCGCTGGATAAGACTTACGAGCAGCCTGTTCCCAGCACCGGTCCCGCGTTTAAGCAAATGGTTGTCATTGGTAATAAGGCCTTTCTGTCCTTCAAGCACCTCCACGGCGGCTTGGTCAGCCAGGATGGTCAACCGCTCACCTGGTTTACCATTGCCGGTGCGGATGGTAAATTTGTTCCGGCTGAGGCTAAGATTGTGGGCGATAATGTTGTGGTTTCGGCGGCGGGCGTTGAGTGTCCGAAAGCCGTGCGGTTTGCGTGGAACCAGATTGCCCAGCCGAATCTCGTGAACGCTGCCGGTCTGCCTGCTGAACCTTTTAGTACCGATCACCCGGTAAACTAAACCAAAAGCGGTGGTTGATCATCCTTCCGGTGTTGCGCCGGGCATGAACTGATTGCTTGGCGTGTTTGATAAAAATTTGATTGGCGTTATGCGCGCCAATTTGTTACTTAATATGGACATCCAATTATGGGATCACTTAAAAAACGCCGCAAGGCAAAGATAAATAAACACAAACGGCGCAAGAAGCTGCGCTTGAATCGTCACAAAAAGCGCACCTGGCAGAAGTAATTTGCCACCGCCATGTGATTTCAACCGTTCGCGAAGGCTGTTTGTCAGTCATCACGAACGGTCTTTTTTTGTCATGAAACATCGTTTTAGTAAGCACTATTCCCGGGACGAGGCACGTGCGCTGTTGCCCCAGTTGCGTGATTGGCTGGCTGAGCTTAACCGTTTGCGGGTGGAAGTGGAACGCTACGACCAGCGTTTGGGCGGGCTCAATGTGGCCGGTCAGGACACGGGTGGGGCCACGGTCAATGCTTGGATTAGCGCGTTGGCTGCCATGCAACAGTTGCTCGGTGAATTCCACCGTCGGGAAATTGTGATCAAGGATGTGTCTCGGGGTTTGGTGGATTTTCCCGCCCTTATTGGTGGTCGCGAGGTGTTCCTTTGCTGGGAATCCGATGAGGACGATATTGAATTCTGGCACGATCTCGATTCCGGCTTTGCCGGTCGAGAAAAACTTGCCTGACCTTGTAGTAGCGCTCTGCCACCGCCCATAATTCATCCGCGCCCGCTATAACCATCCGTCCTGTTTTCCGCTGGAATATTTCATCTCGGTTGCTGCACGCGGCCCGTGTGTTGCGGATTGGCCCGCCACATGGGCCAGGAACTGTTTGCCAGGGAGTTGGCATTGGTTATCGGCTTTAGGGCAAAAAGGCTGATTCCGTCGCAGGTGTAGATGATTCCTGCCGGGTCCAGACAGGGGCTGGACTGAAGGTTGTTTCCCCGCATAATGAATTCCCATTGGTAATTTCCGGCCCGGTCATACGCTCCCAATCTCAGCCAGGGCAGCGAGAAATATTCGTATCCATTTGCCGTAATGGTCGGAGCGGTTTCCGTTGGCACTTCGGTGCCGCGCTGCCAACGGATTTTGCCTTCCCGGCTAATGGAAGTTTCCAACTTGTTAATCGATAAATAAATCTGTCCCTCCTCATCTATCGTCGGCGATGAGCCAATGAATCCGCCGGTGTGTAATCGCCACCATTCCGTCCCGTCCGGCCGCAGGGCATAGAAATTGCCATCAGTCGACGTGAAATAAATAGTTCCCTCGGCACTGATGGCTGGGGAACTTTCAATTTCCCCTCCCGTGTCAAATTTCCATTTCAGTTTGCCGTCCGGAGCGAGAGCGTAAAACACCTTGTCATGCGATCCAAAATACACGGTTCCATCGGTGCCGATCGCGGGGGAGGAGTCGATCACATTGCCGGTGGGGTATTTCCATTTCACGGTGCCTTCTGGTGTTAGTGCATAAAAGCTTTTATCCCAGGATCCAAAATACACTGTTCCATCGATGCCGATGGCGGGCGAGGAATCCACCCAGGCACCGGTCGTAAATTTCCATTTTAAGTTGCCGTCGGGGGTGATCGCGTAAAAAGACCAATCACGCGAGCCTGCGTAAATAGTTCCATCTTCGGCAATGGCTGGGGAGGATTTGATTTCACGGCCGGTTTTAAATTTCCATTTGACCTCTCCATTCGGTGCGATGGCCATCAGCCAGCCGTGAAACAAGGCCTGATACACCGTCCCGTCGAGTCCGAGGGTGGGGGCGGATTCCGATCCACCGCCAGGCAGTCGGATCTGCCAAAGCACTGTCACCGCATTGGTATTCTCCGCCGTCGCCAGCCATATCTGGCTCAGGCTTAGAAAGGTAATCAGTGCAAACAATCGCAAATGCATGTTCCCAGTAAAACTTCAAAAAGGAGGAAGTTCAAATGCAAAGCCGATAAAATCTTCAAACAACTCCCTCTTAATGAACTGCCAGGATTTTGGAGGTCCCCGGTTCAGGTAATTTGAATTTCCTGTCAATGGCCAAAGCAATGTATAATCGCCAAATCTTGTCTTTCTCGCTCTGATTGCCCACGCCATCCCCGGCAAAATTTGCCCCGGTTTTCCTTGAACGCCGTATTACCTTTTCGGCCTATGGTAAATGATGACTGCCAGGCAGCCATTTTATGTTGAAACTGCGGTGATTTTTGGACTCATAATAAGCCAGTAATAAGCGACCAGTGTTTGCGTAAAAACCGGCCTTGTGAATTACAAGATGCCGTTGTTTTCCGGTTGCTTTCATTCAAAGCGGTTGAATTTATTAGTGATTAACGTTCACGTAAAATTTTTGTGAATTTTCTTGAAAGATACTACGGGTGGTAGCATGATGGTTGCCGTTCCCCAATTAGTAGGGGGATTTAGTTTTTTACCAAAACCCCTGTTTTTCTGAAAAACTGATTGTTTTTAAACCCCGGCGGGTTTCTAAGCAACTTAATTTCGCCGGATTGAACCCTTAAATTTGACAGGAAAGCACCATGATTGATGCCCGTGAGAATGTCTTGGATTCGGCCCCCAAGAGCGCCAGCCGCCGCACCTCAAACGTCTCCGCCAACCGTCCGATGAAATCCGCTAAAAATTCCAAGAAAACCTTGCGCCTGCAGCGCGTCTTTAGTGACGCCAAAATCAAACCTTTCGATCAGATCGAATGGGATAAGCGGACCGCCGAAATCACCGATGACGCCGGTAAGGTTATTTTCAAGCAGGAAAACGTGGAGGTGCCCAAATCCTGGTCGGTTCTGGCTACCAAGGTGGTGGTGTCAAAATATTTTTATGGTGAACAAAACACCTCCGAACGCGAAACCTCCGTTCGGCAGCTGATTCATCGCATCACCCGCACCATCGCTAATTGGGGGATTGCCGATGGTTACTTTAGTGAGGCCGATGGTGAGATTTTTTACGAAGAGTTGACCTGGCTGTGCTTGAATCAATATGGTGCCTTTAATTCGCCGGTTTGGTTTAACGTGGGTCTGTATCATGAATACGGGGTCGGGAAAAATTCCAGCAAGGGCAATTGGTTTTTCAATCGCCGGACCGCTGAGGCGGAACGCGCTAGTACCCAATATGAATATCCGCAGGGCAGTGCGTGCTTCATTCAGTCCGTCAAGGACGACATGGAATCCATCATGCACCTCGCTTATAGCGAAGCCATGCTCTTCAAGTACGGCTCTGGCACCGGCACTGACCTGACGCCCATACGCTCCAGCCGGGAAAAGTTAAGCGGGGGAGGCCGGCCCAGCGGGCCGATGAGTTTCCTCAAGGTGTATGACCAGGTCGCGAATGTGGTGAAATCCGGCGGCAAGACCCGGCGCGCTGCTAAAATGAATACCTTGCGCGACTGGCACGGTGATATCGAGGAGTTTATTGATGCCAAGCAGAGAGAGGAAAAGAAGGCTTGGGCGCTGATTGAGCAGGGCTACGACGGTTCCTATAATGGCGATGCCTATGGCAGCGTCATGTATCAGAATGAGAACCTGTCCGTTCGCGCCAGCGATGAGTTTTTTGAAGCGGCTCTGGGCGGTAAAGAATGGTGGACTCGTGCCATCAAAGACGGCAAGCCGCTGCAGAAAAAAAATGCAGGTGCGTTGCTCGATAAAATTGCCGAAGGTACTCATATTTGCGGCGATCCCGGCATTCAATACGATGGTGCCATTCAGAAATGGCACACCTGCAAGGGCACCGAGCCCATTCATTCCACCAATCCGTGCAGTGAATATGTTTTCATCAACAACACCGCCTGCAATCTGGCATCCCTGAACCTGATGAAGTTCAAGCGTGAAGACGGCCGGTTTGAGATTGATCGATTCAAAGCCGCAGTCCGCATTTTCATCACGGCGCAGGAGATTCTTGTGGATAACGCCAGCTATCCCACCAAGGATATCGCGGAAAATTCCCATATCTTTCGTACTCTCGGATTGGGATTTGCCAATCTCGGTTCGCTTTGCATGAGTTACGGTCTGCCTTATGACAGCGATGAAGGGCGCGCTTTGGCGGGAGCCATTACGTCCATCATGACCGGCCACGCCTATGAGCAGAGCGCTGAAATAGCCGCGAATGTTGGCCCTTTTGCCGGTTATCATGATGCGCGTTGCGCCGGGGTGGATCAACCGGTTGCCAAGGATAATGTCGAGTCCATGCTGGGTGTAATTCAGCTTCATCGCCAGGCCGTTGAGGAAATTCATCCCAGCGAGGAATTCGGCTATCTCAAGACCGAAGCCCGCAATTGTTGGGATCAGGCTTTGGCCAAGGGCCGTCAACACGGTTATCGCAATGCGCAGGTCACGGTTCTGGCGCCTACTGGCACCATTGCTTTTCTCATGGATTGCGATACCACCGGGGTTGAACCCGATATTGCCCTTGTCAAATATAAATTGCTGGCGGGTGGCGGCATGTTGAAGATTGTCAACCGCGGGGTGGGGGATGCTTTGCGCCGGCTCGCCTACTCGGAGGCCGATATCACCCGCATTCTTGCGCATATTGAAAAATATGACACCATTGAAGACGTCGAGGAAAACGGTGCCACCATTGCCAGCGGCTTGCACGCCCTGCATCTGCCCGTCTTTGATTGTGCCTTCCGCCCTGCTCGCGGCAAGCGCAGCATCGGCTATCTGGCGCACTTGAAAATGATGGCAGCCGCTCAGCCTTTCATCAGCGGTGCCATCTCCAAGACGGTCAACATGCCCAACGAATGCACCGTTGCTGAAATTCGTGATACCTACGTGCAAGCTTGGAAAATGGGCCTCAAGTGCGTAGCCATTTATCGGGACGGCTCCAAGCGTTCGCAGCCGCTCAATACCAAAAAAACCAACGAAGGTGGCGATAAGGCGCCCGCTGTTTCTGCTGAAGTTTTGTCGCTTACTGAGCGCATTCAGCAGCTTGAGGCCGAAGTAGCTCAATTGCAGGATGATTCCGGCAAGCCTCTGCGCCGCCGTCTGCCGGATACCCGCACCGCCATTACCCACAAGTTCGATATCGCTGGCCACGAAGGTTATCTTACTGTGGGCTTGTTTGATGATCACCAGCCCGGTGAACTGTTCATTACCATGGCCAAGGAAGGTTCCACCATTGGCGGATTGATGGACAGCATTGGCACGCTCACCAGCCTGGCCTGGCAGTATGGTGTCCCCTTGGAAGCCCTGGTAAAAAAATTCGCACATCAGCGCTTCGAGCCGAGTGGTTTCACCAAGAACCCTGATATTCGGAACGCCTCCTCCATCACGGACTACGTGTTTCGCTGGATGGCTCTGCAATTCATTCCCGGCTATCGCGAAGGATTGAACGTTGCGCGCACACAACCCGAGTTCGTTATGCCGGGGTTGGCTGAGGAGATAAAAAAAAAGGTAAATCGGCCCGTGCCTGAGTTGCTCGCTGTTGCCGAGGAAAATACCGATGTCCTTAGCTCCCGGCCGGCCGTGGAACCCAAGCACGAACGTCGCGCTGCCTCTCTGACACAGATGATTACCAACCAGCAGGATGCCCCCAGTTGTCCCACCTGCGGCCAGATCACTGTTCGCAACGGTGCCTGCTACAAGTGCCTGAATTGTGGCGAAAGCCTCGGTTGTTCCTGAGGCCTTAAGCGACCATTGTAGTTATCCGTAGCGGAGTTTTAACTCACGCTACGGCTTTGGAATTTGGGTGGCCGGTTCGCTGACTCGGTGATGAGGCACGGTCTCGGATCTGCCGGTAGGTGGCGAGCGCAAGCAGTGGCCATGCATTACGGTACATGTCGTACTTGAGGTAAAATACCTTGGGGAAGCCCGTACCGGTGGTTTCGTGTTCAGTCCAGGATCCGTCCGGATTTTGTGTGCGGCAAAGGTATTCAATGCCGCGCTTGAGCGCGGGAATCTCTGGATCGTCGAACGTACACAACCCCATGACGGCCCATGCGGTTTGTGAAGCGGTGCTGGGGCCTTGGCCCTTAAAGACGGGATCGTCGTAAGTATTGCATCGCTCGCCCCAGCCGCCGTCTGCATGCTGCACGCTTTCCAGCCAGAGTTTGCCGTTTTGGAGCCACTCTTCCTGCATGTTTAGGTTGAGCGCGCGCATTCCGCGCAGTACCTGCCAGGTGCCGTAGATGTAGTTGACGCCCCAGCGTCCGTACCAGGAGCCGTCTTCTTCCTGCTGTGACTTGACGTATGCCAGTGCGTCCTTGATCTGATTGTTGCTCAGACTCCAGCCTTCGTAACCCAGTAGTTCGAGAATGCGCGCGGTGATGTCCGCACATTCCGGGTCAAGCATGGCGTTATGATCGGCAAATGGGACTTTTTCGAGAATGTTTTTTGTGCAATCTTTGTCGAAGGCCGCCCAGCCACCATCCTTGCATTGGAAGGTCATCATCCATTTCAAGCCGCGCTTAAAACATTCGTCGCGCTTGCCGGGATTATCCGTCGCGATCAGGCGCAAGGCGAGCAGTACCATTGCCGTGTCATCCACGTCGGGGTTCCATTTATTCGCATACTCAAAGACCCAACCGCTCGGCTCGACATCCACGGGGTTTTTGTGATGCCAGTCGCCGCGAAAACGGATTTCCATGCCCATCAGCCATTCGGCGGCCAGCTTCATCCGGGGATGATCCTCCGGCACGCCGGATTCGCGCAGGCAGATGGCCACAATGGCCGTGTCCCAGACGGGCGAAAAACAGGGTTCAATGCGGACGCTGTCGCTGGTCTCGTGTTCCAGTTTTTTTAGTTCATGCGCCGCCCGGATGACTTGCGGATGGTCGTCGGGATACCCCAGCGCCTTAAGCGCGATGAGCGCATTGAGCATGGCCGGAAAAATTGCCGCGAGGCCGTCGCTGCCCTCAAAGCGTTCGAGCATCCAATTTTCACATTTTTTCAGGGCGGTTTTGCGGAAGGGATGGATGCTGTGTTCCGCAAACCATTCCGCGAGTTTGTGGAGGCGGTCCAGCCAGAGGAAAAAATTGCGGAGGGAAATTTTCTCTGGATCCGGTGCGAGGGCAAGGTCACGTTCGTGAATGCCATCAGGGAAAAGCTCATCCAGGGTAACCTTCACCGGGCGGGTGGGCTTGAAATGGTTGATGATGGCCAGCGGCACGAGCATGCCGCGCGACCAGTTGCTCATGTCCCAGAAATTGACATGGAACCATTTGCCGATCATCAGGACTTCGCACGGAATGGTCGGGACATATTCCCAAGGATACAGGCCGATGAGCGCCAGATAGAGCTTGGAAAACGTGTTCATGCGCGGCACCCCGCCGAAATGCAGCGCCACCTCGCGGGCCTTGAGCATGCGTGGATCTTTTACGGAAACCCCGGCCAGCTTTAAGGCCAGATAAGCTTTGATGGTGGCGTTTACTTCCGACGGCCCGCCGTAATAGATATTCCAGCCGCCGTCAGGCAATTGCATCGAAAGGATGTGATTTACCGCTTTGCGCTGCCACTCTGGATCCACCTTGCCGTTCCAGTGGTGGTAGGCGACGGTGTCCGAAACGAGCGTCGAATCCACCATTAATTCACCCACCCAGTAGCCTTGCGGCTTTTGTTCCGATAAAAGGAACTGCTGCGACCGCTGAAGGGCGGCCTGAAACCGGTCGGAAAAATCGCTGGGATTCGGAGTGGCGGCGGCATCTGCCGACTGCCCCCCGGTATCACTTCTGGTCAACACCCCCATAATCTGTGGTTTGGCAAAAATGGTGTAAAGTATTTTACGGTTCCCTTCTCGCGTCGGCCTCAGCAGCCTGTCAGGCAAAAATAATACCGGGCTACCCTTGCCTTGCGGAACCATGCGAATGCCGGTCTTCTGGCGGGTAACCGCTGCGGGTCCGGTAGTTTCCCGGCAATGCTTGTGCCTGCAAGGCCTCCCCGCCTTCCCTCATAGGCATTGAATTGGGACTTTTTGATAATAGGATTTTGTTGTCGGGGCGGGAACAAAAGGAGAACGGCGGGAGTTCAAAAGGAGAAAAGCCTTTTGCCTATAGGAACGCTCCCTTGGTCGAGGGGTTGAGGCGGTCGGAGCG
>CAISVF010000105.1 GCA_903888765.1 uncultured Verrucomicrobia subdivision 3 bacterium | reverse complement strand
CCGTCCTTACATTGTGCTGGCCCCCAAATTTCCCGACGAAAACACGGTGTTCACCAACGTGCTTTACGAAATGACCAACCCCGATAGCGGCGAGAGCCACCCCATAGATTCCTACATGGTCATGGGTGATAATACCTGCAATAGTTTTGATTCGCGCGCCTGGGGACCATTTCCCGCCCGGAACGTGATTGGAAAATCATTTTTTGTTTACTGGCCGATCACGACCCGTTTCGGCTGGGGAAACCGTTGAGCGCACCGGCTGCCGGGACGCAGTCCCGTGCGCGGCTTTTATGACCAAGGAAACCGTATTAATTACCGGGGCTTCTTCCGGCATCGGCTGGGAACTGGCTAAAGTTTTTGCCGCCGGAAATTCCAACCTCATTCTGGTGGCCCGTAATACCACGGCGATGGAAAAACTGGCGGAAGAATTGCGTCAACAATTTTCCGTTCAAGTAGAAATCCTTGGCTGCGATTTATCCCAGGCGACCTCTCCGCAATGGATTTTTGACCGGCTGCAGGGCAGGGGAGTGGACGTGCTGGTAAACAATGCGGGGTTCGGCCTGCATGGCGGTTTTGCGGATCTGCCTTTAGCCCGCCAGCTGGAAATGATTCAAGTCAATATTGCCGCACTCGTGGCCCTGACCGGACTTTTTCTGCCGGGCATGATCCAGCGCCGCCGGGGAGGCATATTGAATGTTGGATCGGTGGCCGGGTTCATGCCCGGCCCGAACATGGCAGTTTATTTCGCGACGAAGGCCTTTGTGCTTTCCTATTCCGAGGCCTTGCATGAGGAATTGCGGGGCACGGGGGTTACTGTCACTGATTTGTGCCCGGGACCGACCGAAACCAATTTTTCCATGGTGGCACGGGCACATCATGTGCGACAGCTGCAAGTAGCCCGGAAAATGTCAGCCCGGGAGGTGGCGGTCGTCGGCTTGCGCGATTTTCGCAGCGCCCGCTGCCTCAGCATTCCGGGTTGGAGCAATGTGTTCTTCTCCCAATTGCCGCGCTTTAACCCGCGAGCGTGGATCCGCAAAGCCGTCCTGCGCGTCAACCGGTTGAAATAGCCGGAAGCCGGGCAAGGGACGGGCAGGGGATGGTTGCCGCTAATGGCCGCGCACCAGGATGCGCAAGCGCTTGATTTTGAAATTGCCGGCGTTGGCGGCAAAAGTCCAATCCGCATTGCCGGAAGGCGCATTCCCAATGCCGAGGTCCGCTCCCGATCCTTCGCGCCAATGATTGATAGCGAAAATGGTCTGTTTGGCGTTATGATTGTGCACCTGCATTGACCCATAACCGTCAGCCGGATCGCTCACTTCATCGCCAAAATCAAAACCGGCGGACGAGGCGTTGAGAACTTTGGCAGCATTGTTCGGACCGTAATTATTCGGCCAGAACTCAACGTTGCCGCCGTCCAGATCGGTGCCGGTCACAATTTCTTTGACATTGGAATACACATTCATATGCGCGAGGTTTTGTTGGAACCGCGCCTTTGATTGATAGGTTGGCACTCCAATTTTATCCAGGGAATCTGTAAACGCGTCCATGGATACATAGACGGATCGATTGTCGCCGGCGGCATCTTCGAGTTCTAGGCAGTAGGCAATGCGATCGAAACTTCCCTGAACTTTTTCCCGGTTGTCCACGTTCCAATGAATTTCCGGCCCGAGCCGGTTCAGGTCCAGATCATAGACTAGCCTGTATTCCTTGGCCTCCGGCACTGCCGTTGCCAGCCAGTCCCGCTGCGGCACCTCGCCCGCGCGGAAAGCGCCGGCCGGCAAGCCGGCTTTATTCATCAAATTGGGCTCGGCCAGTTGGCTCCAGGCAAACCGCATAGCCACCGGATGCCGGACCTGGGGCGAAGAGAGCACCACCGCAGGGCCATCGATCCGGGCCTCGGCTTTCACAAAGCCACCCGTCTCGGCATCAATAATTTCAAACCAATTCAATGACTGACCATCCCGGCTGGCCAGGCCTGATTCCGCGTGGGCGAACTGCACCCGCAGCTGATTTTCTTCAATTTTTAAGGCCTGAAAGACCGGCCCGGAACAAACCAGATCTTTTTTGCCATAGGTCTTGGCCAGCGCCAGCAGCGCCAGGCGCCGGCCAACTTCTTGTTTATTCTTCGGGTGAATGTCCGTGAGGTTGCCGATGTCATTGATTACCGCCATGCCGGCATTGGCAATTTCCCGGGCGGCGGCTGCTTGAGCTTCCCATAATTCGCTGAGTCGTTCGGGTTTGCCACCATAATTAAACGGGGCAATCTGGGCAAAATAGAACGCAAAATTTCCCTGACTCCACACCTTGCGCCAGCCATTGACCAGCGCCTTCATTTTGTCGGCGTAGAGCATGCCTTCACCATTATTTGCTTCCCCCTGATACCAGATGCTCCCGCGCAGGCAAAACGGCACCAAGGGGTAAATCATTCCGTTATACAAGGCCGTGGGGTTTTGCAAATCATGGGGAGGCAGCAATTCAGGTGGATATATGGGCATGGCGGGCGGCTGCCGATGCTTCGCCGCCGCAGCGCGAGCGGATGCCAGCCATGATTCGGTTTCGCCCAGCACCTGCTCCAACTTAATCTGATGCGCGGGGGTTTGGGGATTACTCATTTGCACGGCTGCATCCAACCCCTTTAATGCCGGAACGCTGGAAAACCCTTCCGGCGCAGTCCAGGATTCAATGCGCGTGCCCCCCCAATCGGCGTCGATCAAGCCAATGGGGATATTAAGTTGCTGATACAGTTCACGACCAAAGAAATAACCGGCTGCAGAAAATCCGTTCCAGCCTCCCATCGCAACATTCTCCGGAGTGCAAACCTTCCAGTTGCCCATTTGATCCGTCTTGGGTTCCGGCTGCCACAAATTTGGCACCATCAGCAAGCGAATGCCGGGATGGTTCGCCGCCGCAATCTCTTTGATCCCATTTTGCACCGCGCCAATGCCCATTTCCATATTGGATTGGCCCGAACACAGCCAGACTTCGCCAATCAGGACATCGTGAATCTCACGCGTGGTTGAACCATAAACGGTCAACGTCTGAGGCGCGGCGTTGAAGGGCTGTGGTGATAGCTTTACCACCCATTTGCCGTCCGCGTTCGCCGTGGTTGAATAGTTTTGACCGGCAAAGGAAATGGTGATGCTCGTGCCGGGATCATCCCAGCCCCAGATTGGATCGGATTGGTTTTGCTGCAAGACCATGTGGTCGCTAATCACGCCAGGGAGTTTCAGCTCAGCGTGTGCTGCGGAGACCAGGGCAAAACCAAGAATGGCGAATAAGAATTTTTTCATGAGAGGAAAAGATGGGAGAATGAGGCAAACCGTATGATGTCGGGAAAGCCGCTTGTGGTTAATTAATGATCTACAATGTTTG
>CAISVF010000104.1 GCA_903888765.1 uncultured Verrucomicrobia subdivision 3 bacterium | reverse complement strand
ATGACGAGATTATTGACCGGTGCGAAGTGGAGATTGACGAACTCGCCATTCAGTTGCTCACCAAGGCACCGCTGGCCACAAACCTGCGGCTCGTCATGGTCGCGATGAAAATTTCCCAGGATCTGGAGCGCATCGGCGATGAGGCCACCAAAATTGCCAAGCGAGCCCGTGATTTGAGCCAGGAACCCCCGGTAAAAATCCAACTCGACCTACCGCGCATGGCCACCCGCGCGCTTGCCATGCTCAAAGCCGCGCTTGATGCCTTTGTGCATCACGACCCCGTTGCCGCCCGTTCCGTAATTCCCCAGGACAAGGAAGTGGATGCACTCAATAAACAGATCCACGCCGCTCTGGTGCAATACATGGTCGAAACCCCCGACGCCATCAGTCGCTGCCTGCACTGGATGGTGGCCGCCAAGAGTCTCGAACGCATTGCTGACCACGCCACCAATATTGCCGAAGACGTGGTTTATCTCTGGGAAGCGCAGGATATCCGCCACACCGGCCTTAAATACGCCTCTCCCCGGGTGTAGCCCGACCAAAAAGTGGGCTGAGCAGAATCTTCGGCGTCTGTCCGTCAGTGATGGGCTGGGGGTTTTCGGCATGGCTGCCGCCATGAAGCCGCCTTCACCCGTGGATGAAATAACTTAGATTTTCCAGCTCGATGGCGAGGTTGACGTTATTCACCATCACCTCCTCCGGCACGGCGAGCACAATCGGTGAGAAATTCAGGATACCCATCACACCGGCTTCAATGAGCCGGTTGGCCACGGCTTGGGCCGACGCGGCTGGAACCGAGAGGATGGCCATTTTAACCCCGTTTTCATTTACAAACTGCGACAGCTCTTCCATGCCGAGGATCGGCTGTTTGATTTCCTTGTCCCGTTTCCGTTTTGGCTCGGCATCAAACGCTGCAATGATTTCAAACCCTTCCTTTTCAAATCCGCGATAGGAAACCAGCGCCAGGCCGAGATTGCCGACGCCCACCAGAATCACGGGCTGCAGACTGGACGTCCCCAGTTCGTCAGCAATCCGCTGGGACAGCGCCAGCACATCGTAACCCAAGCCGCGCGTGCCAAACGTGCCGAAACAGGCGAGATCTTTGCGCAACTGGGTTGGCTTTACTCCGGCTACTTGCGCGAGCGCCTCGCTGGAGACCGTCCCCAGACCGTTATCCCGCAGCCGCGCCAGACAGCGCAAATAAATCGACAGACGATAAATCGTCTTGCGCGGGATGACGAGCCGGCCGGTTTTTTTCAAGCGCCAAAATCTAAGCCAACCCTTCCGTCCCGGCAAGCTCCGGAAAGTCTCAAAATCTCCCGCCCGCTAAATTTTCAACGCTTTACGCTATCCTCGCCAAGCTGTAAATTTTCAACTTCCGGGATCAGAGAAACTGACCACCCCGGTTGCCTATGGTTCAAGTTGACGGACTTACCAAACTTTACGGCGAATTTATTGCCGTGAATGACCTCTCATTTTCCATCCAGCCGGGCGAAGTGGTCGGCCTGGTTGGCCCCAACGGGGCGGGCAAGACGACCACGCTCCGTTGTCTCGCGGGCATCATCCCGCCAACGCGTGGTAAAGTGACGGTGGGTAGCCATGATATCGTGTCTGCCGCCGTGGCTGCCAAGCGGCAGCTGGCTTTTTTCAACGATGAACCGCGCCTGTTTGATTATCTCACGGTTTGGCAACACCTGAGCTTTGTAGCGCGCATCTACCAAGTGGCCGACTACGAAAAAATCGGCGGCGAGCTTTTAGAGGAACTCGAGCTGGCACATAAACGTGCCGCCTTGCCGGGCGAGCTATCACGCGGCATGAAGCAGAAGCTGGCCATTGCCTGCGGCTTGCTACATGGGCCGCAGGTGATTTATTTCGACGAGCCGCTTACCGGCCTGGATCCGTATGGTATCCGGCGCATGAAAGATTCGATTTTAAAACGCGCCCGCAATGGCGCGGCTATCATTATCAGCTCACACCTGCTGCATCTCGTTCAGGAAATCTGCTCGCGGGTTTTGATTGTGAAAAATGGCCGGAAGATCGCGGATAGCACCCTGGCCGCAGTCAAACTCCAATTTTCTCAATCCGCCGGGGATGCCAGTCTGGAGGAGATTTTCTTCCGCGCGACCAGCGAAGACGCCCCCCCGGCTCTGCCGGGCGCTCCCTTATGATAAGCGCGCTTTGCTACCTGCAGTACCATTCGACGCGCAACCACTTGATCGCGCGCCTCCAGCGCTTAAAAAAGCCAAAATATCTTTTCGGGGCCATGGTCGGCGGCCTTTATTTCTATTGGTACTTCTTCCGCTATCTGATCCACGGCTATGGGGCGGCGCCGTCCGGTGCCGTGCCGCCTTATTTTTCGGGAGACCTGCAGGGGCTGATGCCATCTTTGGCCGCGCTGGGGCTATTTATTATTCTGCTGTTCGCGTGGCTCATTCCGCACGAGCGCGCAGCGCTCACCTTTACCGAAGCCGAAGTCGCGTTTCTTTTCCCGGCACCGGTTTCCCGGCGGACCCTGGTGCATTTCAAACTCCTGCGCTCGCAGGTGCGAATTCTGGCGAGCGCGTTTTTTCTGACCCTCCTGTCGCGCCGGTTTGGCGGCCAAATCTGGACGCACGCCTTTGGCTGGTGGCTGGTCCTCTCGACTTTGAATCTGCATTTGCTGGGCAGTTCCTTTGCCCGGACGCTGCTGCTGGATCACGGCGTTTCCCAACGCTTGCGGCGGTCTCTGGTTTTGCTCGTGACTCTGGGCCTCGGCGGCGGCGTGTATCTCTGGGCAAAAAGCACCTTGCCGCCGCTGGCTACCGCCGATACCGGTGATTTCCAGGCACTGCTGAAATATGGACAGGCACTGCTGACGGCCGGCCCGGCCTGGTATTTGCTCTATCCTTTTCGGCTGCTGTTACAGCCGTTTTTTGCGACCGATACCGCTGCGTTTTTTACCGCGCTGGGGCCGGCGCTGGTGCTATTTTCGCTGCATTATTTTTGGGTGATTTTTTCCGATGTCGCCTTCGAGGAAGCCTCGTTGGTCGCATCGCAAAAGCTGGCCGTGCGGATCGCTGCCGTGCGGGCGGGCAACTGGCAAGCCGCCCGCAAGCCGTCCAAACCCGCCCGGGCGTGGTTTGTATTAGCGCCTACCGGCCCGGCGGTTACCGCGCTGGTTTGGAAAAATCTACTCGGTTTGCGTCAGGTGCTTTCGCCGCGGCTGTGGATTCTATTACTGGTCATTGGCATGGTTCTGCTGGGTGGCCTGGGCCACTCGGGACACAAGTCACTTCCCCTGGTGGCCGTCCTGGGTGTCGCCATCGTGCTTGGCTATACTTTGCTGTTGGGACCACAACTCCTGCGCCTGGATTTCCGCCGGGATCTGCCGCAGGCCGATATCCTCAAAACTTTTCCGCTGCCCGGCTGGCAACTGGCGCTGGGAGAAATTCTGGCACCGGTGATTGTGCTGGCCGGGTTTCAGTGGCTGCTGATTGCTTTTGGTTTGGGCTTGTCCCTGCTATTGCCGGTCAAATTCAAAGCCCTGGCCGTCCTCATTGGAT
>CAISVF010000103.1 GCA_903888765.1 uncultured Verrucomicrobia subdivision 3 bacterium | reverse complement strand
TTGGCAGCTAAACCTACCTAGGCCTACTGCGGCAGTCCTTTTTATAATAATTATTTATTATAAATTAATTATCTCTTATTTCAAGGCACACAGCTTTTGCAGGATATCGGTATTCAGTCAGATAAAACATTCCAACGTTGTTGGGCTAAACACCTCGCGCCTATCTGGCGGTTTCTGACTCCCCATTCCTCCTGCCCAATAATGGCTTGCGGGAATCCTTTTCAAACGGCCGCCTTTGGGTCATAATACTGGCATCGTGATTGACACCCAAGCAAAGCTCTCCGCGTTTCTGCCGGACCTGAACGCGGCTGGGTGGCTGGCGATTGACACCGAGGCCGATAGTCTTCACGCCTATCCAGAAAAGGTCTGTCTGATTCAGATCAGCACCGCCGATGGCGACCGGCTGGTGGATCCGTTGGCTCCCATGGATCTGCAGCCGCTCTTCGCGGTTCTGGCGGGGCGAGAGCTGATTTTTCATGCGGCGGACTATGATCTGCGGCTCCTGAAAAAGCACCACGACTTCACGCCTTTCAAAATTTTCGATACTATGCTTGCGGCCCGGCTTCTGGGCGAACGCCAGTTCGGGCTGGGCGCACTCGTCGAAAAGTTTCTCGGAGTCAAACTCGACAAAGGACCGCAGAAGGCGGATTGGGCGCAACGTCCACTCACGCCGCGCATGGAGGATTACGCGCGCAATGACACGCGTTTTTTGAAAACCCTGGAGGAAAAACTCCGCTCCGAGCTGATCGCCAAAGGCCGGCTCGCCTGGCATCAGGAAAGCTGCGCCCGACTTATCGTGGAAAGCTCCGTGCCGCCTGAGGTTGATTCCGACGACATCTGGCGCATCAAAGGCAGCACCTTCCTGGAATCGCCTGCCCTGGCCATTCTGCGGGAACTCTGGCATTGGCGCGAGCGCGAGGCGATTGCCGCCAGCCGGCCTCCGTTTTTTGTGCTTTCGCACGAAACCTTGATTGCCATTTGTGCCGCCGCTGCCGGGCAGCAGCCTTATGAGCACCTTATCCCACCGCGCATGCATCCGCGCCGCCGGGAAACTTTGCTGGCCGCCATCAAGGCTGCCCTCGCCATCGCGCCGGAACAATTTCCGGCAAAAATTCGCCACCACTCCAAGCGACCTACCGAAGCAGAATTCAAGCGCTTTCGCAGTCTGGAAAAAATCCGTGATCACCACGCGCACGGCTTGCAGCTTGACCCGACGCTTATTGCCCCCAAATCCGTTCTGGGCGACCTCGCCCGCGACTGGGATAAACACGCCCCGGAATTGATGAACTGGCAGCGGGAATTGCTGAAATGAAAGCCTCCCAATCAGGGAACTGCGAGCTGATTCCCCTGCCCGCTTCAGGTCGGCTTGAGAAAATTACCCAGTTTGCCTGAGTAACGCTTCAGCGTGTTTCCGGGCGGCGTCGCTTTGGCCGCCAAGCATGCGTGCGAGTTCGGTGATACGGAATTTATTATCGAGCCGGGTGATTTCCGAAATCGTCCGGCCATTTTTCACCAGCTTGGTCACCACGTAATGGGCGTCTGCAGACGCGGCCACCTGCGGCAGGTGCGTGATGCACAGGACTTGCCGCTTAGCGGCAATCTGTCGCATTTTTTGCCCCACCACGTTGGCCGTCTCGCCGCCAATATTCGCATCCACCTCGTCAAAAACCAGCACCGGAATTTCATCTTCGGCTGCCAGCACGGTTTTTAAAGCGAGCATCACCCGCGCCATTTCTCCCGAGGAAGCAATGGCCCGCAAGGCCTTGGCCGGTTCGCCGAGATTAGGCGCAAACTGAAATTCCACGACGTCAAATCCCGCAGCGCTCAGGCGCGGTCGCTGGGTGTCAATCCGGTTTTCACCGGGCGCTAAGCCGGCCATGTCCGCCTCCTGCTGAATATCAAAGCGACCTTGCTTGAAACCTAAATCTTCCAATTGGCGGCTGACCGCCTTGGCCAGCGGAGCGATGACTTTTTTGCGTGCACTAGAAAGTTTCTTGCCGGCGACCAGAATTTCGCCGTCCAGCTTTTGCATTTCCGCGTTAATTCGGAGCAGTTCGGCATCCCGGCTTTCGAGCGATGCCAGTTTCTGTTGGGCCTCCTCGCCAAAAGCGATGACTTCGGTAATTGACCCTCCGTATTTTCGCTTCAGGGAATGCAGCAGATTCAATCGCTCCTCTAGTTCTGCGAAGCGTGCCGGATCGAGTTCCACCTTGTCGGCATAGCGCGACAATTCGGCCTGCAAATCACGTAACATCTCGCCGGCTTGCGCGTGCAATTCCGTTAAGTGCGCTGCGCCGGCGTCCACGCGCTGGAGTTCCGCGAGCAGGCGGCCGATGGCCCCGGACTGCATGAGCAGGGAGTCGTCACTTTCGCTGAGCGCCCCCATGGCGTCCTGGCTCAACTGCAATAGCTTGGCCGCGTTGCTGGCGCGGAGGAATTCCTGCTCGACCAATGCATCCTCGCCCGGTTGCAGGCGCGCGGCGATAATTTCCTGCACCTGAAAGCGCAGCAGGTCAATTTGTTGGGCGTAGGTCTTTTCATCCACTACGAGCGCGGCTTTGGCTGCTTCCAGTCCCGCTCGACGGTGCACGAGTTCGCCGAAGGCTTTTCGTTCGTCTTCCAATCTGCCAAAGGCATCCAGAATGGCGAGTTGCTTGGCCGGGTGTAACAGCGACTGGTGGTCGTGCGGACCATGCATGTCCACCAGCCATTCGCCGAGGGAACTCAGCATGGCCAGCGTGGTTGGGGATCCGTTAATAAACTGCCGGTTGGTTCCGGTAGCCGTAAAAGTGCGTTTGACGACCAGTTGATATTCTTCGCACGCTTCCAATCCGCTTTCTTGCAGCCAATCTTTGAGCGGAGCACGCAAATTCTTGACGTCAAAAACCGCCTCCACCGAGCAACTTTCCGCTCCACTGCGGATCAGCGAGCGATCGGCGCGTTCTCCCAATACCAGATTGATCGCCCCGAGGATGATGGATTTGCCCGCGCCGGTCTCGCCTGTGATGACGTTATACCCGGACTGGAGTTCCAGGGTAAGGTCCTCCACCAGAGCCAGGTTTTTAATGCGCAGCGTCGTCAGCATCGTCAATTATGAATACAGCTTTGCGGATTGCCGGCGGTTTACGCAATTAGAAAAATTCCGCGCGGAGCAATTATTTTGCGGTTGCAACCTGGCAATAAGCGGCTTAAGGTCAAGCCACCAACCAGATCGCATGGTAAAAGCTCGCATGATTATGAAACCGCTTTTTACTTCTATACGCAAACCCGTGAAACGGCTGCGGCTGGCCTTCACGCTGATTGAATTGCTAGTCGTGATCGCCATTATTGCCATTCTGGCGGCCATGCTCCTGCCGGCTTTGGCCAAGGCCAAACAGCGAGCCACCACGGCCGCCTGTTTGAACGACATCAAGCAACTGGACTTGGGGTGGATCATGTATTCAGACGATAATAATGACCTCCTCTGCAATTTGAGCACCTATACCTCCACCGGCGCACCGGTCCACGCCGCCCCGGAAGGGATTCCTTGGCGCACGCAGTTCAATTACATGAATGCTCCGCTGCCCACCGGGATCCTGCCCAATACGGAAGCCGCTCAAAAATACCTCACGGAAATGGGGTTCCAACAGCCTGCCCCGGGAATCGCCGGCCCGCTCTATCAATATTGCAAAAACCCCGATCTGGTGCATTGCCCCGGCGATAAGCGATACCAAATGCCGGTGGGCTCAGGCTATGCCGGGCCTTATTCCTGGGACAGTTTTTCCGGGGCTGCCTTTTTGAATGGGGAAGCTCGGGCCAGCTCGGCGAATTTAAACAAGCGAACCTCCATCACTCGCCCCAGCGATAAAATTATCTTGATAGAAGGTGCCGATATGCGAGGACAAAATCTTGGATCGTGGGAAATGTCTAATTATGGCACTGTGGCGGCCAATTTTACCGACGCCAAATTCCTGGATTCACCCGCGGCCTTCCACGTGACCTCTGCCGACTTTAATTTTTGCGATGGTCACGCAGAGAGCCATAAATGGCTCGATGGCAGCACTCTGGCATATGCAAACGATACCTTCCCAACCAAGGATGCCGGCGGGGACGCCACCCGGGGCAATGCGCAAGCCTCCAGCCTGCGGGACCAACAGTGGGTGGGCAGCCATTACCCCGGCACCCAAAACCCCTGACTGCGGTTCGCTCCGGATTGTCCCTTGGCTTGCTGCTTCGTCGCCAGTCGGTTTGAAATAAGTCCTTTTAATTTGGCGGCTGATGGAATTCCGTTGGGCGGCAGGCGTTCCTGCTTGCCAAGCGAAAGCTGGTTACCTAAGTTGCCAGTGAAACGTCATTAACCCCATAAAGCACTATCCAGCAAAGAACATATTATGAAAGCCATCAAAAACTGCTTCGTTGTCGCCGCCCTCATTCTCAGCACCTTGCCACTGCAAGCCCAACATCAACGCGTGAGCCCGCACGAGACGACCAGCGCCGTGATTGATGGCAACCGGGTTACCATTACCTACGGACGGCCTTTAACCAAAGATCCTAAGTCTGGCGAAGCGCGAAAAATCTGGGGTTCGCTGGTTCCTTTCGGCAAAGTCTGGCGCACGGGAGCGGATGAAGCCACGTTGCTCATCACGCAAAAGCCCCTGGTCATTGGTGACACCACCGTGCCCGCTGGAACCTACACCCTGTTCACTTTACCCGCCGAGGACGGCACCGCCAAACTCATCATCAATAAGCAAATTGGCCAATGGGGAACCCAATATGACGAAAAACAAGATTTAGCGCGTGTGGATCTGAAAAAGGACTCTGCCCCCGCACCTGTTCATCAATTCACCATGTCGGTCGGGAAAAACCCGGCGGGTGGCGGCGTTTTGAAACTGCTGTGGGAAGACACGCAATATTCTCTGAATTTCTCGGTGCAAAAGTAATTGGCTGCAGGCTTTGACCTGAAAAGCGTGGTGGTTTTGTGGCATTCGTTATGAAAAGGACATTTTTTCCGTACTTTCTCCTGCTGGTTTTCGGGTTGTGTTTAACCAGCCAAGGCTACGGCCAGGCAGCGAAGAGAATCGAGTTTCCGGCCCCCAGCCCGGCTTGCACCATTAAACAAAGGGTGGGATTAACTGATGTTGAAATTGTTTACTCCCGCCCCAGCATGAAGGGACGCCAGATTTTTGGAAGCGTGGTGCCATATGCTGCCGTCTGGCGCACCGGAGCAAATGCCGCCACCAAAATTTCCTTTAGCACCACGGTCAAACTGAAAGGCACCCCGGTTCCGGCAGGTTCGTATGCGCTTTACACCATTCCCGGCGAAGCTGAATGGACGATCATTCTGAATAAAGGGGTAGGTCAGTCGGGCACCCAATATGATGAAAAGGCCGATGTCGTCCGCTTCAACGTACGGCCGGTGAACTTATCAGATACCAGCCTCGAAACGTTCACCATTGAGTTCAATCATCTCCGCGATGAATCGGCGATCTTGAATCTTATCTGGGATAAAACGGTGGTTCCGATACCGATCGAAGTGGAACTCACCAGCCAGCTGGTTCCCCAGATTGAAGCCACCATGGCATCCGATGCTCCCAACAAGCCATATTATCAAGCGGCCATGTTTTATTTCGATCACGGGCAGGATTTGGCCAAGGCCAAGACTTGGGTGGAGGCCGCCATCAAGCAGCGTGAGGCTCATTATATGGTTCATCTCCAGGCAAAAATCCTCGCTAAACTGGGAGACAAGGAGGGGGCCATTGCCGCCGCCAAACGTTCAACCGAATTGGCGATCAAGGCGAAGGATACCGGCTATGTGAAAATGAATGACGATCTTATTTCGACTCTGAAGTAATGACGCCATCTGTTTCTCTTCTGGCGCCTTGGTGCAAACCGCGCGGGTCAATAATCTGCTTGGGTTGGGTCTGGCTGGTCGCCTTTTTTCCTGCGGCAATGTCCGGCCAAGAAAAAATCATGCCAGCTCCGGTTATCTTACAGCAACTGCGCGCTTTCGCCGAAATGGGCAGCGTGCTTTATGTTGCCGCTCATCCGGATGACGAAAATACGCAGCTCATCACTTATCTGGCACGAGGTCGCAACTACCGCACCGCTTACCTCTCCCTGACGCGTGGCGATGGTGGACAGAATGTGCTCGGATCTGAGTTCGGGGAAGAGCTTGGGGTCATCCGCACCCAGGAATTGCTCGCCGCCCGGCGACTGGACGGCGGGCGGCAATTTTTCACTCGGGCGATGGATTTTGGATTTTCCAAAGACTATCGGGAAACTCTCGAAATCTGGGATCATCAGCAAGTCGTGGCCGACATCGTCCGCGTCATCCGCACTTTCCGACCGGATGTGGTTGTCAATCGCTTTTCCACGCAGGCGGGCGGCACGCACGGACATCACACCGCGTCGGCGGTGTTGAGTCTGGAAGCCTTCAAACTAGCCGGCGATCCCCGGGCCTTTCCGGATCAATTAACTCACCTCACGATTTGGCAACCCAAACGCATTTTCGTGAATGGACGTGGCGGCAACTCCGGTCCCGGTACGGTGCAAATGACGATTGCCGGCAACGACCCTGAATCCGGCGAACCATTCGGTAACATCGCCGGCCGCAGTCGTGCGATGCATAAGACACAGGGCTTTGGCAATTTTGGTGGCGGTGGCGGCGGCGTCAGAACTGAATCATTTCAGCTTCTCGCCGGTGACCCGGTGACCAACGATATTCTCGACGGAGTAGAAAGAACCTGGACGCGCTACTCTGGAGGAGCGGAAATTGCCAGGTTAAGCGAGGAAGTCATTCTGCATTTTAATCCCGAGGCACCGGATGAAAGTGTTGCCGGTCTATTGAAACTGCGCGCTCTGGTTTCACGGTTGCCTCCTGACCCGGTTGTGATTGAAAAGGAAAAGCAACTCGGCCAGATCCTCCAATCTTGCCTCGGTTTGGAAGTGGATACCGCCATCATGCAAGCAGAAGTCACGCCGGGGGAAAAGTTGACATTGCAACACTCGATTACCCTGCGATCCCATATCCCAGTACGTTGGGTGGCTACCCGGTATCCCGCCAGCAAAGGAGCTTTCCCTGCGCCACAAGTGGATTTACTCTACAATGAGACTGTGCGGCGCGACCAAATCGTTCCCCTGCCCGGTGGCGCGCCCCTTACGCAGCCTTATTGGATGGGGGAAGAACCGGACAAGGGCATGTTTCGGGTCGCCGACGCCTCGCTCATCGGTTCTCCGGAAAGCCCGTGCGCATTTCCAGTCGAACAGGTTTTTGAAGTGGATGGTCAGAACTTGGTCGTCTCTGGCGAACCGTTGCAAAGCGGAACCCGGCAGAGACTCGAAGTTATTCCACCTGTCTCGTTGAATTTTATTGCCGGGGTACAACTGTTTGCGCCGGGTTCGCGCCGTTCTGTGGAAATTGAAATCACGGCGGCGCGGACTAATGTTAGTGGCCGGTTACAACTCGGTGCGCCAGCCGGTTGGCAGATTGTTCCTGCCTCCCAATCTTTTCAACTCTCCCGGGCGGGAGACAAAAAACGGTTTGTGTTTGACGTCACCGCTCCTCCAAAATCAGATTGCGCAGCCATCACTGCCAGTGCCCGGATTGGCGAATCGGTGTACGACCGCAAGCGAATCGAAATTTCCTACAAACACATCCCGCACCTCCTGTTGCAGCCGCCTGCGGTGCTAAAAGCGCTCAGCCTGGATCTCGCCATTCGGGGAAAAAAAGTCGGTTATGTGCCCGGAGCCGGCGACAGCGTTGCTGCCGGTTTGGAGCAAATGGGATATGCCGTTACCTTGCTGAGCGGCCTCGACCTCACAACCAATCGCCTCAAATTTTTTGACACGGTGGTCATCGGAATACGCGCCTTTAACGTCCGCACCGATCTGGTGCCGCAATTACCTTCGTTGTTTGACTACGTCCACTCCGGCGGCACCGTGATCGCACAGTATAACCGCCCGGGCGGCGATTTGAAAACTGAGCAGTTGGCTCCTTATCGCTTGCATTTGTCCAATGATCGGATTACCGACGAAACCGCCGCCATGAACTTTCTGGTGCCGGATCACCCGGTTTTGAATAAGCCCAATAAAATAACCCCGGCTGATTTCAGCGGCTGGGTGCAGGAACGTGGAATATATTTCCCCGACCAGTGGGATGACCATTTTGTTCCCATTCTCGCCTGTAGCGACCCCGGTGAAGCACCGCTCCAAGGCAGCCTGCTGGTGAGTCAATTCGGCCAAGGCTATTTTATTTACACGGGTCTGGTGTTTTTCCGGGAACTTCCAGCCGGCGTGCCCGGCGCGTATCGCCTGCTCGCCAATCTGGTTTCTCTGGGCAAATGAATCCGGCCCCACCTGACCTGCGAACTTCTGACGAGGCACCGGGTGTGCCCGGCTTCCGCTCCTGGCGAGGTCTTTATATTTTCGTCCTGATTTGGTTCCTGATGGTGGTCGGGTTGCTGCTGCTCTTCTCCCGGTATTTTGCATGAACTCGCTGGACTGGTTTATCTTGCTGGGCACGATGGTAGGCATCGCCGCTTATGGCATGTGGCGCACGCGGAATGTGATTAACCTCAATACTTACCTCAAAGGTAATCAATCCACCGGCTGGGGAACCATCGGCCTATCTGTCATGGCCACGCAGGCCAGCGCGATTACTTTTCTTTCCATCCCCGGCCAGGGATTCGAAAGTGGGATCGGTTTTGTGCAGAATTATTTTGGCCTGCCGCTGGCCCTAATAGTGGTCTGCGCCGTTTTCCTCCCGATTTACCGCCGCCTGGGCGTTTACACGGCCTATGAATACCTTGGCCGCCGGTTTGATGGCAAAACGAGACTCCTTAGCGCCGGACTTTTCCTCATCCAACGTGGTCTTGCGGCTGGGGTGACCATTTATGCTCCTGCCAT
>CAISVF010000102.1 GCA_903888765.1 uncultured Verrucomicrobia subdivision 3 bacterium | reverse complement strand
ACCAGCGGCTACAACTTATTGAAATGAAAAATGTCGTTTTACTCGGTTCGACGGGCAGTATCGGCACCAGCACCGTCAAGGTGGCGGAAGATTTACCGGATCAAATCCGGCTCATCGGTCTCGCTGCTGGCGGCAATGCCGATTTGTTGCTCGCGCAAACGCGTCGGCACCAGCCCGCCGTTATTTGCCTCAACGATCCGGCGAAGGCCCAAGCCTTGCAAAATACCCTTGGACCAGCCACCCGGGTTTGCTGCGGCAACCAAGGCTTGCTCCAACTGGCCACACTGCCGGAAGCGGATATTGTACTGATCGCCATTGTCGGTACCGCCGGCTTGCAGCCCGCCCTTGCGGCAATTCGCGCCGGAAAAGATATTGCCGTGGCTTCCAAGGAAATTCTGGTCATGGCTGGCGAGATCGTGATGAATGAAGCGCGCAAACACGGGGTGCGGGTTTTGGCGGTGGACAGTGAACATTCGGCTATCTTCCAATGCTTGGATGGCAAGCCGGCGGTTTCCGTGCGGAAACTCTGGTTGACCGCCAGCGGCGGGCCATTTCGCAGCAAAACCGACTGGCCCAAGGACAAGTTTGACACCATCTCCGTCGAGCGTGCGTTGCAACATCCGTCGTGGGTCATGGGGCGAAAGATCACCATTGATTCTGCCACGTTGTTCAACAAGGGATTGGAAATGATCGAGGCCCGCTGGCTGTTTGATATCGAAATGGCGCGGGTCGGCGTGGTGGTGCATCCGCAAAGCATTGTTCATTCCATGGTGGAATTTGTGGACGGATCACTGATCGCCCAATTATCCGCACCGGACATGTGTTTGCCCATCCAATACGCGCTTACCTATCCTGCGCGGGCTGCCAGCGATCGCGTGCAGACGAATTTTCCTAGGATCGGCACCCTCACGTTTGAGGAGCCGGATACAGACCGTTTTCCGGCCATTGAACTCGCTCGTCGCGCCGGGGACATTTCTGGAACCCTGCCGGCGGTGTTCAACGCTGCCAACGAAGTAGCTGTTGAGGCCTTTGTGAACCGGAAAATCACTTTTCCGCAAATTACGGCGATGGTCCGCCGGGTGATGAATGCGCACCAGCATGTCGAACATCCGGTGTTGGAGCAGATTCTGGAAGCCGACGCATGGGCGCGTCGTGAGGCAGGGCAATAGAACCCATTCTCTCTCAAGCGTTTAAGATTTGGCCGGTTTTTCGTTTTGAAACTGCCGTGGGTTGCCCGCTATGCTGGCATCCTTGATCCTTTTCTGCCCTTCGCTTGGCGTTGCCGGTTGGGGGCGATTTTGTGTCGGATAATTTTGCTGACGCACACCGCAGATTGGTGTATATTGATAGCACTCGAGGTTTTTAATCTTGGCCAGAGTAACTAAAAATGATCCGCAATTCATTTCGAGGCATCCGGCGGTCCGGAATGCTGATTTTGTTGGGGCTGCCGTTGCTTTCTATGCGACTGGCGGCGCAGGAAGCGTTGCGGGCTTCCATGGCAGGCGATACGGCGGCAGCAGCCCGCAAGCAGGCGCAAAATACGGTTGGTTATTATAATTTGCTTTGGGGTCCGGTTTCGCTCCGGGCTGGGGCGTCATTGTCGGAAGAATACACCGATCACGTTCTTAGCTCGACTGGAGGTGCAGGCGACCTGATCACACGACCGGCAGTAAACCTTGCCTTAAACTGGCCGGTAACCGAATACAACACCCTGAATTTTACTCTGAGTGGCGGCTATTCTCTGTACGCACAGAATAGTACGATGAACCAATTTTTCTTTAATCCCGGCTCCGGCTTATCTTTTGATATTTACGTGGGGGATTGGGTT
>CAISVF010000101.1 GCA_903888765.1 uncultured Verrucomicrobia subdivision 3 bacterium | reverse complement strand
CTGCTCCAGCAGGGGCGGTTCGTGGCCGACGCTCTTTATTATCGGGGCGATGCCATCGGTCAGGGCGAGCAAATGAAGACCCAGCCCGCGCTGCCCGCGGAAGGCTACGATCACGACAATTGCAATCTCGATGCGCTGCTCACGCGCATCAGCTCGAAAAGCGGCCGGTTGGTTTTGCCGGACGGCATGAGCTACCGGATGTTGGTGCTGCCGGATAATTCCACCATGGCCCCCGAAGCACTGGGTAAAATCGCCGCCCTGGTGGAGGAGGGCGCAACCGTGGTCGGTCCGCGTCCCAGCGGCCCTGCGGGTTTGGTGACGCCGGCGCAAAAAATGGCATTCGATGCCCTGGCCGCGCGGCTCTGGGCAAAAGAGCCGGGCGATAATCAGGTCGGCACCGGTTGGGTGATCGCCGGCAAGACGCCCAGTGATGTCTTGCGGGAAATAAGCATCCCGCCGGACTTTGCCTGCACGGGATTGAGCAGCGGCGGCGATCTGGACTGGATTCACCGGCGGACCAGCGATGCGGATATTTATTTTGTTGCCAGCCGCTGGGATCCGAAAGAACCGGTGGCCTGCACCTTCCGCGTGTCCGGCAAACTGCCGGAACTGTGGAACCCGGTGACGGGCGAAATCCGCGACGCTGAGGCTTTTACCCAGAAAGACGGTTGCACCACGGTGCCGCTGGAATTCAACCCGCGAGAATCCGTTTTCGTCGTGTTCCGCCAACCGATTGCCCCCAACGCGTCCGGAATGGCGGCGTCCAATTATCCCAAAATCGCGTCGCAGGCTGAGCTGGCCGGTGCGTGGGAAGTTTCCTTCGACCCCAAATGGGGCGGGCCGGACCACGCCGTTTTCAACTCGCTGGTGGACTGGACCAAGCGCCCCGAAGACGGTATCAAATTTTACTCCGGCACGGCGGTGTATCGCAAAAAATTCAATCTCGGCGTGTTGCCCGCTGCCGGACAAAAGATTCTGCTGGATCTCGGCGAAGTCCACGAGGAGGCGGTGGTGAAACTCAACGGCACCGACCTCGGCGTGGTCTGGACCAGGCCTGCGCGTGTGGACATTTCAGCCGCAGCGCACGCCGGGGAAAACGATTTGGAAATCTCCGTCGTGAACCTCTGGCCGAACCGGCTGATTGGGGATGCGGCCTTGCCGGCAGAAAAACGTTTCACCGAAACCAACATCCGCAAATTTGTTGCCTCCACGCCACTATTGCCGTCGGGTTTGCTCGGCCCGGTCACCGTTCTTACCCAATGATATGCACGACCCAAACTGCAACACTCAAAAAATCAGGAAAACCATTCTGCCAGCCCTCCGCCACACCTGGCCGCAATTTCTCCGGGGTTGCCCACAATGCCTTAACCTGGAGAATTTTCTGGCGTCCAGCATTTGCCAGCGATTCTGCAAATATTGCGGTATTTTTCATCTTGACGCCCCGACCTGAACCTTTCACTGTCCAGTTCACACTATGAATTTAGCCTTGGCCGCAGTTGCCGCGTTGGTGCCATCGCTGCTAACCATGCACGCCGCCGAGACACCGCCGTCGTCAACCAAACCCAACGTTCTTTTCCTGCTGGGCGATGATGTGGGCTGGAGCGACATCAGCACACACCGCGGTGGCACCATTCGAACCCCGGGCATTGATCGCCTGTTTAAAGAGAGCGTTGAATTTCGCAACTACCTGGGTTGGTGCGTTTGCTCGCCTACCCGGGCCATGTTGTTGACCGCCCGGCATCCCTTTCGCGTGGGCACCGGGCCGGAAACGGGCGGCGAGCTTTCGAAAGGCGAAACTACCATTGCCGAAGCGTTCAAGGCCAACGGCTATCGTACCGGCATCTTCGGCAAATGGCACAATGGCGATAATCCCGCCACGCCGGAATTCCTCGCTGCGGTTGAACAGGCTGGGACCAAGCGTCATTACCAGGGCGGCCTGGGCGTGAATGCCCACGGCTTCGATGAGGCCTGGGTCTATTACGGCGGTGGCGGAGACTACTTCAACCGCCGCAACTTGAAGGGTGAAGGCCCGGTGAGCTGGTGGCACAATCGGGAATATCACCCGGATGACCAGGGGTACACGGAAGATTTAATCATGCAGCACGCGATGGATTTCATACGCGACAACAAAGACCGGCCGTTCTTTTGCTATGTGCCGTTTCACATTGTCCACGCGCCTCTACAGGCCAAAGAGTCCGACCTCGCGCTGGCTGACCAAGATCTGGATGAAAACCTCAAGGCCAATAATAATACCAAACGCATCTACACTGCCATGATGGAGGCCCAGGACCGCAACGTCGCAGCCATCCTCAAGGAATTGGATGACCTTGGCTTGCGGGACAACACCATCGTTGTCTATACCAGCGACAACGGGGCAACGGTCGATGGCAGCAATCTACCTTTCCGTGGCGGCAAGCATACTATCTTTGAAGGTGGTACCCATTTGTTTGCGACCGTGCGCTGGCCCAAGGCGGGACTGGTGGGCGGGCGCAGTTGGGATGGCTTGTGCGGCGCGTTGGATATGTTTCCGACCTTGATGCACATGGCGGGACTGAAAATGCCACCGACCCAGCCGCTGGACGGCAAAGATATTTGGCCGGCACTGCGCGACAACACGCCGAGTCCGGTGGAGGATTATTATTGGGCTTGGAAAAATTGTGACGGCCTGCGCACGGCTGATTGGAAAATTCTCCGTTACAGCGACCACCCCGAACTGTATGACATCCGCCAAGACATTTCTGAGGCGAATGACGTGGCCGCTGCGCATCCCGACGTGGTCAAAGCCCTTACCGCCAAAATGAACGATTGGGTAAATTCCATGGGTGCCGCCCTGACGCACCAACCGGCCCCCAAGAAGCTCGACGCCCAACCCGCGCCTGCGGGCGAGGTTTTGGAAATTACGGTCACAGTCACTGACGAGGCCAAACCCAATGACCGTTTAGTGGTCCCGTTTGCCTCCTTTGGCGAGCCGGTGTATGCAACCGATTATATTGAGTATGACATCATGGCGGCGCCGGGGGGATTGACGCGCGGATTCTACTACTCGCCCTTCAAGACAAAAAATAAAGAGAAACCCATGCTCGATTTTAGCCGGGGCATGGGGTTTGACCAGTTTGGACGAGAGCAAGCGTTGGGGCCGGAACCGCAAGGCGGTCCCGGCGTCTGGGAGCACCGGGTGATTGGTTTGGCCGCCTTCGCCCCGAGCGCGTTCGGGCGGCAGGGGATGGTGTTCAAAGGCGGTCATCCTGGTACCTTTAAGGTGTATCTGGATAACCTTCAAATCTTGCACGCGGATGGGACGACCACGCCGATCTGGCTGGGGCACCAAGACACGCGCGCGGTAAAAATCGCCGACACGGCCACCTTTAAAAATGTCCGAGTGCGCCCCGTGCCGCTGGATTCCGTCAAGTGAAACGCATTTTTGGTGGTGTCGTAACCAACCATACTCAAAAGCAAAAATAGTTGATTGTCAGTGAATTAACTCGACTCACCCAGGCAACACGATGGGGTTGCAAAAATCAAAACCATCACCAAAAGCCAATTACGCTCCCGCTCGGTTTTCCCGGCGCTCCTCCTGGCCCTTTCCATGCCAGTTGGACCCGGGGTTGCCGTAACGAAGCCCGGTGGCAACAGCAGCGGTTTTCTCTAGATTTGGGAGGATTCTGGCGTGTATCCCCAAATTGAATTCCTTCGTCCATGCCAAGTTGTTCACACGGGCTGAAATTGGGGAAACCCACTGTGTTTGCCTCACCAATAAAGTGGCAAGTATGGGGGCCAGCCTGTTACTTCGTGTGGATTTGTTCCCGCTCCT
>CAISVF010000100.1 GCA_903888765.1 uncultured Verrucomicrobia subdivision 3 bacterium | reverse complement strand
TATGCGCTGGACGGCTCAACCAGCACGGCCTCCGGCACGGTCAAGGCGACCTTGACTGCCGACAACGCCGTTTGGAAAGGCGGCTTGAATGGCAACGTTTGGGATTTGATCACCGCCAACTGGTTCACTAACGGCGTTACCGGTGCCTATCACGATCCTGATTTCGTTACCTTCGACGACAGCGGCAATGCAACTTTGCCGGTCAATCTCCCCCTGCTGGCGCAGCCCTCCAGCATTGCGTTCAGCAACGTCTCGAAAAATTACACCATTTCGGGCAGTGGTTACCTTTCCGGCAACACCGGCCTCTCGCTTAATGGCGACGGTGCCAGCAGCGGCGGAACTGTCACCTTGCTGACGACGAACAATTACACCGGCGGCACGACGATCAATTTAGGCACATTACAAATTGGCAACGGCACGGCCGACGGCGGCATTGACAGCTCCGTTGCCATCACCAACAACGGCGCGCTGGTGTTCAGCCAGAACAGCACGCACAGCCTCGCCGCGTCGCTCGCCGGCAGCGGTCCGCTGACCAAATCCGGCAATGGCACCCTCATTTTGAGCGGCGATAACAGCGCGAATTACAGCGGCAGCGTCACCGTCAACGGCGGCACGCTGGCCGTTGCCAGCGATGCCACGCTCGGCCAGGCCAACGGCGCTGTGAACCTCACCAACGCCACATTGCAAATCGGCTCCGCCGGCACGTTGAACCGTAATCTGAACATTGGCGGCACCAACGTCTCGCTGAACATCAACGGAACGGTCATTCTCCAGAACGCCATCAACGGCATCGCGCCAGTCACGGTCGGCGGCGGGGGCACTTTGCAAATTGACACCGGCGGCTCATCTGTCTCCCTGCCGACCAATATTGTGTTGAATGGCGGCAGCATCGCTTACAACCGCTCTGACAATTATGAGCAGCCCGGTACCATTAATGGCAACAGTGCCAGCAGTGCCATTGACAACCTCGGCGGTTCCAGCACCACCAACACGCTCACCTTCGGCAACGGCAACAACACATTCGCCTCCATTATCACCGAAGCGAACAGCGTGTTAGTGCTCAATGGCTCGGCAAATTCAACCAACCTCGTCGTCGGTGCTGACCAGACCGGCGGCGGAGCGTTCGGCCCGCGTGGAGCGAATTCCCAAATCATCGTCGCCGGCGGAAATTATTTTGTTACCAACTCGACAGTGTTCGGAACCGTTGGCGGTGGCTTCCAGGCTGGTGACACTTTCATCGTGAATGGCGGCGCGGTCGTTTGTTCGTGGTATGGCGCGAACGCCGCCTCCACCGATGGCGGTCTGCACTTCTTCCGTGACAATCTGGAAATTAATTCCGGTACGCTATGGACCAAAGTCTGGGGCGCGGCCATCGCCCCCGGTTTTGACGCGACGTTCACCATGAATGGCGGCACGTTCCGCCTTGATGACTCCGGCACTCTGCCCGGAGCGACGGCGGCGACTACTTTCTTCGGCCTCGGCCTCGGCACTCACTCGTTTGCCGGCAATGCCGACCGTTTCAGCGGCAGCGCAACCGTGAACCAAACCGGCGGCGCGATCATCCTCGCCGCCTCCACCAACAACAACGTGGAGCTCGGCTGCGCCAATAATTCCCCGACCAATCACGCCTCGACTTACACCCTCTCCGGCGGTTCGCTCACTGCCATCGGTGGTGCCAACGGCGGGAATGTGAAAATCGGCGGCAGCGCCGACGGCGCGAGCACCGCCCTGCTCACCCTTGGCAACTCCGGCAAGATTGTCGCGAGCGGTGCGATTCAAGGCTACAGCGGCGCAGCCGGTTCGCAGGCGTTCGCCTTCAGCGGCGGCACGCTGGTCGCTGGCGGCGTGAACATGACATCCCTCGCCGACGCTCTTGGCAACGCGGCTGGCACGCTCGTCAATAACGGTGGCCGCCTTTCGCCCGGCGACGAAGGTGTAGCCGGCGAGACCATCATCACGGGAAATTATACCGCCAATGCCGGTTCTACCCTCTCCATTGACATCAAAGGTGCGGCGGTAGCAACGGCGTTCACGAACAGCGGCGCGTTTTACGACACCGTGGCTGTCAGTGGTACCGCTTCGCTTGACGGCAACCTGGTGGTTCGCACCAATGGGTTCACCCCGACGCCCACCAGCGCCTTCACCATCCTCAGTGCCGGCAGCGTCAGTGGCGCGTTCGCCAACCTGACGGGTGGTCGCGTGACCGTGAGCGGTTCCACGAACACGTTTGCCGTGCTCGTCACGGCGACCAGTGTGATTCTGACTAATTACTCCGGCGCGGGCAGCACCCCCTCGGTTGCCCCGACGAATATCGTGGCCCAGGTGGTCAACCTCAGCGGCATCAACCAAATCATATTGAGCGGTAGCGGCGGCAGCGGTTCCTCCGGTTACTCCGTGTTGAGCACGACCAACCCGGGCTTGCTGCGGGCAAATTGGTCCATCAATGCCACCGGCGTGCCGTTTGGTCCAGGCGGTTCCATTGCCTATACCAACCCGATCAGTGCGGGCGTGCCTGCGCGGTTCTTCCAAATCAGGGTGCCTTGATCATTGGCCTGCTTCACCGGGTGACGTCGCGAGGCGTCACCCGGTTTTTTTTCAAAACAAAGCTTTTACTTGGTGGCCTTTACCATAAGTTGGATTCAATTTCATGCCGCTTGGTCGGAACAAAATTCGGCGCATTGCTGTCATCGGATCGCCGGTGCTGCAGGCGCACAGCGTTTTCAACGCCGCGCTCATTGATTACGCCGCGCGGCAGGGCAACTGGAAATTTGTCTTCAGCACGGAAGTCAGCGTGCAGACGCTGAAATTTTTGCGCCAGCTTGATTGCGATGGTGCGTTGATCCGCGTCCTCTCTCCGGCTATCGCGCGCGAGGCAAAAAAACTTTCGTTCCCGTTGGTGAACTTTTCCTCGTGGCTGTCGGACCCCGGCGTGCCAACGGTGCGCTGTGACAATTCCATGATGGGCCAGCTCGCCGCGCAGCATCTTTTGAAGAAAGGATTTCGCCGTTTCGGCGTCGTATTGAGCAAGGGCGGCTGGTTCATCCATCCCCGCCATCAGAGTTTTCTGGAGACCGTCGAGAGCGCGAGCTTCGCGGCGAATGTGCATACGTTCGAGTTGCGCTCGCATCCCGCCGACGCGGCGGATCTGCAACGGTTCCGCGATTGGGTGCAAAAACTGGACTCGCCCACCGGCCTCTTCCTCACGAATGACGACCCGGACGCGCCGGTGTTGCTGGATGCCTGCCGCGCGGCCGGGAAACAAATTCCGCGCGACATCGCCGTCATCACGAGTCATGGCCATCCCGAAATCTGCCGTGCTTGCGAGCCGACCTTGACTTACGTTGATCAAAACGAGCAGGGCGTCGCGCTTGAAGCGGCGAAATTTCTCGACCGGCTCATGTCCGGTGAGGCAAATGCCGCGCGCACCATCATTGTCCCCACCGGCGCGGTGGTGCCGCTCGGCTCGACCGACACCGTGGCTGTGGAAGATCGCGAAGTCGCCCATGCCATCGAATTCATTCGCGAGCATATTTCCGAGCCGATCAACATCAAGAATGTGGCCCAGCATTTTTCCGTCGCCCGGCGCACCTTGGAGCGGCGCTTCCGTACCGCAATGAAACTGTCCCTGCACGATTTTCAAACGCTCGAACGCATTGGCCGCGCTGAGGATTTGCTGCGCGCCCAACCGCCGTTGACGTTGGCCGAGGTTGCGCGCCGTTGCGGCTTTGTCAGCGCCACGCGTCTGAATCGCGTATTCCGCCAGGTGAAAGGCACCAGTCCCGCAGAGTGGCGCACGGCCGCCAAATAAATTGAGGCTGACGCAAAACTGCCGAAGCTTTGCGAACGGGAACCGCTCACCCGCTGAAGGAAGCTTTTTTGATGCGGCGGGCATCCTTCCCGGCTTTCCTTTCGCGTGGTTCGCGTGGTTCGCGATTCATCTCAACTGCGGAATTTTGTATAAACCGACCTGGTACTAAAGAATCCATCATTATTTCCCGCCCCCGAAACGTCTTCCTATCCGTGTCATCCGCGAAATCCGTGGTTCACCTCGCTTTCAACTCAAGATTCCGGCTCAACTCAGGCAAAAAACCGGTCGCAACGGTTGGGCGGGCAGTCCTATGCACGCCGTCGCCATAAACGAGAACCTGTCCATTGCAGGAATTCCTTATCAACCAGGAGAGTGGAAACTGTTGCCTCAGCTCTGGTAATACCGTCGCCGACTGGATAAATGCCGTGGTAGTCGAATAATTCAGCCGCACGATCAGTGAAAGTCCTCGCCCGCTGGCGGGAGAGGAGTTAGGTGAGGGCGATCTTATCTGTGTCGGCCTTGATCGTCGTGCCCATGGCAGAAGGCCGCCGCACTCCCCAACCCTCCGGGCGGTTCAGACGCTACCGGCTAACGCGCCAGCATTTAAACCTCAAACCCGGGGCCTTGCCCCGGGCTATCACCTAGCGCCCTTTCAAGGCTGCCGAAACCCAGCGGCTCGCCCGCCTCTACAAGCGCAACCTCGCCGCACTGGGCGCATTGCAAAAGTCGCAGCTACACCAAGCCTTCACCGGACAATTGTGAAATGAAAACCCTCGCTTTAATCCCAGCCCTGCAAGGGCGCAATATGGCAGCCCGGAGTGAAGCCCCGGGTTGTCCGT
>CAISVF010000099.1 GCA_903888765.1 uncultured Verrucomicrobia subdivision 3 bacterium | reverse complement strand
CGTCCGTCCAGTAGCCGAAATTACGCAAACAATCGTCCTCGGTGAATGGAAGCCCGGAATCGCGAGGCAGAAAACGAAACTCGGTAACGCCGGAAAACTCAATCGTAGATGACGAAGGAAGGCTGGTAGAAACGCCCGCGCGCTCAGAACGTCGCCACACCAACAACAGAGTTCGTTGGGCCACTGAATAACTCAACTCTTGAAAGTTATAGAAGTTGTGAAGATCAAGCTCATGTGGCGGCTGAACAAGGTAGATCCCCATTCTGATGGTGAAGTTGCGGCGCATGGCAGGCATCCGGCTTATATAACTAATCCTCTATCGCAGCGGCAGCGGCTTTGGCAGCGTATGCGTCGGCGTGACGTGCGTGTCCAGCGACATGAGCGGTGGCCGCTGCCTGACCTGCTGCACGAGCGGCGAAGCGAGCAGCGGGATGCCCAGCCTCGCGGGCTGCGGCGTGTGCCGCGAAAGCTGCGGCGCGCGCCTTGGCCATTGCTAACTCGCCACGCGCCCAAGCACGCCCAGCCTCAATAGCTCTGCGAGGCCGGTCGTCACGGGGATGTCTGACCTCGAATTGCGAAAGCACAGACTCAGCCCTCTCGGCGGCGCGGAGTGCCAATGAAATATGCGCCGGCTTGGCGAGTCGTTTGGCGGGAAACTTGGTCATGGTGCGAGGATGGCTACCAGTTATCGAGACACCAAACGCGGGCATATGCCATTTGGGTGTCGGATGGGGCTTGTTTGCATTTCTGCCGGTGGCTGTTGCAGATTGTGAAATCATGCCTCCAAAAATGTTCCCGGCAACAGCTGCGTTTGCGATGGCCATTTTGGTTCATATTGCCAGCGATTCTCTGCCGATTGGCAAGTTTGTCAATTCTGAGTTTGGTTGCGTGTCAGGCTGCGGCGGTCTTTTCAGGCGACCAGCTTCCCGCTCTTTTTTGGCACAAATTATTGTTTGAACACTTGCCCACACCTGAATCCTCTCCCGCCCGGGCGAGGACTTGCACTGATCCTGCTGGTGGTGCCTTGATGGCGTTCGCATTCATCCAGTCGCTGGTATTTTCGAAGCAGCGGCAACATGTTCCCCTTCGCCCGTGGCAGAAGGCAGGGATGAGGGCGGGCGGGCGGGCTGATGGCCGTCTGCATCCTACCATGGTTTGGGAATTGTGAAAACGCGTTTTGACCAAAAAATCAAGGTTTTGTGTTAACCATCATTTCACCCTCGGTTAATCTGTCAAAGGTTCCTGCCCGCAGCGAAAACCAAACGCTGCGGGCCGGATCTGTCTCAAGCCAACTGGTTAACTTTCCGCCACATCCTAAACTGGCGGAAGTCCTGCTTTACGGATGACGCAAGCGATAGAACACGTTGGTCAGCGCCGGATTCACCGGAACACTATAAGTCGTGGCCGCTGCCGTACTGGAAAGGTCAACCCAATCCGCTGCCGCCGCCGGACTCACGGAATTGGATTGCAGCAGCCAGCCCAAGTGATCCTGCGGCCAGGTGAGCGTCAGCACGCCGCCGCTGATGCTCGCGGTGATGTTGGTCGGGTTGCTGGCGATGCCATTTACCACGCTCAATACACCGTTGGTGAAACTGAACGCCAACCCGCTGCCCGGATTGCCCTGGATGCTGGAGAAGTTCCCCAACTGGGTTGGAGCCGTGCATAACGTAAAGGTTTGGCCGCTGGCAAAGACACCGGTTGGCACCACATTCAGAACCCCGCCGTAGGTCACGGTGCCGCTGGCGGAGACCAGGTCATTGGTGGGGGTGCTGCCATTTACGTCAAAGGTGTTCGTCGAACCACTTTGCAGCGTGAGATTGCCCGTCACCGTCAGCGCGCCGAAGGTGGCGACCCCTCCGGGGGCCAGAGTTCCGCCACTATTATTCGTCAGGCTGCCAACCGCGCCGCTGCCACCCAGTGTGGCTCCGCCCTGCACATTCACCGGGCCTGCGAGCGAGCCATTCACCAGCAGGGTGCCGGCGCTGATGGTGGTATTGCCGGTATAGGTGTTCGTGCCGGCCAGCGTCAGGGTACCCGTGCCGCTCTTGGTCAAGACGCCCCCGGAGGTGGCGTCAGCCAGGGTTTGGGCAATGGTGATGTTATTGGTGGCGCCCACGTTGATATTCAGGCCGTTGGTGGTGAGGGCGGCGGTGGTCAAACCGCTCAGGTAGTTCGTGCTCGCGGCATAGGGAGCCAGATAGCCAGTGGTAAAGTCGAACGTGAGATTGGCCGTGCCGGCTGGCGTGGGGAAGGCGGGCAACGTCACCTGCGCCGAACCGCCCAGCGTCAGCGTGGCACTGCTGCCGGCCGCCGCCACCAGGTTTTGCAGGTTGGCAGCGGTAAAGGTGCCACCCCGGAGACTGAAGGTCGCGGTGGTTCCCGTGGCACCGGCTTGCCCGCCGATGGACAAGTAGCCGACGGTGGCGGCGCCGCCTGTTTGGTTAAACGCCACGGTGCAGCCGGTTATCGCTGAATCATTCCGCCCGACGGCCAGTTCAGCATTCGG
>CAISVF010000098.1 GCA_903888765.1 uncultured Verrucomicrobia subdivision 3 bacterium | reverse complement strand
GATGCGGGGGGGAGCGACGGACTTCGGGGTAAAAACATAGTATTCGGCGACGAGCCGAATTCCGCTGGCGGGGTTTGCGTATCTGGTCAAACTCCCAAAACCGCGATACCATTGATCCATGTTCACCATCTCGAAAACCGATTACCTCATCTTTCGGGAATGCCGTAAAAATGCCTGGCTCAAAATGCATCGGGAGGACATTTTCTATAAATCGGAACTTTCTGAATTCGACAAGGCTATCATTGAAACAGGAAATGTGGTTGAATCCTACGCCCGAAAACTTTTCCCGAATGGCATTTTAATCGAGGGACGTGATTCGGCAGCTCAAAATATCACCCTCGCCCATATTGCGAAAAAAACGTCAGTCCTGTTCCAGCCAGTTTTTCAAAAAGATGGATTTTTAGCCGCCTTGGATATTCTGGAATTCAATGCCAAGACACAGGGATATTTTTTGTATGAGGTCAAAGCATCGAATGACGTAAAAGAGGACACCCATTTAAGCGATCTGGCTTTTCAATGGGTGCTGCTCGAAAAAATGGGCATTGGCATCCAGCGTGCCCATATCATTCATTTGAATTCAGACTACGTGCGCGTCGGTGCGCTCAATGTTCAAAAACTGTTCAACGTCGAAGACGTGACCGATGCCGTAAAGGAATTGTTGCCCCACACGGAAACGGAGATGGAAATTGCGCAACAATACCTTTCGCAAGAAAGGGAACCGGCGGGACATTGCGATTGTATTTCCAAAGGGAGGTCCCGCCATTGCAGCACGTTCGCGTATTCCAATCCCGACGTTCCTCAATATGGAGTTCATGACATTGCCCGTATCGGGTCGAGCAAGGCGAAGCTTGCCGACTGGGCCAACGATGGAATCTTCTGCCTGGAGGATTTACCGGACGATGCCGAATTGTCATCAATTCAGACAAACCAAGTGGATGCATACCTCAACAACCGGGTACTGATCCGCAAGCCAGAAATTGCCGACGAACTACAGAAGCTCAAATTTCCGATATATTTTTTGGATTACGAAACCTGCCCGGCGGCAATTCCCCGATTCGATGGGTTCTCTCCGTACCAACAAATTCCGTTCCAATATTCGCTTCACGTCTTGGACACAATTGGCGGCACGCCTCGGCATGAAGAATTTTTGTCCACAACGCCCGGCGACCCAAGCGAAGCCATGATCGCGTCCCTGCAAAAACATATCGGCGAGGTTGGGAGCGTCGTAGTGTGGAGCAAAAAGTTTGAATGCACCATCAACCAAGAATTGGGGGAACGCATCCCTGCCGCGAAAACCTTTTTGGATTCCTTAAACGGTCGTGTGTATGACTTGATGGATGTTTTTTCCAAGCAACATTTCGTCCACAAGGATTTCAAAGGGGGTACATCCATCAAGGATGTGCTGCCGGTACTCGCACCTGAACTGTCGTACAAAGACCTTGCGATACAAGAGGGCGGAACGGCCTCGCAAAGTTGGGATAAAATAACCTCGGGCCAAATCGCCCAAACTGAGAAAAATCAAATCGCCCGCGATTTGAAATTGTATTGCGAGCGGGACACCTACGCGATGTACGTCATCTGGCGATACCTGCAAGATTTGGTCGGCTGATTTTTACGCCGAAGGCGTATTCGTTTCTGGCCTTGAAAACCCGTTCGGGCGGATCAAGCGAGCGGGGGCGGGTTGCCGAATACCTGGAGGAAAGCCCGCGCCGGCTCGCCCGCCCGCAGCCGCCAAAGTCTCTGACATTTTACGACTGAAGGGTGTCGCTGACGAAGGGGGTAAAGGGGGCGAGGAGGCGACCCCGGAAGGCGAAAATGGCATGAGTCTTTGGCGGCGTACCCGTCCAAAGTCGTGCGCCATACTGGCGCAACCCGTATTAACCCGTTTCGGGCAAGGGAGCGGGTTTCGCTCCCGCCGCCCCACTCGTCTTACCCGTTCCACCCGTAAAGGACACGTCGTCTTTTTGTTCCAAAACCGTCAAACCCGTCCGGCGGTGAACTCGTGTTCGCGTGAGCGATGAGGGAGGTTTTTGGCGAGCGCGGCAGTCCACTTTGCAACAGGCCGCGCGAGCCATAAAACCGACCGAAGTCGGGGGTGTCGCCAAGCGACAAAACCCCGACAGCACACCTGTAAACAAAGGGGGATTTACGCACAGGGACTATCCCCGCCGTGGGGACAGGTGCGGGGATAGGGTAAAAAGTTCAATTTCCGTTGCCTCCAGTCATTCTGGATTGGCACGTCCTTGAATAAAAAAGGTTCGAGCGGTATCATACACGTACTCCATTCCACCAGTTTTATTTTTTCGCGGATGCGGGTTGCATATGTTTGTGGACGAAGAAGTAATAAAGTCCGCCCAGCACCAGCATGGCGCCACCGAGCCAGATCGTAAGCGAATGCAACTCCCCTTTCATTAATTGCTGATCTTCGCCAGCCTTAATCCCCACATAGCATAAAACCGCGCACCAAAGAGCCGATCCGAGCAGCGTAAAAATGGAAAATTTGACATAACCCAGTCGCACGATACCCGCTGGTATGCCGATAAGATGCCTGACCACCGGCAGCAGGCGGGAAATGAAAATGCCCATCGCCCCGTAATGCGAGGACCACCGTTCTGCCTGCACCACTTTGTCCGGATGAAGGAAACAGTATTTTCCATAACGCAATACCAGAGGGCGACCAGCCAGACGTGCGGCCCAATACATCAAGGTCGCGCCAAGCCATGAACCCAGTGTGCCGGCGAAAATAATCCCCGCAATGCTCAGGGGGATGGCCTTGGTGTGCGCCCAGTGCGCCGCCGGGGGGATCACTAGTTCGCTGGGAATGGGTAAAATGGTGCTTTCGAGCGCCATCATCAAGCCAATGGCGGGCGCTCCCAGGGTTTGCAGCGCGTGGGTGTACCAGTCGGAAAGGGTTTGAATCAGTTGGTGCATAGGTTGGTGTTTATAGCGAAACGCGTTTTCGGCGAAAAAGTTTTTGCTTTTAGAAAAGACGTTGCCTCAACCGGCCAGGGCAGCATCCCAGTCTTTCCATACGGGCTCGTAACCGAGTTGGCGGATCATATTGGCAACGTCTCCCGCAGAGCGTTCGTCGGCGATGTTGAACTGCCCGGTCGCGTTCGTGGCAGTATTGGGCAATGGCGCCCATTCGCTCGCTCCGGATGCGAGTTCCTTGATGACCCCGCGTTCCGTATGATGAATTTTTTCCCGGCCCGCGCCAGTGTAGCCGCCCGGCTCCGTGCGAGCGCCGGCGCTCATCATGGTCACGCCCAGCGGAATCAAACCATCCCGCAATTTGGGCGCTTCCCGGGTGGATAGCACGATGCCCACATCGGGAAACATGAGTCGCAGGGCACAAATCAATTGTGTCAGGTCGCGGTCGCTGATTTGGGTCAGCGGCTCGAATTCGCCCGCACAGGGGCGCATACGCACGGTGGAAATGGTCAGGGCCGCTTTCCAGCAGTTGCGCAGCAAGTAATCCGCATGTGCGGCCGCGCTCAAGGCTTCCAGCCGCCAGTCGGCCAAGCCATAAAGCGGGCTGATCCCAAGCCGGCGAAAACCGGCGGCGTAGGCGCGCTCCGGGGTTTCCAGTCGCCAGTCAAAATTTTGTTTTGGCCCGGCAGTATGCATTTCCGCATAAACTTTGCGGTCATAGGTTTCCTGATAGACGACCAGCCCATCGGCTCCGGCCGCGACGAGCGGACGATAATCTTCGGTTTCCATTGGCCCGACTTCGAGCGATATACTTGGCCAGTCGGGATGGAGGGCGGCGATGCAATCGCGCAGATAACCGTTGGAAACAAATTTGGGATGTTCCCCGGAGACCAGCAAAATGTTGCGGAAGCCTTGCGCGCGCAAGGCCTCCGCCTCGCGCTTCATTTCCTCGAGCGAAAGGGTGACCCGCAGAATCGGATTATCGCGGGAAAAGCCGCAGTATTGGCAGTTGTTGATGCATTCATTGGACAAGTACAGCGGGGCAAACAAGCGGATGACTTTGCCAAAGCGTTGCTGGGTCATTTGCTGCGCGCGGCGGGCTAAGACTTCCAAAATTTCCGAACTGGCGGGCGAAATCAGGGCGGCAAAATCGGTCAGCGAAAACTGGTTTTTCGCGGCGATTGCGCGCGCAGTGCCCAGGCTGGTGCCCATCGATTGCTTAACGAGTGCATCCAGGGGCAGCGAATTGAATTCAGAGACAAAACTCACGCGAAAAACTTAGCAAATTTTCCAATAAAGTCGAGGCATGTCGAAGTTGCCGAGCAGCCCATATTATCCTATCTTAAAAGCCACTCGTGAATCCGAATTTCATCACTGCTAACGGAACGGCCATTGCGGCGGAACTGCCGTGTTTGCTGGAGGAATTCCTGCTCGCTCAGAAGCTTCTGCCCCGCAGTGTCGTGGTGGAGCATAATGGCGAAGCCATCGCCCCATCGGAATTCGCGCACCGGACACTCCGGGCGGGAGACCGGTTGGAAATTGTGAAAATCGTGGCCGGCGGATAAGTTTAGGCCATCTGCCCACCTCGGGCGAGGGGTGCTGACTTTCGTTAATTATTATGAAATGGAGATTTGAATGGCTTTACCGGGGCGGCTTGGGCGCGTTATTTTTCATGCTATGCTGGTCGGTCTGGGCCGGAGCGCAGGCGGTGACCAATGCCGTTCCGCCGACGGCGACGGTGAATAGTTCCACCAATCCGCCGGCCTTGGCCTGGAAAGCGCCGACCTTCGGATTGGACAGCTTCACGAGCTTGTGCGAGAGCAAACCGTTTGGCGAACCACTTTGGAAATATCTAGCCTCATTGATTTATATTGCGCTGGCTTTTTGCGTGGCCTGGGTGCTGGACCGCATCGTCAATGTCTGGCTCCAGCGACTGGCGGCCCGGACAGAAACCAAATATGACGACCTCCTGTTAAACTTATTGCGCGGTCCGGTGAAAGTGGTGGCCTTCGTGATTTTTCTGCATATCGGGCTAAGCATGTTTGATTGGCCGGAGCGGGCGCAGAAATATTTGTCCCACGGGTTGATTGTGGTGGTGGCGTGCTCGGTGACTTACGTGACCCTCAAGGTGGTGGACTTATTGCTGGGCCTCTGGCACGACAAGATTGTTTCGGTGCAAGACAAGATGTTTGCCGAACAACTTTTTCCACTGATACGCAAAGTGGCGAAAGCGGCCATCGTGGTGGCAGCCGCCGTGCTGACCGCCGACAACCTGGATATTAAAATCACCAGTTTGCTGGCCGGCTTGTCCGTGGGCGGTCTGGCGCTTGGCCTTGCCGCACAGGATACGGTGGCGAATCTCTTTGGGGCCGTGGCCATCTTTTTAGACAAACCGTTCCATCTCGGCGACCGCATCAAGGTCGAAGGAGTGGATGGCATGGTGGAATCCATCGGCCTCCGCAGCACACGGGTGCGCAATCTGGATGGGCATCACGTCACGATCCCGAACAAGCTCATGGGCAATGCCATCATTACCAACATCACGCGCCGCCCCGCCATCAAAACGGAGATGAATCTCGGTTTGACCTGCGATACTCCTGCGGAAAAAGTGCGCCGCGCAACCGTGTTGCTGGGAGAAATTTTTCGCGCGAATGCCAAAACGGCCGACCTCATCATCAGCTTCAACAAGTTTGGAGATTCATCGCTGAATATTTTGGTCGTTCATACCTGGGACGGCACGGATGTGAAACAGCATTTTGCGGAGATGCAGGAAATGAACTTTCAAATCAAACAGCGTTTCGAAGCCGAAAAAATTGAAATGGCTTTCCCCAGCCAGACGGTTTATCTCAAAACAGAATCAGGAAAGTGATTTGCCCGTGAAGCGGGTTTGCGGGTTAATGAACGGATGGATTCCCTAAATTCGCAACGTGATCCTTCACCGGCGGGATAAGGCTGCCCTGTCCATCAGGGCCGGTTGCGGGGAAAAAAAATTCTCCGCAGGCGAACTTTTGTTCACACTGCGGAGTAAAAGCAAAGTAACGGTAACGGCTTACTTTTTGGCGGCGGGGGCAGCGGCGGCGGGAGAAGCCGCATTGGGAACGATGCCACACTTGGCCAGCACCGGCTTGAAATCGGGATGCGTCTGGCTATAGGCAACCAACTGGTTGATAAAGTCCACCATCAACTTCTGGTTTTGATTAAACGCTCCGATGACTTGTTCCGCCTGAGGTTTCATCGCCTCGATGTCCTTCCGGGTGGTGTTGGCTTGACGGTACAGATAGGCAGTCAGAGTTCCGCTCACGATGATCAAAGCAATCAACTGAGTGAACACTTGCGTTCGCAAGGAGGTAATTTGAGAATTCGTATCGGTGGTCATAAAAAATCACTTAGCGGCGGCTTTAGGCTGGATGGTCGTAAGAATCCGGGTCAGTTCCGGACTTTTGGCCGTGGCATTGTAAGCGGCGGTTTCATTGGCCAGCTGTTGGGCGCGCATGATGTTGTTGTTCGCAACGGTGGCGTTGGCACTGATCTGGCGCAGGTCGTGGGTGCGGTTCATGGCTAGCAGCGCAAATACCACGCCCAGCATCACGAGCACGGCGAGCACCAAATTCAGAATGGTCGTAGTCATGTCAGATTTCATAAGCGCGGAAAATTTAACCAATCATGCAGAAATGTCCACTGCGATTTTCGGCAGCAAGTCGGGGCAGACGCGTCCAAACGCCCCTTGAAATTCGAGCCGAACTGCAAAAAATCGGCCACCCAACGGTGTGGCAAGTTAAAATCCCATCCACCCAACAATGGCGGGTAACACCTTGAGTTTTCATTGATTTAGCTTCGCTGGCCCGCTGGCTCCTATTTTTCTTTGCATAACAGCCGGCACCGTTTGCCGGTGAATGTGCCATGGCGTTTAAATAATTAAGTCTTATTTGCTAAATTCTGTTGCTCAAAAATCAAGACATGCCTGGCGTGTCATCAAATGGCTCGTCTTCTTTGAGCACGAGGAACAGGTCGACTGAACCTGATTTACCCGTCAGGCAGGGACGGCTGCTGCAGCGGTCGGAAAACCTAATGCCCCCCGTGCTCTCACCGCCTGTCCCGCGCTTGTCTCTCCGGATGTGACCCAATACAAGAATACTTTTTTATAGGTGTTTTAGGTTCCGTTAGATGGCGGTTTTTGGCGTATTCTGGCGCGCTGTTTTTTTGCGCGCCATGTCTAAAATAGCTTTTTTTGGCTATATCAACTCACAGTTAGACTGCCGCTACAGGAGCCAGATCGCCACAAGAATTTTACCAGTTTCTTTACCATTTCTTTACCAACCACCCGGAAATAACATCGAAAATCCTTAGCAAAATCGAAAAACTTTACCTTTTCTTTGTCACGTCTGTTAAACCCCGCATAAATAAAGGGTTTC
>CAISVF010000097.1 GCA_903888765.1 uncultured Verrucomicrobia subdivision 3 bacterium | reverse complement strand
TGTCCAAGTATCAGCCCGCGAACCGATGTTTGGGCAAGTCTGCCAGTTACTCGTGGAGACCGGTGGGTTCGCCATGGCCTGGGTGGGCTGGCTGAAGGACGAAGGATCGCAGATTCAGGTAGCCGGCCGCTACGGCGATGCTGGCGGCTATCTGCTGGATTTAAACGTTCTTCCCAATCAAGGCCCCGCCGGCACTGGCCCTACCGGCATTTCTATGCGCGAGCGGCGCACGGTCGTGTGCAAAGATATTGCCACCGATCCGCTCATGGCGCACTGGCGGGATAAGGCCCTGGCCCATGGCTTTGCCGCCTTGCTGGCGGTGCCCATCCGCTTACAGGGCGAAATTGCCGGTGCCCTGGTGGTGTACGCCCGGGAGAAAAACTTTTTCGGTCCGCCGGAAATCGCGCTGCTGGAATCCTCCGCCCGGGACATTTCCATTGGCCTCGATCAGTTGGATCGCGAAGCGAGGCGACGCCAGGCGGAATCGGCCTTGCGGCAGAGTGAAGCGCGTTTGCAGGGCTACTTCAATACGCTCTCCTCCGGCATCGGCATTACCTCGCCGACTGCCGGCTGGCTCGACGCCAACCCGCGCTTGCAGGAAATGCTGGGCTATTCCCTAGCCGAACTGCGTTCGCTGAATTGGATCGCATTGACCCATCCCGACGATCGTGAAAAAAATGTGGCCCTGTATCAGGACGTGCTGTCCGGCAAGCGGGATGGCTACACCATGGATAAACGGTTTCTTTGTAAAACCGGCGAAGCGCTCTGGACCAATCTGGCGGTACGCTGCGTGCGGCAGGCGGATGGCCAGGTGGATTGCTTCGTGGCCATGATTTTTGATATCTCGCAGCGCAAATCGGCGGAACTGGCTTTGCAGGAAAGCGAATTGCGCCGCAAGCTGGCCATGGAGTCGGCCAACATGGGCCTATGGGATTGGGATATGACGACGGGCCGCGCGGTGTGGTCGGAAGCCCACGAGGCACTCTGGGGCTATCAGCCCGGCGAATTTACCGGCGATCACCGGGGATTTTTATCGCGCGTGCATCTGGAGGATCAGGCGCGGCTGCATCAGACGGGCCTGGAAGCCCTCGCCCGCCGGACGATCTTTGCCTGCGAGCATCGGGTGGTCTGGCCGGATGGGAGCATTCATTGGATTTACAGCACGGGCCGGCATTTCTTCGATGCTGGCGGAAACCCCGTGCGCATGCTGGGCGTGGTGTATGATATCTCTGCCCGCAAAGAGGCCGAGGCCCGCGTGCTCGGCAATGAAGCCCGGCTGCAATCGATCCTCCAATCGGCCATGGATGGTTTCTGGCGGCTAGATACGCAAGGCCGGATTCTGGAAGTCAACGCTGCGTTGTGCCGGATGACGGGCTATGCCCAGACGGAACTGGTGGGGCAATCCGTTGCTTTGGTGGAGGCAATTGAAAATGCGGCTGAGATCGAGAGTCATGTTCATAAGATCATCACGGCAGGGTACGACCGCTTTGAGAGCCGCCATCGGCGTAAAGATGGGAGTGTTTACGTGGTGGAAGTGAGTGCTCAGTACCATCAAGAATCCGGTGAGGCCAATGTGGTTTGCTTCATGCGCGATATTACCCGGCGGCTCCAATTGGAAGAGGAGTTGCGGCAAAGTGAAAAAAAGTACCGCAGCTTGTTTGACCTGTCGCCGGTTCCCTGCGCCATTAATGATGCGGCTGGCCGGATCTTGCAGCTCAATGACGCATTCATCAAAACCTTTCACTATACCTTGGAGGATATTCCCACTCTGGAGGAGTGGTGGGTTAAGGCGTATCCTGATCCCGTCTATCGCCAGCAAATGACTTTGGCCGGTCAGGAACAGTACGCCCGGTCGGTTCTTGAGGGGCAGCCCATGGAAGCGATGGAGTTGCACATTCGTTGCAAAAACGGCGATGCTCGCACCGTGCTGGCGAACGGCGTGCCATTGGGGTTGGATAAGTGCGGTTTGCGGATGGTGGTGCTGTATGACATCACGGAACGCAAGCAGGCGGAACTGGCCTTGCTGGAGAGCCAGGACCGGCTGCGCTTGATCGGTGAGAATCTGCCGGAGAGCTATATTTACCAATATGCCATCATGGCGGATGGCAGCGGCCAGTTTTTTTATGTCAGCCCCAGCGTGGAGTCGGTGCATGGCGTTGCGGCCGAGGTTTTTCTGCGCGATGCCGGGCAGTTTCTGGCCCTCATGGACCCCACCTATCGCGCCGGCTTCGCGTCCGCTTTGGAGGTGAGCGCACGCGAGTTGTCCGACCTGGTGATGGAATTAAAATTCCGTCGGTCCGATGGCGCGCTCCGGTGGCATCGCTTGCACGCCCGCCCCCGGCGATTGGCCTTGGATGGGGCCACGGTATGGGATGGCGTGGTGACAGATTTCACCCGGCAACGGGAAACAGAATACGCCTTGCAGGCCAGCGAACGACGCCACGAGCAAACCTTGAGCGCCTTGAATGACGGCCTGTGGGAATGGGATATGCTGAGTGGCCAGTTGCAACTGAGTCCAAGTTATTATGCCTTGCTGGGATATGCCCCGGGTGACTTTGCTGCAGATTTTGCCACCTGGAAAACGCTGCTGCATCCGGAAGATGCCTGGCCGCTGGAGCAGGCCGTGGCCCAAGCTATCCACACGCAACAGCCGGCCAGTTGCGAAATCCGGCTGCGGCGGCAATCCGGGGACTGGCACTGGTTTATAACCCGCGGCCGAGTGGTGCTGTATGACGAGGCTGGCCAGCCCACGCGGATGCTGGGAACCCTCTCCGATTTCCAGGAGCGTAAGGAGGCCACCCTGAAACTGGCGCGCAGCGAACGCCTACTCCGGGAGGCGCAAAAGACGGCCCGGATCGGCTACTACATCAATCATCTGGCCACCGGTTTGTGGGAAAGTTCCCCGATGCTGGATGAGCTGTTTGGCATTGGTCCGGAATTTGTGCGCGATACCGCCGGCTGGGGCTCGCTCATGCATCCCGACGATCGCGAGCCCACGGTCGCCTATTTCCTGCAGGTGCTTGAAGCGCAAATTCCGTTCCGCAAAGACTACCGGATCATTCGTCCCAGCGACGGCCAGTTGCGGTGGATGGCCGGCTATGGCGAATTTGAATTCGATGCCGTCGGCCAGCCGCTGTGCTTGCTGGGCTGTGTTCAGGATATCACCGGGCGCGTGCAGGCCGAGTCCGCGCTGCGCGAGAACGAGGAACGGCTCCGGCTCGCCCTCCAGGTCTCCCGCCAAGGCATTTACGATGTGGTGGACCTGGCCACCGGCGAGACTTATACCAGCCCCGAATACGCCACGATGCTGGGCTATGATCCGGCAGGATTCCACGAAACCACGGCCGCCTGGATCAGCCGCCTGCATCCGGAGGATTCCGTGCAGGCGCAAACCACCTTTGGCTTATTCCTCGCCGGCGAACTGCCCGAATACCATATCGAGTTCCGCCTGCGCACCCGGGACGGCCAGTGGATCTGGATTCAATCCGTGGCGCAAATTATTTCCCGGGATGCGCAGGGAAAACCCAAACGCATCGTCGGAACGCACAAAGACATCAGCCAGCGCAAGCAAATGGAGGAGGTTTTGGCGGCAAGCGAGGCTCAATACCGGCAGATCGTGGAAACGGCCCAGGAAGGCATCTGGCTGTTGGATGCCGCCGGCTGCACCACCTATGTCAACCAGACGCTGGCGGCCATGTTTGGCTACACCGTGCCGGACCTCATCGGGCGCTCCTTTCTGGAGCTCATGGAGGATGCGGCCATTGTAAAGGCCATGCAGTTTTTTGAACTGCACAAGCAGGGCCAGCAAAAAAAATATGATTTTCAGTTCCGTCGCCAGGATGGATCACCGCTTTGGGCGATTGTTTCCGACAGCCCAATGTTTGACGCCAGTGGTCATTTCACCGGGGTTCTGGGCATGCTCACGGATATTACGGACCGCCAGCAGGCGGAGGAAAGGCTGCGGGCAAGTGAGTCGCAAATGCAATTTGTGGCCAACCACGCCGCGATCAAGCTCGCCCATTGCGATCGGCACCAGCGCTACAAGTTTGTCAATCGGTCCTACGCGGAAATGTTCGACCTGCGCGTGGAGCAAGTCGTGGGGCGGCAGGTGGCGGACATTCTGGGGCCGGAAAATTATGCCCTGGTCCAAGTCCAACTGGAACGCGTGCTGGCGGGGGAACCCGTCCAGCACGAATATAAAATGGTGGCCACCCGCCTCGCCGGCGAATTGTGTACGCTGCATGTCAGCTATGTGCCGGAGCGCGCCGCCGCCGGCGAAGTAATCGGCTTCGTCGCGGCCATCACCGACATCACGATGATCAAGTCGGCTGAAGCCGCCAGCCAGCGGTTGAAAGTGGCGATTGACCAGGCCCGCGAATCCATCGTTTTCACCGATCAGCACGGAACGGTTTTGTATGTGAACCAATGGTTTCAGAAAAACAGCGGCTACCTGTGGGAGGAGGTGGTGAATCAGAATGTGCGCCTGCTCAAAAGCGGCCAACATTCACCGGAGTTTTACCGGCAGATCAGTGAGATCCTGGGCCGGGGAGAAGCCTGGGAGGGCCGCTTCATCAATCGCCGTAAAAATGGCACCTTCTATGAGGAAAAATCCTTAATTTCTCCGGTGCGGAATGAGCAGGGGGAAATCACCAGCTATGTGGCGGTGAATCATGATGTCACGCGCGAAGAATCCCTCCAGCGGCAGGTGATCGAAGCCCAGAAGATGGAAGTCATCGGCCAGTTGGCCGGCGGCGTGGCGCATGATTTCAATAATATCCTGGCCGCCATGTCCATTCAGCTCGAACTGGTGACCATGCAGCGGGATTTGCCGCCCGCCGTGAGAAAGTCGCTCGCCCCGCTGGAAATCGGCGTGGAAAAAGCCTCCTTGCTCACCGGGCAACTGCTGACCTTCAGCCGGCGGCAGGCTATGGAGGTGAAATCGCTGGATTTGGATCGGATGCTGCGCGAACAATTGCAAATGCTCGGCCGCCTGTTGGGGGAGCAACTGGAACTGGTCATTCAGGATCCCGCCGGCAGCACCTATATCCACGCGGATTCCGGCATGATGGACCAGGTGATCATGAACCTCTGCATCAATGCCCGCGATGCCATGCCCAAGGGTGGCCGCCTGACCGTCGGGGTTCAGGCGGTGGAAATTCCGGAGGTGCCTCAACGGGGTGCCGTCGGAGCCCGCCCGGGACGCTTTGTCTGCCTCTCGGTCGCCGATACCGGCTGCGGCATGGATGAGGATACGCAGCGCCGCATTTTCGAGCCCTTCTTTACCACCAAAGGGGTTGGCCGGGGCACGGGCTTGGGTCTGGCCACGGTTTACGGGATTGTCCAGCAGCATGAGGGCTGGATCGAAGTGGCAAGCCAGGTCGGGAAAGGCACCGAGTTTCGGGTTTATTTTCCCGCCGGCACGGCGGCTCCCGCTGTGGCTGCCCCGGCGGAAATCCTTTCCGTGGCCCCCGGCTACGCCAATATTCTGGTGGTGGAAGATGAACCGGCGGTGCTGGAAGCGGTGGTGACCGCTCTGCAATTTGCCGGCTACCACGTGCTAACCGCCACCAGCGGGGCGCAAGCCTTGGAATCCTTTGGCGAAATGGCCGCGCACATTGATCTCTTGTTTACGGATATGGTCATGCCGGGCGGGGTGGATGGCTGGGAACTGGCGGAAGCATTCCGCCAACTCAATCCCGCTCTGGCAGTGGTCATCACCAGCGGTTACAACACCAGATTGCCGGCCCGGGAAGAACTGGCCCGCCGCCGGATGGTCTTTTTGCGCAAGCCGGCCAAGGGCAGCCGCATCACCGCCACCATTCAACAGGCGCTGGCCGAAGCGCGCGCTGAAAACCCACCCGTTTAATTAATTATATTACATGAAAAAAATACTGCTGTTGGAAGACAATGCGGATTTGCGTTCGCTCATCCGCCAGGGGCTGGAGGAGGTCGGCTATGCCATCACCGAAGCGCCGGACGGCAAAGTGGGGCTCAAGTTATGTGCGCAGATCCCGTTTGATCTGGTGCTGACCGATATCGTCATGCCGGAAACCGACGGGCTGGAATTCATTTTCACCCTGCGCAAAACCAACCCCGGCGCCCGGATCATCGCCATGTCCGGCGGCGGCTTGGTAAAGGCCGAGGAGTATTTAAAGGTCGCCGGGCTGGCCGGGGCGGCCTTTGTCCTGCCCAAGCCCTTCAAACTGGTCGCCCTGTTTGCCCTGATCCAAAAGGCGCTGGAGGAGTCTCCCGCCGGGTCCCTCGCGCTTTAAAAACCGCGTAAAGTGACCACGCCAAGGTCGGGCCGGCAGTCCGCTGCCCGCTGCGGTTGCTAACCGGCGCGTTCCATTTTACATCCTGCCGTCCTCCGGGCAGCCACTGCCCATGAATGCCACCCGCCGCATGGGCGCGCGCCGCGCCCATGGGCAATTGCGAACCGTGTCACGCTGCATCCGCATTGCGTGCCTTCCTGGTCCGCTAATAATGGCCAGCCGCCCGGCCCCGGCTGCCTACTGTGCAAATTTTCCTGCTTCCCCTTCCACCATTCTGACCAGGTCTGACAGTTTAAACGGCTTGGTCAGGGTGCCGGTCGCACCCATAAGTTCGGCGGCTCTCAAACAGGCATCCGGTTGGAAGAGGCCGCCGCCGGACATGGCGATAATCCGCAGCTTTGGATCATTTTTGCGCAGTGCCCCGATCAATTCCAGGCCGTCCATGTCCGGCATGAAGATATCCGCCAGGACCAGATCAAAGGAATTTTGCAAGTATAGGCGTATGGCCTGCTTCCCGTTCCCGGCCGCCATGACGTCATAACCTGCGGCTTCCAGCCCCTGTTTCAGCGCTGAGCTAAGTAACTCGTCATCTTCGACTACTAGAATGCGCTGCGGCCTGGCAAAAGGTAAACCGGACATGTTGGTTGAGTGGTTGATGCGCGCTCGGGCTACTCGCCTCGCGCCAGGTTTCTCCCCCTTGCTAATCCTTAATCAATCACTTTTCCCAGCCCCCAAACCTGCGCATAGGCCATCATTTCACGTTCGCTATGAATGCGTAACTTTTGCCGGATACGGCTGCGATGAACTAATACTGTGTTAAGGGTCAGGCCCAGGTGTTGAGCGATGCGTTCATCGTTCCAGCTCCGGGCCACATATACCAAAACCTCAACTTCGCGTTTGCTGAGAATATTTTGAAAAGATTCCGGCCGGGTCAGCCATTCTTGCATCACCGCATGGTATTCGGCGCTAAAATAAACATTGCCGTAAGCCACCTTCCGAATGACTTCAAGAAAATTTCTGGCCGGCGTCGCTTTGTCCAGGAAACCATGCGCGCCCGCCTGCGAAATCCGGTAGATGGTATATGGATCGCAATGGCCGGAAAGGAGCAGGATGCGCAGACCCGGCAGGGATTGGCGCAGCTTGCCGGCCAACTCCAGCCCGTTGATTTTGGGGAGGGAAACATCCAGCAGCACCATGTCCGGCTTAAGGTCCTGACAAAGCTTCAAGCCGGCCTCCCCATCGGCAGCCGAGCCCACCCATAAAAATTCTCGCTCCTGCGCCAACAGAGCCTCCAAGGCTTCCACCAGCAACGAATGATCGTCAATAATGGCGATTGTAATAACTGCTTTACTCATGCTATAAGCCTAAGTTCGCCATAGTAAAAACCCAAATCATAAAACCACCTTTGTTATGATAGTTGAATAAAGGTGCCACCGCTGCGCAACCTGGGTGCAGTGGTGGTCCCCAAGGCTTCCCAATGCCATAGCCTGACACTTCACAAAATGCGCAGTCCATGGCGGCGGCTCACTTTTGCCGGTTTGGCGGCAACTGGATTGGCCGGATCCGTAACTTCCGGACTAATCTTAATAGCTGTACCACAACTTAGTTTTAAATGATATTACGGGTCGGCTTCTGTAGATGGGTGGTTTCGTTGCTATCTCATATAGATGGGTGTGCTGATAGTGGACAAAATTAGACTTGGCGTTGTTTTGTTACCTCATGGCGGTTTGCTAGCGATAAATACTGCCAGTTTACGGCTGAGTGCTGAGCCGGTAAAACCGCTGGACCTGGTTAGTCGCGACGTCGCTGAGCACGAACGGTCCGAATGGCACCGTGCCGGTGCTTACGATGAACCAGGTCGCGACCGGTAATGCCGGATTCGTCGTGGCCAGCAGCCTGTAAGTCTGGCCTGGTTGCGCGGTCATGGTGACTGCGACTGTGCCGTCGGCCTTTCGGCTGAGCGCGGAGAGTTGTGGGGCTGCCGGTGTGGGCAATGCTGCCCCGCGGTAGAGTAAGGCCGGATCGCCCATCAGGTTGTACATGCCCGAGGGCGTGAAACTGGCCTGCTCATTGTAGCTGGCCAGCGCCTGGCGGATAAAATCCCCCAACCGGCCCGGGGGCCCGCTAGCCAGGGCGGCAGCTAGCGCCTCATTCAGCCGGGAGGCTTCATTATCAATGGAAAAACCGCTCGCAGCAAACATGCCGATGCTGCCATTCGTGCCCGCCAGCATCAGCGTTTCCGCCAGACAATTGTAGCCTGGCTGTCCGTAGAAGCCGGAGAGGCAGGTCATGCTCGCCACCAGCGGCAATGAGTTCGTGACTGTCAGCGTCGCCACATCCGCGGTGGTCAGGTAGCCGGCATTTCCCAGTTGCTGGGCTGCGCCATGGCCAAAATAGCAGAAAAAGTCGGGGCCGGCACTGAGCCCGGCCAGCAATTGACTCCGCATGGTCGCCGTATTGGAGGCGGTGTTGCTCGGCAAAATGGACTGCGCCGCGAAGTCGTTGGTCAGCAGTGCTTGCACGGTGCCGATCTCGGCCGGGAAATCGCCCGCCACGGGATCAGCCAGGTCAGCCAGCAGCAGGGCGGTCCGGCTGTGGGCCGGAGCGGCCTCGTATTTCTTGATTTTGGCGATGAGGCTCGCCAGTTGCAGGGCGTTGGTCGCCGGCAGCCGGCCGATAGCTATCTGCGGGCCAGGCGGGGAGGTCACTTTGCCATAGTCGCTGTCTGACGCCACCAGTCCGTAGAGGGAACTGACCATCAACGGCGGCACCAGATTGTCTCCGGCTCCCAACCGATTCCGGTAATCATACGAGCCTTTGCCGGCCAGCAGCACATACGCGGGGCGCACGCTCCAGTATTGCCAGGCATAGGCGAGGAAGGTGCGGATTGCTTCCGGCTCCCTCAGCCCGCCATTGCAGACGCTATAGATATCCTCCAGCGACACAATGCGCGTTTCCAGGCCCTGATGATTCCGGTAATCTGCCAGCGGCTGGGCGGCGATCAGGAGATTTGTCGGCGCGATGATGATCAGGCTTGCCCGGTTGGTCGGATTCAGTAGGTCGGCCGCCGATACCGCTTGCAGACCGGCCACGTCCCATTCGCCTCCCGCCTGACTGATGGCGTAGTGCGCGTTTGCCTCCCGGGGACAAAAGCTTGCCCGCCATGTGCCGCCGGTGGCTTCCACGTTCAGGTTGGTCATGAGCCGGGGAGCCAGCGGTTCTGTGACCTCCAGCACCGAGATTGCGGCGTTGGCAAATCCCGCTACAGTCACCACGCTGTTGCTGTCCGCCGTGCAGACCAGGTTGCCGTGGGTGGCGCTGTAAGCCTGCGGATATTGCAGGGTGAAGCCATCCAGCAGCCATTGATCCAGATTGCCGATGGCGGTGAAAGTCACGCTATTGGTGCCGTCCTTGAGTACGGCTGCGGGGATGGCAAAGGTGAAATGGGTGCCAATGTTTCCCGTCCAGGACCCGGCCCAGACGGCATTGGAGCTACCATTCACGATCACACTCACGGCGTGGTCGCCCGTGCTGACCCCGGCAACGCGCACATCCAGCTGCGCCGCGAGGTTGGTGGGGCCGCTCAGGGAGAGGTTAAAGGCAGTGCTGAATTTGCCCAGCACCCGGTTGCCTCCCACCAGCGTGGCCCAGTACCAATAGTTGGCGTCCGGCTGGGTCCCCTGATCATAGCGGCAGGTCAGGTCGTGCTCAATATTCGTGGTCGCCAGATAAACCCCGTTTGGCCGGGCGGCCGGGGCGGACCCGTTCAGGGCGCTCAGCGGTGCATTGGTTCCCGCGATCAGGCAATAGACGTTCTGGTCCGTGTAAGTGTTATGGCGGGCCTGGGCATGAAAATGGAGTTCATTGCCATTATTGTCGGTCAGCCAGCTTACCGGTTCCCCCCGATGCAGTAAGGTAAAGTCGCCTTGCAATATGCGTTGACGGACCAGATCAATGGATTGTCCAAGAAGTGGCGCGAGGGCTGCTGCTGTAACCCGATGGATGCCTTCCTGACTCGTGGTGATTTGAATAACGGTAGCTGCCGTCGCCGATACGGTTGCCGGTAGTACGGCTGCGATCAGCCAGCCGGTCATGACCAAGCTCCATCCAGTGTTATTCCCACGCCAAAACATTCGCCGGTAAGTTTAAATAAATCAAAAGAACAAAATCAAAATTTTATATTACCGTAATTCCTATACCTGCTAATAGGGGTTTGGCCCAAGCAAACCAATCAACCACCTACTGCCGATATTATCGCCTACCAACGGACGGCTGCCACCGTTCCGGGGGCCAAGCGCTAACTTTTTCCCTCTGGTAGAATTCTTGTCCCGAGCAGAGCAGACTTTCTTGAATCATGCTTCTGATGTGCTTGGCTGGATTTGCTACCTTCCCGTCTCCGGTATTGCCACAGCCGCGGAAACACGTTTTCCAACCAATAAAGCGCCTTTTTCTGCTTTCTGGGCGGAGCTCGGTAGGGCGCGCCGTCCCCTGCGCGCCGCTCCCGTTTGCGTAACCAGTTAAGTCGTCCGTCGCCAATCGTCGGTAATATATAGGAGACACCGATCCCATTTCTCATTATGCAGCAGCCCTGGCATTCACCCCGGCGCCAATAATGCCACAACAGCGGAAACCAGATGCCCAGGGACTTGAGTGGAGCTTAATGGAAAGGGCGGGTTTGGAAAAGTGGTCTGTCATCGTTTGGCAGCAGGCAGTGTGAATTAATTTTTATCAATCGCTTGCATTTAAACCCGCCTCCCGCGGGGAGCGGACGTTCTTGGATCAGGCTGCTGAGTTGCTTGACCGGTCTTGCTGCCCTCCCGATTACCGTATTGCCACAGCGGCGGAAACGCTTTCCCCTCCTCTTGCGGGAGCCGGCCGGGATGAGAACCTGCCCCACCAACATAGCGCCATAAACCCCGGAACCGGGAGAGCGAGGCGCGTCACTCGGTGCGCGCCGCCTGGTCCAGACACGGGATGGTGCCCACAGAGTGATGCGCCCCGGCGGTTCATGGGGAGAGCGGACGTTGAACCGAATAACTGCCACGCGCTGCCCGCAAAACCAAATTTCGGTTTTCCCGATTTCATAATTTTGAATTTTCGCTGCCCGCTGATGACTACTTACGGTGACCCGCAAGTTTCGCTATTCACCAACTGTAGGAGTGCCGCCATTTTAAATGGCTTGGCTATCATTTAATTGGCCCCGATAATTCTGGCAATATTCAAATAGTAATCCGAGTGCAGAATACCGCCACCAGACATCGCGATGATCCGCACCGCCGGATTAAATTTTCGGAGCAGCCCGATAAGATGTGTTTTCGGAGGGTTGCGGGAAAGTTGATCATACTGGTGTAAAAATCGGGACGGCAAGCGGCCCGTCGGGAGCCTCGCAGAAGTGGTGGAAGCAAGCGCTTTGGTGGAGTGTTGTCGCACCCGGACGTTAGTTAAAAGCTTTACCCAATCCCCAAACTCGCGCATAAGCCATCATTTCCCGCTCGTTGTGAATGCGTAACTTCACCCGGATATTGCGGCGCTGCACAAAAACTGTGAGGATGCTTACTTTTAGCATCTTGGCAATGCGCTCATCGCTCAAGCCTTCGGCAGCATAACGCATAACCTCGATCTCGCGCTGGCTGAGAATGTTCTGAAAGGCTTCCGGTCTGGTCAGCCAATCCTGCATTACCGCTTTGTATTCGGGGCAGAAAAAAGTGTTGCCATAGGCCACCCGGCGGATGGCTTCCAGCATGGCTTTGACCGGAGTTCCTTGGTTAATAAATCCGTGCACATCTGCCTGGGCAACTTGCCAGATCGTATAGGGATCCCGGTGGCCGGATAGAATGACAATTTTCAAGTTCGGCAGAAATTTGCGAAGTTGATAAATTAAATCCAACCCGTTGATTTTAGGCAGGGAAACGTCCAGCAACACCAGGTCCGGCTTCCGCTCCAGGCAGAGTTTAAACCCAGCCTCTCCCTCGGTCGCAATGCCCAGAGATTTTAAATCAGATTCGCGCTCCAGCAAAGCTGCCAAGGACTCCGCCAGTAATTGATGGTCGTCTATAATAGCAATATGAATACGCGATTTTTTCAAGGCGCTAAATCTAGCCGGCGTAGCTTTGGTTTTACAAACGAAAAAATAACTGTAATTGTAATAACCTTATAAAATGAGCATTGGGGATATTAAGTGGTGCAGGTGCATCGCAAAATGGATTAATAATCCGGATCGGAAAATAATATATCATGGCCGATAATTGGTTGGCGGGCCCGTATCTGGTAATGGTAAATAAACAATAATGTTGGATAGTCTCTGCGAGCCGTCCAACTGATCTTGGCCCATCTCCCTTCGCTGTCTGTGGATTTTTAAAGTTTGCATAGTGGGCCAGCCGATAGCTTCATCATTTTACGATTGAATTGGCGCTGCCTTTTAAAGGGCATTAGGCCTGGTAGGATGGAAATTACCAAAACCATTCTGGCATAATTTTCCGCCGCTCAGGTTTTGGCATTGGATTCGCATCGATTTTATGAGGAAACGGTGCATCAGTGTATTCTCTGCTGAATTTTCCGGTTATAAACAGTCTTTCGCAGGAGTCCGCCTGGTTTGCAAGAAAAGCATATTGGGCGGCAGAAAATTTGAGCTCATCCCCGCGTGTCTTTCTTGCCGGATGTAATGAATAATTCTAAATAAGATCATCCATCAAGGTATGGCAGTAAGGAATCTCTTTTTGCTGAGCAGAAAACCGTTCAGAATAAAATGAATGCAATGATGGCCGCATGCCCACTTAGTTTAAAATTTACCGTCGTGCAAATGATGAATTCCTCAATAAATACAGGCTCGAATTACAAATAAGGCAACTTACTGACAAATTATCACAAAAAATTCATGAGTTACGGTAGTGGGCAATACCTGATAAATAATATCAAAAAGGAGCTAAAATAAAAATTTGTGAACTTCACTCTTATCATGCAGTTTTTGTGGCCGTAATTTTATTACGGCGGTTGGTGAGGAATAAGCAAAAAAAAGTTAGACAACCAATTGTTGGTGACTGCGGTGAATTTCCCCGAGTTGGAAATCAGCCGGGTACTACATTTGTTTCCAGGCAGGTTGCCGGATTAAATAAGTCGAAAATTTTGGTGAAGCAAAAATATGAACGAGATGATGAAAAACGAACTGACAAAAAGACTGTGTTTGGTCAAACCTTGGGTTGGTCGGCGGCCTCATGGCGGCTTGTGGGCCAAAGGCTTGTTGCTGCTGGTCTTGCTCGGACTCGGTGCTGGTATTAGCCAGGCGGCGAGTATCGGGAATAATGCCCTGATTACCAATGGCCTGTGGAGTGCCACCACCACCTGGAATGGCGGTGTCGTGCCCGCGCAGGGGGATAGCGTCTTTATCACGAATGCCTCGGTTATCGTGGATGTCAATTCCAGTTGTGCTACGCTCTACGTTTCCAACAGTATCGCTTGGACAAACCTCACCATTAATCCCGGCATCACGCTGTCGGTTACCAACAGGATCCTTATTCCCCGCCCCGCCACCGTTACCAATGTTTTGAATGTGGGCAACGGAATCCTGAATGCCGGCGGCATTAAATTCACCAATTGCGGTGCCGGTCTCCGGCACCTGGTGATGATCAATACCGGAACCGTGACGGTTACAAACTTTATCGGGCAGGACGTGGCGGGTGCCAGTGCCCGCATCAATTTCTTCGGGGCCGGTACCTTGAACGTCGGCGGCACCTATACCAACGGCAGTCTGGTAAATTTCCCTGGCTCAACCGTGAATTACTTTGGCGCGAATCAAATTTTGTATCCCTTTGCCACCAACTACTACAACCTGACGATTTCCGGCAGTGGCCAGAAATTTCCCACGAACGTGTTGCACGTGCTGCAAACGCTCACCATCACCAACACCGCCGTGGTATCGCAGTCCAACCACATGTTTTTGGGGGCGCTGAAAATTGCCGATGGGGCGACCTTCACTAATACCAGTCAGAGCCTGATTGTTACTAACGGCACCGTGATCGGCGATGGTGCCAGCGGCGTTTTCTATAAAAACGGCCCGGCCTCGATCACCAATTGGTTTGGTGACCTGACCATCAATGCGGGGGCGCTCTGGACCAACGCCATTGTCACGGGAACCAACACGTTCAACCTTGGTGGCAACTTTACGAATAATGGTATTTTTGTTGCTGGAAATGCGATCTGTACCAATCTAGGCCCGAGTAATTATTTCGTGGGCACGATGAGTTTGAGCCAGCTTTATCTCAATGGCATTACCACCAATCTTGGCACCCTGACCGTCTCTTCCAATCTTGGCGGCGCGGGAACGCTCGTACAATGGACGAATGCGGTTTTGAACTTGGTGCTCAGCAACGCGGTCGCATCACTGAATGCCTCCCAAACTACCAACACGGTGAATTATACTGGCGCTAATCAAATGCTTAAGGCCATTAACTATTGGAACCTGGGCCTGAGCGGTACCGGTACCAAAACCATTACGAATGGTACCGCTATCCGAAATCTCAGTATTGCCTCCGGTACCACGGCGGCCATTACCAACCTCTTGGCATTCACTCTGAATGTGAGTAATTTAACGCTTAATGGCTCGTTACAAGTTCCCAATACCTGGGGTGGCACTGGTTCCGGTGCCGTGAATATCAACTCCACCTACTTTGCTCCCAGCACCACCGGAAAGTTGAATGTGCTGCTCGGCGCGGCCGCCAGCCAGTTGGTCTTTGGCGCCCAGCCTTCCACCACCACCGTGGGATCCTCGATCACCCCGGCGGTTACCGTTCAGTTTCAGGATGCTTCGGGTTATACCGCCATTACCAATGGCAATGTCACCATCAGCAGCGGTAACACCTCGTTTACGGGCGGCAGCACGCTCACCGTGGCGGCGGCTTCCGGCACCGCGTCGTTCAGCGCTATTCAGCCTCTGACTGCGGGTTCCGGCAAAACCTTGACCGCCACTTCTGGCAGCCTGACTGGCATATCCGCCGGCTTTCTGGTCAATAAAGTCACCCCCGCCTTCAGTGGCCTGAGCGGGACTCAGACCATTGGCTATGGCGATACCAGCGTGACCCTGAGCGGCACCGTGAGCGCGGCGGGCGGGCTGTACCCGGCCAGCGGTGAAACGGTCGCGATCACCATCAGCAATACCACCGTAAATGCCACCATCGGCAACGCGGGTGCGTTTTCCACGACGTTTGGCACCACCAAACTCCCCGCCCTCGCCTCGCCCGGCTGGACGATCACCTATGCGTACGCTGGCAATACGACCAACCTGAATGCTGCCGCCAGTGACACCAGCACGCATGTGATTGTCAACCAGGGCGCGGTGACGGTGACCGCCAATGATGGCACGTCTCCCTATGGCACGACATATTCAGCGGTGGGCAGCGGGCGCACAGAATTTATTGCTGCCGGATTGCACAACAGTGAAACCATCGGCTCGGTCACGATCACTGCCACCAATACGCCATTTAATGGTACCCTGGCCACCGATCCGGCCGGCAATTACAAATTATTGCCCGGCTCTGCCACGGGCGGAACCTTTAATCCGGCGAACTACCTCATTACCTATGTGCCTGGTAATTTGATTATCGACAAAGCCAACCTGACGTTTAACCCCAACGCCACGCTCCAGACTTACGATGGCACCACGCTGAACAATGGCACCTATTCCACCACCGTCGGCAATTACGTCATTTCCGGGTACCAGAACGGGGAAACCGCCAGCAGTATTCATTTAACCCTCACGGGCTCCTTGAATTTCAACGGCTCCACGAGTACGACGGTAAAGAATACCAACTCCTATGCCCTCACGACCGGCACGCTCGCGGTGGATGCCTCGGTGGTTTCCAATTACACCCTCGTCTTTGCCAATCCGGCCCCGAATGCCTACGTCATCACCAATAAAGCCATCACCGTTACCGGCATCACCGCCAACAATAAAACCGCCGATGGCACCCGCACCGCCACCCTGAATCTGGGCAGTGCCGCCTTGTCCGGCGTGGCGGCTGGCGACACCGGCAATGTGACCCTGAACACCGGCAGCGCCAGCGGGCTGTTCGCGGATGCCGCCGCCGGTACGGGCAAAACGGTGTCGGTAAGCGGGCTGACCCTCAGCGGTTCCGCCGCCCCCAATTATCTGCTGGTGCAGCCCACCACCACGGCCAATATAACCCCCGCCGCCCTCGACCATTACGTGGTGAGTTTCTCCGCCGCCCCCTCTTTTGCCGGCGTGCCCTTCTATACCTACGCCACTGCCAAAGATGCGTATGGCAACACTGTCACGACGGACAGCAGCACGGTGGTCTCGTTTACCAGCTCCTCCGCCAATATGACCTGGGATGGGAATGGCGACGCCACCTTTGGCACCTCCGGCATGGAAAACGTCAAAACCCTGGTGAGCGGCGTGGCCACCATCAATTCCAAGGATAACACCGCGGAAACCAACGTGCGAGTCACCGCCACTGACGGCAATGGCAAGACCGGCCTGGCCTATATTGACATTGATTCTCAGGTGGGAGCCTATCGCACCCAGGCCAGCGGCAATTGGAGCGATGCCAGTATCTGGCAAACCTTCAACGGCACAAGTTGGGTGACCGCCAGTGCCGCCCCGGACTATAACAACGGGGTGATCACCATTTTGCCTACCCACAACGTAACCGTGACGGCCTCCGTCTCGGTGGACCAACTCCACGTCGAAGCCGGCGGCGGCCTGACCGTGAACGGGAGCCAGACCTTGACCGTGGTGGCGAATTCCCTGCCCGGCCTGGAATTGTATGGAGCCATGACGAATAATGGCACGCTGCAAATCAATAATGGCTCCGGCAGCGTGGTGATGGCCGTATATGAAACCGGGTTACTCGTGAATGCCGGCACCGTGACTCCCACCGGCACCCTGGAAATGGATGGCACCTACCTGCACGCCTTCACCACGACCGCCGGCACCATCCCGGCCGCAACCTGGACTGCGGGCGCCACCTGCCTCATCGCCGGGTACACGAGCAACACCTCCGCCCCGGGTGGTTTGAATCAGGGCTTCCAGAATTTCATTTGGGGCTGCCCTAACCAGACCGGTAGCATCAATCTCGGCACGGGCTTTACCGCGGCCGATACGTTCAGCGTCACTAACACCGGCACGGCAGGAATTGTTCTTGGGGTGAATTTCACGGCCACGACTTCCGCCACCGTCGGCAGCGGAGCTTATCTGGATTGCGCCAACCAGGTGATCAGCGGCGGGGCCTTCAGCTTGAACGCTGGCGGCAAACTCGGCATCGGCTCGACGGCGGGCATCACCAGTTCCGGGGCGTCCGGCAATATTCAGACGGCGACCCGCAGTTTCTCCAGCTCCGCAACCTATGTCTATGACGGTACGGCCAATCAGGATGTCGGCTCCGGCCTCCCCGCCATGGTTTATGCCTTGGTGGATAACAATGCCGGCCACATTGTCACGCTGGACCAGAGCACGGACATCACCACCAACCTGACCATTGCCAGCGGCGCCCAAGTGGGCCTGCCCAATGGCAGCAGCAGCACGGCCTATGTGCTCTATCTCAACGGCAATGCGATGGCCGCCGGTTCCTGGGGCTCCACCGCCTCCAACGCCACGCATCAGAACAACACGTATTTCGTCGCCACCACCACCGGCATTATCAATGTGACGTACGGAGCACCGGTGACTTTTACCGGTCTGACCGGCAGCCAGACCATTTATTATGGCACCGCCCACGTCACCTTGGGCGGCACTCTGAGCGGCGCTAGCTCGGGTGAAACCGTCACGGTGACGGTCGATAGCACCACCACCAATACCACCACCACCTCCGGCGGCGCCTTTTCGGTTGACTTCTATGCCGCAAAAATCCCGCACAATAATTTCACGCCGCACACCATCACTTACCGCTACGCGGGCAGTGCCAATTTGAACCTGACGAACGACACCTCCACCGCCCTCACCGTTCAGGCCATCTCCGCGAGCATCGGTGCCACGGATGCGCAAAAAACCTACGGCACGGCGTACACGGCAGTGGGTGCAGGCCAAACCGGCTTCACCACCGCCGGCTTTGTGAATGGCGAGACCATCGGGACTGTCACCATTACCGCCAGCGGCACTCCCTCCGGCACCGCCGTCCGCGACGAGGTGGGCGACTATCCGCTGAATGTCAGCGCTGCCACCGGGGGCACGGTGGACACCAACAACTATAATATCACCTACCAAGGCGGCACCCTGACGGTGAACCCGGCCACGCTCACGATCACGGCCAATAACACCAGCAAGACTTACGGCACCACCAGGACCTTTGCCGGCACGGAATTCAGCACCTCCGGCTTGCTCTCCGGTGATTCTGTGACCGGCGTAACGCTGACCAGCAGCGGCGCCGCGAGCTCCGCCACCGCCGCTAGCACTTATGCCATCGTGCCCAGCGCGGCGACCGGCACCGGCCTGTCGGATTATAATATTACGTACCTTAACGGCACCTTGACCGTGAATCCGGCTCCCCTCGCGATCACGGCCAACAGCACCAGTAAAACCTATGGCACCACCAGGACCTTTGCCGGCACGGAATTCACCACCAGTGGCCTGGCCTCCGGCGATAGCGTCACCAGCGTGACCCTGACCAGCAGCGGAGCCGCCAGCACCGCTACCGCCGCCAGCACCTACTCCATTGTGCCGAGCGCGGCGACGGGCAGCGGGTTGGATAACTATAACCTCACCTATAATAACGGCACCTTGACCGTAAACAAGGCCACGCCTACCGTCACCCTCACCGATAGCTCCGGCACCCTCCACTCCGGCTTCAAGGATGGCGTTACCTTCACCACCACCGTGCCCGCCGATGCCACGGGGGATGTGAATTTCACGACCAATGGGGTGGCCCTCTCCACTGCCACGTTGAGCAGCGGTTCCGCCACCAGTCTGGCGGCGCCCGGGCTCATCCGGGCCACCACCAATGTGGTCGCCGTCAGCTACGGCGGGGATGCCAACTACGATACGGGCGGCACTAGCATCACTCAGACGGTCACGAATCATCCGCCCTCCGCGCCGGATCTCTTCGTGCATCGCACCCTTGGGCTGCGCTTGTACATCGCGCGCTCCCTGCTCACGACTAATTACACGGATGCGGACGCCGATGCGATTACCTTTAATGGCTTCAGCCTGAGCTCCAGCAACAGCGTGAATCTGGTCACCAACAGCACCTTCCTGCTTTATCCGAACCCCGTGGGCAATGGCACCAATGATACGGTGAACTACACCGTTACCGACAGCTATGGGGAAAGCACCATCGGTCATATCAATGTGGTGGTAAACCCATTTGCCGCCAGCCAGTCCGCGACCATCACCCCTTCCGGCAGCTCTGTGGCGCTCAAATTCTATGGCATACCGGGCTATTCCTATGATGTGCAGCGCACCATCGACCTGAGTGCGTGGCAAACCATTGCCACGGGACTGCAGCCCGGGAGCGATGGCGCCATCCATTATACCGATGACTTCGGTGATCTGGGTGGAACGCCGCCCAGCAGCGCCGACTACCGTCTCTATTGGCATCCGTAATTCGACGCGCATCCACATTGACACAGTATAATTTTAAATTTTTACACCTATGAAATTGATGAAATCAATATGCACGGCGTCCGTTGTTCTGACGGCGGCGTGGTCGCGGGCGGATTTGATGGTCTCCCAGAGTTTTAGCGGCGGCCCGATTCCTTTCGGCAGTCCGTCCGGCGAGTCGTTCACCGGCCACTTCACCGCCGCCGGCTCTGGCGATCAGGTGCTTGGCCTCAGCGTGGATCTGAATATCAGTGGCGGCTACAACGGAGTGCTCTACTCCTATCTGGTCGCGCCCGGCGGCACTAAAGTCACCCTGATGGACCAGCCGGGATACAGCTATGGGGTCAATGATTTCGGAGCCATGGGCGCCGGCATGAATATCCGTCTGCAGGATGGCACCACGGATCATGGCTCCATTCAAAATGAAACCAGCGACGCTGTTTTAAGTGGCACGTATAATGCGGCCAGCCCCGTGAGCGCGTTTAACGGCAGCAGCGCGAACGGCGATTGGACTTTGTACTTTGCCACCAAAGGTGGCGCGGAAGGAACCGACCCCGCCTCGCTGGTCAGCTGGAATTTGAATATCACTGTGGTGCCGGAACCCGTCACCACCGCCCTAGGCATCTTCGCCGGCGTCATCGGGTTGGTCCAGGTCGCCAAATGGAAATTTCGTACCGCTAAAAACAGTTAAACCGCCAACCCGTTTGCAAAACCTGACTACCACCGTATACACGAACTTAAATAACATTATGATAAACCGCAGTCCGTCCCTCACCTCAAAAGTGGGTAATCTCTTTGTCTTCACTCAGGATCCCTATATCCGCCGGCAAAAAGCCCGGATTCTGCTGTTGACCCTGGGACTCAGCATGGGGGTTTGTCTCTTTGTCGTCGCCAACACACTGGTAACCAAGTGGCAGGAAACGAGGGAAAGCCAAAAAAACCTTCCGGTTTCCCAGGTTTTCCCCGTGCACTTGTAGGCGCTGGCAATCTGGTATTAAATTTGGGTTGAAATCCTCCGTCGCCACAATTTTTTCAACTCCGTAAGCGTTTAATATCCTATTTTGCTTGCGGTACCGGCCAACCCCAGCCCGACGTCTGTACTGCCATCGCAGCCGACTGTCTCCCCGTGACTCATCCCGGCAAATAAGGCTATCCGTTCAAAATAACTTTTACCGCCAAGCTGATAGCATAGACGCCATCGGCTGAAGCCGCCGGAACGAAGGACAAAGTTGTTTTGAACAATTTGCCGGCGATCCGGTCTCAGGCTGGTTGCTTCATTCAGCGGGTTAGTTGGGTTTGGGGAAAAGAGTCTGGCTTTAGGTTTTTAGCCAGGCTCTTTTTTATTGCATCCTGGCGGCACCATACTATCCCACGGCAATCGAGAGCTGCCTTAACACCGGCTGATTTAGGTGCCGCCGGAACGAATAAGGCCCGCGGCGCCAGCGGTTAATCAAAAACCGCGCGGCTGCTGCCAGCCGCGCGGCGGGAGACTTGAGATTTCTGAAACTGCGCTTCAATAGGCGGCCAATCCCGGCACCAGATTCACAGTCACCGGCGTTCCCAGCCCCGTCACCTCGTCGAACTTCGGCGTGGTGCTGAAGCCGCCGTTGCTCCCGCTGGTCACGTCGAAAAAGAAATAGCCGTACAGCGCGCTGCCGGTGGCACTGGTGCTCCCGGCCATCAAATACAGCGGCACATCCGCGCCGGTGAGAACGGCTTTGCCGGTTGCGCTGCGCTGCTGATTGGCCAGCGCCACGATGGCTCCCCACATCGGGGCGCTCGCACTGGTGCCGCCCACTTGAAACCAACCGGTCGCTCCCGCATACGCCGTGGTGTCATAGGCCGCGACACCCGTGTAGGGATCCGCCACCAGCGCCACATCCGGAATGGCGCGCTGGCTGCCGCTTTGCCACCCATTCTGATAGGGCGGGCGGGCAAAGCACGCGCTGAAGCCGCCGCCGCTGCCGGACCAGGCGACTTCCGGCGAGGTCAGGTTGCCCTGCGCATCCAGGTAGAGCGAGGTGCCGCCTACGCTGGTCACGTTGGGCGAGGCAGCCGGCCACTCTGCCCCGGATCCATTATCTCCGGAGGAGGCCAAAAAGACGACCTTGGATTTGGTGAAATGTGATTCATAGCTGCTCTCTGAGGAAAATTCGGCGCTGCCCCAGCTCATGGAAACCACCGTGGCCCCGGCTTTGACCGCGGCATCCACCGCCGATAGCAGATTGCCGAGTGTCGCCGAGCTGGCGACGGCTTCAATAATTTTCGCTTTCGGTGCGAGCGCATGCGCCCATTGGACATCCAGCGAGGTTTCCAGGGCCCAGCCCGGGTCGCTCTTGCTGGGCCGCGCGCCGCCATACACCACTTGCACGGTGGTCGCCGGGAGGCCGAACTGCGCGCTGAATACATTCAGGTCATTCTGGACCGTCGGACTGCCATAAGCTTCCACCAAGGCGATCACCTGGCCGGCACCGCTATTGGTTAACCTATCCAGGCCATAGGCATGGCGAATCTGCAGGGGAACATAGCCCACGGGCGACGTGGCGGCGTTCGGATGGGCGTGAAACGGCGGACGCGCCTCGAAATTCAAGGGGTCGCTGGTGGTTACGGGAGCCTTTCCCTGGGCCCACAGTTGCGTGGTGGCCAGCGCCAGAACTGCGCCAGCGGTTAGAAAAAGATGGTTTTTCATACAATTAAAAAACTGCATCGGATGCCTTAATTTGCCAAATAAGCATTTCACCATTTTTACCACACTCTTAAAATAGTGCCGCCATTAAATTAACCTGTCGCGAGTCATTTCCGGTAAGTTATATAGTACTCCCTGACGCGAAGCCCGGAGCCCATCTCAGCCTATCGCATCGGTAAAACTGTTTTTGACGGTTATGACGAATATCAGCAGCAAAAGAGCGTGCTGATTTTTTTCTGGACTCTGACGCTTTGCCTGAGCTTGCTCGCCTTGTTTATCTTGGCCACCTGGTTAGTCGATTGGCTGGATGCCTATTCACCCTTCGTCAATTAAACCAGGTGCGCAGCCTGACCTTCCCCGCGGCCAGCAAGGCTCCTGCTGCAGACTGATCGGACTGACCTCGCCCCACCGTTCCGGAGGTCACGCACAATTTTTTTCCTTGGGAAAATGCGCACCCCGCTGCCGGGGTTGCCATAACAGCGCCAACCCTTTCTCCTCTCCACCGGCCAGAGGCAAAAGGCTGGGAAAGTGTGATGTGGGCCAGCCAGCACGCATAAGCTGGCTCTCGGACCTAACGGCCCTTTGCCAATTATAAAGCGGGCCTGAGCCTTTCGACTCAGGCCCGTGCGCGGATACGAACTACACACAAAACGTAAACAGTTATACCACTGCCTGCTTACGACTCACGAATGAGCGGGCCTATTAAGCCCGTAGAGTCATAAAATCGCAATTTTTTACTTTAGCGTTGTGGCGGTAATATATTTCTTTTAGTCCATCCGGACAGTGGCTCCGCCTAAGTCCTGACAGTTTTGACCCTCTTATTGCCTGCGCTACAAAAGTTCGCGCTTTGAACCGCTGAACCTGACTTGGCGCTTCTCCCTTCCGCTAAGGCTTAGACAAAGATTCATGGATCCAAAGCAGTCTCGTGCTCCGTTCGCCAAGGCAGTCCATAATAGCGCGGGGCTACTCACCTTCATTCTGCGCCCCTCCTTCGGGAGCCAGGGTGCAATGCCCTATAGTGCCGACTGGTATGTTTGTCATTTCCAAACGCACCAAAACCGGAAAACTTCATCGGATCGACATCTTTGAGCAGGCTGGTGAAATCGGCCGCTCCGGCCAAGCTTGAATTGTTTTAGGCGGCGGTTTCTAACCAGCTTCCGCGCCGAAGGTGCTCACAGATATGCCGACGGTCAGACTGCCGAAGCCGGTCGGTTTTCATTAGTCTGCGTTTGCGGCCAGACACCAACCATCCTGTTTCTGGTTGTCCGGAACTTAGAGTCTGTTTTAAAAATCAAAAACTGGCTGGTTTTCTGGGGAATTTGATTGAATTGGCTGACCAAAAGCGCATGAAATTGCAATAAGTTGTTGACAATAGTGTTGGCTTAGTGCGGCTATTTTTAAGCGGAAGCTTCCGTTGAGGCGATGAAAAACGCCCAATACGGATCCAGCCTCACCGACGCCCAATGGGAATATCTCAAACCGATGCTGCCTAAACCGTCCAAACGGGGCCGGCC
>CAISVF010000096.1 GCA_903888765.1 uncultured Verrucomicrobia subdivision 3 bacterium | reverse complement strand
GACCACGCAACCATTGGTGGCGCGGCCATAGGCATTGGTAACCACGACGATATAATTGCCGCTGGCGATCACAGACGGAGCCACCAGGGTGAGCGTATTACTGGTGGCACCGGGAATCGGGTTGGCGTTGGGATAAAACCACTGATAACCGAGCGGTGCCGTGCCGGTGGCCGCCGCCGTGAGCGTAGCACCGAGGCCATAGGTCACATTGGTGGTGGCAGGCACCAACGCCACCGAAGGAGCCAGGCCCACTGAGAGCGAGCCATTCACCCCCAGTTTGCTGGTGTCCCATGCCAAATTACCCGTCAAGGCCGGCAAGAGGATACTGGAGAAGGAACCGCTGTAATTCGTGGCGGTAAACAAGGTATAACTGTCACCGGCGGCCAGCGTGCCAGCGAGATTGGTAACCACCAGCGTCCCGCCATAGGTGAGGGAGCCGATGCCCTGAACCTTGTCACTGGTAGCCGCAGACTTATTAATCTCCATCAAGGCTGTGCCGGCCAGGGTGAGGGTGTTGGTGATTTTCAGCGTCCCGATGCCACCGATGCCCGGTGCCAGCACCCCACCGGCCTGCACGATCAATGCCCCCTTAAGGGGGCCCGTGCCAGAAAGGGTGGCACCTGTTTGAACCGTCACATTCGTGGAAGCGAGTGAAGCATCCACTTCCAAAGTTCCGCCGTTCACCAGCGTACCACCGGTGGCGGTATTACTGGCCGTCAATACCAAACGCCCCACGCTGGCTTTGACCAGGGCCAGATTATTGCCATAGAGATTGGTGCCGCCCAAAACCGCTGCGTTCGTGTAATCCGTCAGGCAATTCACGGTCAGCGTGGAAAGATTGGTGGAACCGCCGCTAATGGCGTTGGCCGCAGTGCCGTCTTGCACGCCCAAACCGGAAACGGTCTGGCGATATCCGTTCAACAGCAGCTTGCTGCTGCTTTTGAAAAAGACGGCCGAGCCCGTGGGCAGGCAATCATTGGCGGCAAGAATGATTGAACCACCCCGAATGGCGGTGGCCTGACCAAAAGTGCTGGCTCCGCTCAGAACCAGCGAGCCGGTGCCGAATTTTTGAAAACCCACACCCGGAGTTTCATTGCCCGCGCTGCCCGTAATCACCCCTTTGATGGTGAGATCCCCGACGGCATTGCTGGAACCGGCATCCACCTGCAATTTATAGCCATAGGAGCCGGTGGAAAAGTTCACGTTCGATTCCACCACGGAACCGGAGGCGGAGGCCACAGTCTTCAGAAAATAGGCCCCATTCACGTCAAAACCCTGAATGGTGGCATTCCCGGAGCCATAAGCACGAATCGTGGTTGGCGCATTGCTGATGAGCAATCCGCCATTACATTGAAAATTTTTCCCGCCCAGGATGTAGAGACCGGAGGGATCAGTGAGGCCATTGCCAAACAACGTCAGTGCCGGGCTATAACCGCCGCCGGTGCTGTAGCCAATCCGCAGCGTGGCACCCCGGGCCACCGTGTAAGGCACATCGCCGGATTTATTCTGCACCTCCAGCGTGCCGCCATTGACCGATACGGCCCCGGAATAATTGGTGCTGGCCGCCGTCAGGGTCAGCGTGCCGGGACCGGTTTTAATCAACTGGCCCGAACCTTGCAACGGAGCGCTGATCGTGGCATTGCCATTGGCGACCGCCACCAGGGTGCCCGAGAGATTCAGGCCGCCACCGCCATTGGTGAGATTGTAAGCACCGCCGCTGTTCGCATTAAAAACGAGGCCGCCGGGAGTCACATCATTGAGCAGAGTCACCAGACAATTGGTCGCCGTGCCGGTGCCGAAAATGGCCAGGGCGGCATCCGACCAAACGACATTACCCGAACCGCCCCACCAGGTGGCGGCAGCGCTGCCCCAGTTATCGCTACCATCCTGCGGGCCGGAGGGCGAACCACCGGCATCCCACGCGAGCGCTGCGGTAGCCACCGGCGTGGTGGCGCAAACCGACGCGCTGGCGGCAGAGCTGCCCACCTGATTGGTGGCCGCCACCGTGTAACAAGAAGTCGAGCCGGCCGCCAGACTGCTATTCACATAGTAATTGGCCGCAGCCGAGGTAGTCGCCACCACGACGCCGTTGCTTTTCACGAGATAACCATCCGCCCCGGAAACCGGCAGCCAGGTCACATAAACCACATTGCTGGCCAGGGCAGTGGCCACCACATTTTGCGGCACAACGGGAGCCGTCTCGACCACCACACTCACCGGATCGGCGCTAACGACGAGGCCGGAATCATAAAACATGCGCGCAGAAAACGCATACGTGCCGATGGCCAGATTCGTGACCGTGTTGGTGTAGGGCGGCGTCACCGCCTGACCAACAAGATTCCCGTTTTGAAAAAATTGCACGAGATTGATTAAGTGTCCATTGGTGCCGGAGGCCGCCGCAGCCAGATTGACGCTGGCGGGCGGGAGAAATTCCTGCGCAGCCGAGGGCGAGGAAAAAGCAATCAGCGGGGTGGAGGCCAACTGGGTGAGCTGCGCCGGCGTCAGGGCTTGATTAAACAACTGCACCTCATCCAACTGGCCATTGAGGCAGCGCGCGCTGCTGGTGGAATCCTGGCCGAGAAACGCCGGCGCTTCAAACGGTTGAACCGGATTGGCAACGTTGTTGGTCCACGCAGCCAGCACGCCGTTCGTCAGCATGTAAATCCGCGCCCGGGACGGCTCAATGACCAGCGCCACAAAAGTCCAAACACCCGACGGCGGCACCAGGCCGGAGCTCGCATTATACGTGCTGGCGGAATTATTCCAGGTGTAGCGAAGCTCGTTGGCGGTGCCAAAATGCAAGCCATCGGCACTCGACCCGCGCTCGAAGAAAATTCCCGACCAGGCGTTTTGATTGCCGTTGCGGTTGACCCAGGCGGTGACGGTCAGAACGTTGGAGTTCAAGTTCAGCGCCGGAACCTGGATATTCGCACTCGCGCCATTGAAACCGACGGCCGTGCCGGTAACCGGCGAGGCTCCGCTCAAGCCCAGCACCACGTTATTGTAGGTGCCGCTGAAATTACCCCGCGAATCCAGCGCCTTGGTGCCGGTGGTTTCATCCAGTTTCCAATCCGCCAGCGGAATCGGGTTGGGAGAAGCGGAACCGGTGAGAGAAACACTGTCGAACGCGGAGGAATTCAGCAAATTATACGCACCGCTGCTGACAACCAGACCGGCATAAACCACGGGTTCCATGGGAATGGAAACCGAGCCCTGCAGCGTCCAGACTGTCCCGTCCGGGGAGGTATAGCCGGTAAAGCTATTGCCGGTCCGGACGAGACGCACCCAATAAGGTGCGGCCAGGCCCGTCGCACCATTGAGGGTCACCGCCGTGGCACCGGCGCTGGCACGCGATTGAAACGATACACCGAGGTTACCGCCCGCATAACCCAGGAGGACGTCCGCCGCCGCCACATCGAGGCTATTGCGAATCATGACCCCGGCCAGGGCACCAGCAGCAGTATTTTGATTAGTAAGAACGCGGGCGGTGAACACCATGTCTCCGGCCACGGGCTGGGCCACGAATTGGAACTGATCACTCTGCCCGCCAAGCCCCGCCCCCGAGCCAATGACAGTGAAACCGGCGGGGTTCGTGCCGGAGGCCCCGGCACCGAGCACCGCGCCGATATCCTGCGCCTGCCACGGGGCGGGCACCGGCACCACCGCTGACGAAGCCGCAAAGATGGGCTGAGGCGCATTGCCGAGGCCCACCGCATTGGTGCCCAGCACGCGATAGTAATACTGGCTGAGCGGGGCAACGGCATTATCCGTGTAATTCGTGGTGGAACCCGTCAGCGTAGCCACAGTGGCGAAGGTGCTGCCATTCGTGGAGCGCTGCACCACATAGCCGGTTTCCGTGAGACCGATGGCGTTCCAGCGAAACGCCATTTGATTGGAGGTAATGACGCTAAAGGCCAGCGACCGCACGGCGGGCAGAGGCGTGCCGGAAATCGTGAGCGAATACGGGGCGGAACTGATCCCGTTGGCGGTGATAAAGAGCGGATAAGTGCCGGCCAGCATGCCCGCCGGCAAGGTCATCTCCGTGGTCACCACATTGGTGCCCGTCATCAAGTTGCAGGTGCTCCAGTTATAGGTGCGGCAATAAAGCACATTGCCAGCCGCATTGGTGATGCGCGCCACGGGATAATCCGAATTCATCTGGGAATCGTCTCCATAATACGCACCTTCAGAAATCCCGGTAAACTGCGTGCCGGTGACATGAAATGAGCCGTCCAGATTGGTGGTGGCACTGAGGATGACCGGCATGCCGTTGGTCAGCGGCGATCCGCCGGGTTTGTAGAGGTAAAGCTGGGAGCCGTGTCCGGAATAAAGCACGGACCCATCCGGCAAATCCAGCATGGTGGTGCCATAGGGCGCGACATTATCCGTCAAGCCACCGGTCAGGCTGCTGACCTGGGTAAAGGTGTTGGAGATATAATTGTATTCGTAGAAATACGTGGTGCTACCAAAATTCAGGTCCGTGCCGAGGGCACAAAGCACATTGCCGTTTACCAGCATCGCCGCCGGCGCATCCACTGCGCCAAGGTTATTGGGAATATCCGGTCCGGCGGTCCAGACCCCGGCATTGGTCGTGCCGGCCGGGGTATAAATGCCGGCGGCATTCGTGGTCCACGGCGTATAGATGGCGGTATGATTGGTGCCGCCGATATAAAATATTTTTCCATTGGGCAGCAGCACTCCGGCCCCGATTTCGTAGCCCCAGCCAAACAGGGTCGTCGGCACATCGGAATCCGCCACCCACTTGTTTAAGGCAGGGATGAAGCGCTCCGAAGTCGTACCGGTGAGCGTGATGATGCTCCCATCCTGCAATTTGACCCAAGACGGCTCATCCTGTCCGCCCAACGCCGTGATAGAGGCGGAAAAGGTGTTCAAGTTGACATCGTAAATGCGCGTGTCGGTGCCGGCGTTGCCTTGCAGGATGTTGCCATTGGGAAGGGTCTCGGTGCAGCTATCAATCGGCGAGTTGGGGGCATCCGGCCCCCGGGTCCAGATATTCGCCACCGGATCGTATATTTCCATCCGCCCGCCGCCCGTGCCATACTCGCCCCCGGCAACATACACCCGGCCATCGCGCAACACCTGCGAACCATAATACCGCCGGGAATCATTCATCGGGGCCAAGGTGGACCAGGTCCCGTTGCCGTAACTGCCATGAATATCCGGAGTGAGGCGATACCAACCGGTGTTACCGCTGTTCTGACACATCACCGTGCCATCCGACAACAGCAACATCAGGGCAACGCCTCCCGGCGCAGGGTTGGCCAGCGCAGACCAAGTGCCCGCCGCTTGCAAAGTCGAGGGAGACAATCCCGCCAGCGCCAGCAGGAAAGACACCGCCAGGCACGAACGCAGTAAATGACGGGCAAAATGCAAATTTGATTTTAGCACAAAGTTAAAGGCCTTGGTGAGTAGGATTATCAATGACGGATATTGGTTTAAATACTACACCCGGTAGTGATTGAATATCCCACATTTTGGGGGGAAGGGAGCGCGGAGAGCTGGCAGTTGGCAGTAACCCGTTGGCAGTCCGTGGCAAAACTGAACGGCCACTTAAAATACTTTATTTTTAGTGTTTTTATTTAAAATCTTAGGCCTCCGTGGCGGTTTTTGGCGGTTTTTGGCATGTTTTGGCGGTTTTTTGCGCACACATTTTTTGTGCGCCATTTTGTAGGCGCGGCTGTGAAGACCTTTTTCAGGTTGTTTTCACAGTCGTCTCCCTAAAGCCTCGCCAAAATCCAAAAATCCTCGCTGCCCATCCCTACATCTTTTCTGTCAATGCCCTCCCCCCTGATGGTACGTCTCAACTGGGCAGTTATACCCAGTGCAAGGTTTCAAAGAACAAGGCCAAACCGGAGGCTGCCTTCGCAGGTAATAACCTTCTGCCAACAGAAGGAGGCGCTGCATGCCACCGCCGGTTTGTTTCAAAAAAGCAACACTGGCAGCCTACCACAGGCGAGCTCATCGCGCGAGTTTTTTGGTGCCATTTTGGAATGCGCAACCGATCGAAATATCCGGATGAAATGATGCTTAAAGTAAAACTGGTTTAACTACGAATGGACAGAGCATCGGTCGATCTCAATCGCCGCAACAGGCGGCAATAGTAAGAAAATGCCCAGCTAATAAGAAATCACACTGTTTTTGTTTTTTGATTTTTACGATAATAGTGAATCGTGCTATTTTCGTTATCCACGATGGCAAAAGCAACCAAAATTCCGGGCAAGAAGATGCCACAAGGCAAGTATGCGGCCTTTGTGCCCAACCCGTTGCCGCCCGCGCTCGAGTGGACGCCACGGCTTATACGTCTGCTGTCCGATGCGGATAGGCTGATTGGCAGACTTGCGGGCGAAGGTGGACGGTTGCCCAACCCCCATGTGCTTATGCGCCCATTTACCCAGCGTGAAGCTGTGCTATCCAGCAAAATTGAAGGCACCCAAGCAACCCTTGGTGAACTGCTGGCCGCCGAAGCGGGCATCGCCGTGGATCGCAGCCCGGACGATCTCCGCGAGGTCGGCAACTACGTCGTCGCCTTGGAACACGGCATTTCCCGGCTGGGCAAATTGCCGATTTGTGTCCGGCTTATTAAGGAATTACATGAAAACCTCATGACCAATGTAAGCGGCCATCATGCTACGCGCGGCGAGTTCCGAAAGATTCAAAATTGGATTGGCAAACCAGGTTCAACAGTCGAAATGGCTTCGTTTATTCCACCGCCGCCCGATGCGGTGGAGCCGTGCCTTGCCGCATGGGAAAAGTTTTTGCATGAGTCAGATTTGCCACCGCTGGCCACCATCGCCTTGGCGCACTACCAATTTGAAGCCATCCACCCGTTCTTGGACGGAAATGGACGGGTTGGCCGCTTGCTCATCACCATATTTCTGATTGAGCGGAAGATTTTGCCAACGCCATTGCTTTACCTGTCCGCATTTTTCGAAGCGTCCCGTCGTGACTACTACGACGGATTGCGCGGCGTCAGCGAACGCGGTACATGGCAGGAATGGCTAGAGTATTTTTTCTTGGGCGTGGCGAGAATGTCCGAAGATGCTCTAGGCCGGGCCGGTCGCATTAATACGAAGTTGGCGGAATGGCAAAAAAGTGTGGCGGGCGAATCGACCAAAACTCCCCTGAGAGTTGTCGAATTGCTGGCAATAAATCCGTTTATCGCGGCCAAAGGTTGCGTGGAAAAACTCGGCGTTGCTTTCACAACAGCGCAACGCGCCATTGAACGATTAGAATGTCTCGGCATTGTGCAGCAAGCCGGGACGGAAAAACGTGACCGGGTTTATTGCGCAAGGGCATTGCTCAACATCCTGGAAGAACCGGCGCAGTTATAGAAAATTGAGCTATGAAATTTGAGTTAAACTTGCGCAAAAGAAATATTCCGAAGGGAGAGCTTGTTGTGTCGGGGCGGGAACAAAAGGGGACGGCTGCGAGTTCAAAAGGGGACAGGAGAGATTCTGCATAAATGTCGGGGGTTTTTCAGCAGGGTTTTGGCGGGGGTAATCATTCGCTGGCAGCCTGCCAGCAATAACTTCTATTGGGGATCAGGATTGCGAGTTTCGGAAAAG
>CAISVF010000095.1 GCA_903888765.1 uncultured Verrucomicrobia subdivision 3 bacterium | reverse complement strand
GATGATGTTTTCCGTACCCGCATAAATTCCGACTCCCCCATATTCCAGCGCGCCTCCAAGCATCTGAATTGTGCCACCAACATTTTGTAACTGTGCCCAGCCAAAAACTGGGCCAAGATATTGAAATGGCGGGTCGGGCGGATAAGGCGGAGCAAATTGATACCCAGTGTAGAGTCCCACATAAAACGGAACGCCATCTTGGAAAATATACGTAGATGATATGGCTAATTCTGGCCACTGTTGGGATAAAATGGGAGGCAAGCTTACAGGGTCGTTGGAGGCCACCAAAAATACCCGCACCCCAATGTCGGTTAATTCTTGAAGCTCAAATATGTTTGTGTAGGAAGTGGGTTGTGCTTTGTCAGCAGGAATAAGCCAGAAATGTGTATAAGGATCGAAAGTTGTGTGAACGCCAGTTGGATTATCGGCCACAGCAATTCCATAGCCTTGATCTTGTGCATATCCACTGTAATAGACGCCATTCGGGACGATATAGCCCTGTGCGTGGATTTGAAAAATCGCGTTCGCAAACCAAAACAGCATGATCGACCGGCTGAGAATATTTTCCACGACATCTACTTGTAGTGCCAGCCGTCACAATAATCAAACTATATTATTCTTAGTGTTTTAAGTATAAACAGCGATAATTGGGTGTGGCGTTGCGCTTATGCCTTTAAAATTGGTGTTTCCGGCAGCGAGCTTTTTATTGCCTTGGTTTTTGCAGCCCACAAAAGCGAAATATGCCGCGCCTACGGTACTTGGATTTCCTGGTGCGGTGGTGGCTATAACGATGGCGCGCCTACGGCGCTGAAAAGCGAAGCTTCAGACAAAAGGAAACGAACGGGCGAGTTTCACAAAATTTGAGGTGCGGGCAAGGGGTGGAGGGAATGGGAGCGGCGAAGGCGCATTCGGATGGGCGATGATGTTTTTATAACTATTTCGCTGCGGGTGGGAGAAAGCGGTGTCGGCGCTAGCGCTCTGCCACCGCAGTCCAGGACGGCCCTGGTGGGGAGACGGTTCTTTGCAGCAGGTGCGCGTTACTTTTGGGAATAATGATTGCGGCGATAGAAATATTAGTTTTGACGCTGGCCCTCACTTATTTCCTGACAATTGGCCAACGGCGACAAGGCTGGGTACGTGCCAGGAAACGGCGCGCACGGAGGTCTTGGCAGACGGCCACGCGCCGTAAAACCAATTTTTGTTCTAACGCTGGCCCTCACCTAAATCCTCTCCCGCCCGGGCTAGGACTTGCACTGATCACGTTCCTGGATGGTTCGATTGCCAGGGCATTTATCCAGCCGGAGGCGGCAGGCACGGAGGACCGGGCAGATGAGGATTCGCGGAGGGAGCGGGAGGGGCGACGGTGTTTTTGTCACTAAGCTGCGGCGGGTGTCCGCCGTACCCAAAATGCTTCCCGCAGTGAGTGAACAGTTCCCGTTCCCAAAGCGGCGCCACTTTGGCGCATTTCGCTTATTACGCGGTTGCAACTGCGGAATTTAAGATAAAAGAACAAGGCGCTCAGGAAAACTCTACGGCCGGGGAAAGTCATGAAAGCGATGAAAACACCAAATGAAAGAAAAAACCTGACCTACCGCAGTGAAATGGTGGAGCCTAGGGGATTCGAACCCCTGACCTTCTCATTGCGAACGAGACGCTCTACCAACTGAGCTAAGACCCCATTCCACTGTAATATCAGGCATTTTTGCGAATTTTTTGGTTGGAAAACTTTTTCCGCCTAACCCGGGTAATGCGGGCGTGAAAGCGTCCCAGCAAAAATCAGGAAAATGTTCGCTGTCGCTGACCACCTTTATCGGTATTCAGTGACGATGAAATACTACGGGCTTATCAAGGTGGCTGGCAAGACAAAATGGACGTCGCTCAAAACTACGGACAGGGAAATTGCCAGTCATAATCTCAAGCCGGAACTGGTCAAGATCAAGAGCACCGATCCCAAGAAAAGCACAATGACGCTAGCGGCGTTGCTGAGGCTAGAGCATTCCCATCAAATATATAGTGATGCGCCTTCGCTTAAGCCTGGCCAAAAATCAAAAAACCTCGCTGCCCATCGCTACCTCTGTTCTGTCAATGCTCTAACTCGGGGAGCCATGCTCTGCGCTTCGGGGGAAACGAATGGGCGGTTGATTGGTGCGGCAGGGAAAAGCGGTGGAGGGCTACCGCATTCCAAGACGCTGGCGCGTTCGCGGGGACGGTGGGATGGCGTGGAGGGCCTGGGAATGCGCCTGCTCTTTGAGGGCGCTTTGAGGGGCAGGATGGTGGCAGGGGGCAGCGAAATGGGAGAAGCGCAATGGGGAAAGGCGGAGCTGTGGCGGCGGGCGATGGTGGGCTGGCTGGCGGGTCTTGGCAGACGGCCATTTTTTCTAACCGTCACCGGCAAATGGATGCAGTTTGGTTTGTCATGACGGCGCGCACGGAGGTCTTGGCAGACAACCACGCGCCCTCACAGAACTGCGGAGCGAGTTCATTGACCTCAGACCGCTGCTTTTTGAGGCTCGGATGCTCCTCACGTCGGCTACTACGGTTTTGCAAGCGCCGCAAACTGTAAAATGTTACAATCCAGCGGCTTCAGAAAACCGCATTTTTGGCAGGCCAAAACGGGCAATTCATTGGGGTTTCAAATAATTTAGCGGCGGCTTCCCGGCAAGTCAAAATCAGGACAGACGATACCGAGCGAGCAGACAAAGCTAAGTGGTTCTTTCCGGCGTTGACGCCAGCTTGCCACTCCTGCCATCCTGCGCTCATGAAAATCCATTATAGTTTGGCTGCACTTGGCTGCCTGCTTCCGCTTGTTTCCGCAAGCTATGCTTCCACCGGCTCTCCTTTCTACGGTGACCCGCCGGATAATACGCATCCTTGGGCGGTTCACGACTGGAACCGCCCCCAGCCGCCGCGCGTCGAACCCCGGCCCTATGATGCCGCTAAAGCACAGGCCCCCGCCGATGCCGTAGTGCTCTTTGATGGCACGGCTGAATCGCTTAACCGTAAATGGGAAGCCGACAAGAGCGGACACGAAGCAACCAAATGGGTGGTCAGCGATGGTGCCATGGAATGCACGCCCGGCTCCGGCTACATCCGCACCAAGGAAGCCTTCGGCGATTGCCAGCTTCACGTGGAGTGGGCCGCACCCGTTCATGTGAAGGGCGACAGTCAAGGCCGGGGCAATAGCGGCGTCTTTCTGATGGGGATGGTGGAGATTCAGGTGCTGGACAACTACAACAATCCCACCTACGCCGACGGCTTTGCCTGTGCGGTTTATGGGGTCCACCCGCCGCTGGCCAATGCCCTGCGCCCGCCCGGCGAATTTCAATCAGAGGACATCACCTTTCACCGGCCGGTTTACCAGGACGGCAAATGCATCCAGCCGGGTTGGGTTACGGTTTATTGCAATGGCGTGCTGGTGCAAGACCGCACGCAGCTGGAAGGCGGCACCGGCCACATGGCGCGATCCAAGCCCGGTCCGCTGCCAGAGACCGGTCCGCTCAAATTGCAGGACCACGGCAACCCGGTTCGCTTCCGCAACATCTGGTATCGTCCCTTGCCTTCGCAAGCTCCCGCAGGCGGTTACAACGGGCCGATGACCCCGGCTGCGGCGGCGGCCAAGCGCCAGGAAATTGCCGCCGCCATCCGGTCAGACGCCGCCAGGCTGGCCAATCCCGCTGCACCGATGGCCGGGTTTTACCGCCTCGCTGAATCGCTCTATTACGACAAAGATAAGGCGACCCTCGCGCAAGTGGAACAGACCGCAAGTCAATACATCACCAGCCTTAAGGGGCTGGCAGGCGAGCAGTTCCTCGCTAAGAAAGAGGAAGCCCGACATCTCCGCGATGTTCTCAAATATCTGATGCGCGCCCAGGTGATTGATGGCACTTTTACGGCCAAGGCCGATCTGGATCAGCTCATCAAAGAACAAAACTGGGACAAGAAGAAATAGTAGTCGCCGGGCAATTTCCCGGCAGGGGCTAAATTCGGCGGGGACGATTTTTCCCCGGCTTTTTTATCCGTGTTGATGCCGGCCCATCCTTAAAAGGAAGGGTTCCAGAGAGCATCAGATGGCGCTATCCCCGCGTTCGTCGGTGCGAATACGGATGGACTCCTCAATGGTAGAGATAAAGACTTTGCCATCCCCGATCTTGCCGGTCTTGGCGGCTTTGACGATGGCTTGCACAGCAGCATCCTTCAGGCTATCGGCCACGACGGTTTCGATCTTGATCTTGGGCAGGAAATCCACGGTATATTCGCTGCCCCGGTAGATTTCCGTGTGGCCTTTCTGGCGGCCAAAACCCTTTACTTCGCTGACCGTCATGCCTTGAATACCGAGGTCGTTGAGCGCGTCTTTGACTTCGGTGAGTTTGAACGGCTTGATGATGGCTTCAATTTTTTTCATAGATTTTATTCATTATAGGCACGTTCCCCGTGTTGCGACAAGTCAAGGCCCACACTTTCGTCCTCCGGATCCACCCGCAAGCCCATGACCTTATCCACAACTTTCACGATCACAAACGTGCCGATGGCACCCAAGGCGGCCGTAAACACCACCCCGATAAGCTGGTTGAGAAATTGCGGGAAACCACCCGCCAGGGAAACCACGGCGCCGTTGGCCTGGAAGGTGGTGGCGATGGCCGGGTTCACTGCAGCGCTGGCGAGAAAGCCCAGCATCAACATCCCGGTGATACTGCCCACACAGTGGACGCCGAAGACATCCAGCGAATCGTCATAGCCAAAGGTGGATTTAATTTTTGTCACGGCCAGATAGCAGATGATCCCGGCCATGATGCCAATACAAAACGCGGCGGGAATAGTGACGAAACCCGACGCCGGGGTGATGGTGGCCAATCCGGCAACCATGCCGGAAGCCGCGCCCAGCACGCTGGGCCGGCCGCGCAGTTTCCATTCCATCGCCGCCCAGCTCAAAGCGGCCGCGGCCGCTGAAAAATGCGTCGCCGCAAACGCGCTGGTTGCCAGCGAGCCGGCGTTCAGCGCGCTGCCGGCATTAAAGCCAAACCACCCCACCCAGAGAAGCCCCGTGCCAATGAGCGAGAGCACGACATTGTGGGGCACCATGGGGTCATGCGGAAAGCCATCGCGCTTGCCGATCATCAAAGCAAACACGAGGGCGGAAACGCCGGAACTGATATGGACGACGGTGCCGCCCGCAAAATCCAGCACGGGAATTTTGCCGCCGAGAGCCCAATTGAAATAGCCCCCTTTACCCCAGACCATGTGGCACAGGGGGAAATAAATCAGCGTGATCCACAAGACCATGAACAGCACATACGAGCTAAACTTGATCCGCTCGGCCACCGCTCCGCTGATGAGCGCCGGCGTAATGATGGCGAACATCATCTGGAACAACATGAAGGTTTGGACCGGGATGGTGCCGGCATAATCCGGATCGGGAGCCAAGCCCACGCCGTTCAGGAAAAGATGCGTTAAAGGATTGCCACAAAACGCATTCCCCTCGCCAAACGCCATGCTGTAGCCAAACACCATCCACAGCGCAGAAATCAGCGCCATGAGAATCAGGCTGTGCATCATGGTGGAGAGCACATTCTTGGTCCGCACCAGCCCGCCGTAGAAGAGAATCAGCCCCGGAGCGGTCATCATCAACACCAGCGCGGAACTGGCGAGTAGCCAGGCATTGTCGCCCGAATTAATGGCGGCCACGGACGGCACCGGGGGTGGCGTTGGTAAATCTGCTGCTGCCGCTGAAAAACTGCTTAAACCCAGACCCGCAAAGACCAAAAGCATGCGCCTCAAAAAACGAGTGGAAATCATGGGGACAAAGTTCAACAAAATTTATTGCGGCTGTCAATTGTGCAGCCGCAGCCGCAAAAGTCCTTTGTGGCCGCACCGCTTTGGACTAGGTTTAACGCATGGCTAATGAACCGCGCACATCGACCCCGAACCCGCCGCGCATCCTGATTGTGGATGACGATGCCGGGCAGCGGAGTCTGCTGGATTCATTTCTGCGCAGCCAGAATTTCGAGACCGTCCTCGCCGTCTCTGGCGACCAGGCGCTGGGATTGCTGCCGGCCGGTAATTTCACCATGATGATTTCGGATGTGCGGATGCCGGGCCTCTCCGGATTGGAAACGCTCCGGCGCGTCCGGTCGCAATTCCCCGCCCTGCCCGTGCTGCTGGTCACCGCCTACGCGGATATCCGCGACGCGGTGGTGGCGATGCGCGACGGCGCCCTGAATTACCTCGCCAAACCGATTGACCTGGACGAGCTCCTGTCAACGGTCCGGCAGGCTACCGGCCTGTCCCAGACGGAACAGGTTCATTTCAGCACCGGAAAAAAACTACCCGCCCAGGTGATCGCGCAGAGTCCGCTGACGGCGGCGCTGTTTCAGGACGTGGCCCTGGTGGCTCCCTCGGAAACCCGGGTGCTGATCACCGGCGAAAGCGGCACCGGCAAGGAAGTCGTGGCGGATGTCATGCATGCGTGGAGCGCGCGAGCAAACGGCCCCCTGATCAAAGTCAACTGTGCGGCCATTCCCGAAACCTTGCTGGAAAGCGAGCTGTTCGGCCATGAGCGCGGGGCTTTCACCGGGGCAACGGCCATGCGCATCGGCCGGTTTGAAGAGGCCAGCGGAGGCACCATTTTTCTGGATGAAATTGCGGAAATGGCCCCGCCCCTGCAGGCTAAACTCTTGCGCGTGATGCAGGATGGAGGTTTCCAGCGGATCGGTTCGAACCGCGAGATCCACTCCGACGCACGGATTCTGGCGGCAAGCAATCGGAATCTGGAAGAAGAAGTAAAAGCCGGGCGGTTCCGGGAAGATTTATTTTATCGCTTGAACGTGGTGGAACTCCACCTGCCGCCCTTGCGGGAACGGCGCGAGGATATCCTGCCCCTGGCAAATTTTTTCATCGGCCAACTGGCCCAAAATCGCGCCCGCCTGGCGACGGGCGCGGTGATCTGCCTCCAAAATTATGGCTGGCCCGGCAACGTGCGCGAACTGCGCAACGCGATCGAACGCGCGGTATTACTGTCGCAAAGCGAATTAATTTTGCCGGAACACCTGCCGGCCAAACTGCGCGAGGCGGTGAAGTCCGCCGTGCCGGTGGCGGGCCTGGATGTAACCCAGCTAAACGAGATTGAGCAACAGGCCATCCTCGCCGCCCTGGCGCAGCATAAATTTAACCGGACCGAGACCGCGAAAGCCCTGGGCATCAGCCGCCGGGCGCTTACCTATAAACTGCAACGCTTTCGCCAATTAGGCCTGCCGGTAGATTAATAAACCGCAGAAACTCGTAAATCATCTGGCCGCACGGATCGCTGGTGCCATTCCGTCAGCCCAACGGGATGAAAATCTTTCAGCCCGGGGTTGTGAGGAACGAGCTACCCCAGGTGCACGAAAAACAAATTCGCCAACCCTGAAAGGGCTGCCTCAATCCCACATATATCGCTCGTCAAATTCGATTTCGTAGCGGCTCAATAATTCCGGCTGAATTGATTTTTTACGCCTGGCAAAGATGGCGGCAAATCGGGTTGGTTTATGAACCAAAATCACAACGTCCAGATTCAACATCGCTCGACAAAACAGCTGCCGCCCAGCATCCTAACACTATGGCATTTGAACCGGAATCCACTTCGGCACTAGATTCGCTTTGGCTGGAGTATGCCCGAGTGTTCCAAGACTGGGACGACCTTACTCTAGCGCGTTGGCTCGCGCAAACGCTTGGCCAGTTTGAAGGACGCGCCTGGCGTCTGTCGCATCCGCTAGTCGGGGCTTACCGGCTGGCTGCAAAAATCGCTCAGGACCGGCAGATATGGTTTAAACACCTGGCCACCCCGCCCGCTGCGTATCCGGAGTCAGCCTGTTGCCGCGCACCCTTTTTACCGCTGGTTACGCGCGATGTTTATCCAGAGGGCTTGATTTGCCAGCATTGCAATGAAATTCTCGTGGCATTCATGGATGTGCCGGAAGATTTACGAGGCGATTTCGAGATCTGGTCCAAACAATATCAGCCCATTCATGAGGTCGCTCATTGGGACGACCGCCAGCGCCGACAGGTGGCCAATTATGATTCCGCCTACGAAAAAGCGGCCCAGCAGGCGGAAGGCTTGCTGATCCAACTCGGTAGTGTTCTGGCACCCAGACTCCTTGACCATTTCCCCGCCATCATTTGGGAAGATCAGGATGAGTGTCTGGAGGTTCGCCCGGAGGATGTTAAGCCGGCATGAAGTTCATTTTCAAATGGCTATTCCGGTTGGGCCTGCTGGCGATTCTGCTCGTGGTGGTTTTAGTTTTATCGCTGGATACGATCCTTCGCGTGGTAGCCCAGCATAATATCCGGACGCAAACCGGCATGGATGCAGAGATTGGCTCCTTTCACCTCGGGCTCGTGGAGCCGGTGGTGCACCTGGAAAACCTACGGATACACAATCCGCCGGATTTTGGCGGCACACTTTTCCTGAATATCCCGGAAATCCACGCCGAATACGATCGCACGGCGCTGGCTAAGGGAAAAATCCACGTCACACTTCTGCGGTTCAACCTCGGCGAGGTTGACATTGTCCGCAACGAACAAGGCCGCACTAATCTCTTTGCGCTCGGGGCCGCGCTGCCAGCGAAGCCGGCGGCTAACCGCGCTGCCACAGCGGAATTCCAACACCGCACCGGACTGAACTTTCAACAGATTGACGTACTCAACATCTCGGTCGGCACGATGAAATTTATTGATCTGAAAGACCAGCGAAACAATCGCGGGCAGAAACTCGGCATTGAAAACTTTGTGGTCAAGAATGTGACCAACACCGCCAACCTGGCCGGCCTGGCAACGCTGGTCGCGCTTCGTGGCGGCGATTTCTTCGGCCGGCCCGGCGGCTGGCAGTGATTCACCTCCGCAGTGGACGAAAGCGGTGGATCAGGATTTGTCCGGTGCCGCTGATCGCAAAGAAACAGCAGTTTGCCATTGACGTTTCTGGCGGCAGGGTGTTTGTTGCGGTAGTAAACAATTTTTATGGGCCGGGCCGATCTTCACCTCCACACCACCGCCAGCGATGGAATGATGAACCCGGCGATGCTGTTGAATTATGTGGCCGCCTGTACTCGTCTGGATTTGCTGGCCATCACCGACCATAACACCCTGGCGGGCTGGGAACGCGCCCGGGAGTTTCAACTCCGCCGGGAAAACGACCATCTCCATGGATTGGAACTCGTTCCCGGCATCGAAGTTTCTTCGCGGGACGGACACATCCTGGGCATCGGGGTCACGAAACTCATCGCCAAAAACATGAGTGCCGAGGAAACCGTCGCCGCCGTTCATGAACAAGGTGGACTCGCGCTTGCGCCTCACCCGCTGGCATGGGTTCCGGGGTTGCAAAATTTTGCCGGCGTCGGCAAACGGCTGCTGGATTTGCCGTTTGACGGCATTGAGACGCGCAATTCCACTGTCACCGAATGCATCAATAACTGGCGCGTCCACTGGCTGAACCGCCGGCGCGCCAAGCCACTAGCAGAATACGGCGGCAGCGATGCGCATTTCTTGTGGGCGGTCGGGCGAACGTGGACGGATTATCCCGGTCAGGGCTTTACCGCCTTGCGGCAAGCCTTCGCCAGGAAGTCCACCCGCGCCGGGGGCCTCACCTGGGGGCCGGTCAGTCTGGCGCGCTATTTCCGTGACCGCCGCCGGTGGAAAAACTTCTGCCAGCAACACCACGTTACGCTGGCAGATTTCTGAAAAAGCTCCCAACCGATTTTAGAATAATCGGCAACTCGCAGGATCCCGTCTGGCTCATTTTGTTATTAGAGCATTTCCATCAAATAAATAGCGATGCACCTTTGGTTCCGAGAAACAACGGTCTTTGGGGTTTTGGGCTTTGTTTCAGCTCAGTTACAGGGTTTTCAAACCTGCGCCTTCGCTAAAGCCCCGCCAAAAACCAAAAATCCTCGCCGCCCATCGCTACCTCTTTTCTATCAATGCTATAACCCGGCCCGCAGGGTGAAAATATTCAAGGTGCCTGGCACCTAAAAATTTTCCGAGTCCAACGCCTGAAGCCTGGCCGGCGCGTGCACTTCTTTCAAATCGCCGGGACCGCCGACTTCGACCTCACTGTGGATAATGGCACCGCGTGTGCCGTATGATGTCACTTCGTCAATCAGCCGCGCGTCCACGCTGTCGCGATGCAATGAGCAACCGGCGTGGGCGATGACATGGGAAAGCGCAGATTGCGCTGATTCAATTGTCACATTCGTCAGCGGGCCGACGGTCGAAGTAGTGACAAAGGTCGGCGCTCCTTCGCCACTGCCGAAATTTCCGGGTGCGAGCAGATGGCCGTCCAGTTTTCCATTTTTATCCAGATCGGCAAAATTATCCTGTTGAAATATATGATCGGTGGCCTTGAATTCACCGACGGCATGCGTGCCGGATTGCGGTCCGGCGATGAAATAATTGCCGACCGCATCAAGAAAATGATCGCCCGCCGAGTGCCCGCCGACCAAGCCGCAGACACCCCAGTTGCAGACGACGTTGTTGATGTATTGAATACGACCCTTGGCCTTGGGATTACGGCTTTGGTTGTTGATCCAGAGATTGTGCGTGTAGGTGATGTTGGTCACAGCATCGGAGAGAGAACCAAAGCGCTGCGGGTCAACGCCTTCGCCAATGATGCAGTTTTGAAAAGTGATATCGCGGCTGCCCTGAGTGAGGCCCAGACAATCCCACCGGCCCCATTGGATACTACAATGGTCAAAGATCATGGTGCTGCCGCCCGATAAATTGACCGAGCATTTACCCCGGTCGCCGGCAATTCCCTGGCGGAAACGCAAATAACGCACAATGATATTTTTCTGGCCGCTGAAGGAAACCGAGCGCCCATAAAGCATAACCCCATCGCCGGGCGCCGTCTGACCGAGCAGGGAAATATCGCTGCTCACGGCGACGTTGGATTGCAGGCGGACGATGCCACCGACATCAAAAACGACGACGCGATGGGGTTGGCTTACTGCGCTTCGAAAGGAGCCGGGACCGGCGTCGTCTAACGTAGTGACGTGAATGACTTCGCCGCTTTTGCCGCCGGAGGCGCATTGGCCGAAGCCTTCTGCACCGAGAAAAGCCAAGCTGGAACTTGCCCGAGCGAAAACCAAGGAACCTGTAAATAAGACAAACGCTAAGGCCAGAATGGGGGGGCGCATCACAGTCTGGACGCAATCCGCCGGGCCGCCGTTACACGCGGCAGCTAATAAATCAGTGATACTCCTGCACAGTCTTCACCGCGTAGCCGGATGCTTTTAGCGCGGCGATGCCGCTAACGGCGGCTTGTGCGCTGGAAATCGTGGTCATGATCGGGGTGCCGGTATAAACGGCCGTGGTGCGGATTTTGATTTCGTCCGCGCGCGGCGTGGCTCCGCTGGGCGTGTTGATAACCAGCTGCACCTCTTTGTTCTTGAGCAGGTCAATTGCGTTGGGCCGGCCCTGGGAGATTTTAAAGATTCGCTCCACCTTCAGTCCGGATTTTTCCAGGACATCCGCCGTGCCGCCGGTGGCGATCAATTCAAAGCCCAGTTCAACAAACTGCCGGGCGACCTCGGCAATTTTATTTTTATGCGCGTCGCTGACGCTGATAAACACCTTGCCGCCAAGCGGCAGCGGCGAGCCGGCAGCCATTTGTGATTTGGCGTAGGCAATGCCGCGGTCTGCATCCAATCCCATGACCTCGCCGGTGGAGCGCATTTCCGGGGAAAGTAAAATATCCTGCCCATGAAAGCGATTGAACGGGAAAACGGATTCTTTAACGGCCCAATACGCGGGCCAGATTTCCCGGGTAAAATTCAATTCCTGGAGCGTTTTTCCCGCCATGACTTTCGCGGCGAGTTTTGCCAGCGGAAACCCGATCGCCTTGCTGACAAACGGCACCGTGCGGGACGCGCGGGGGTTGACCTCCAGAACGTAAACCGTGTCGCCTTTTACCGCATATTGCACATTCATCAAGCCGACGACTTTCAGTTCGCGGGCCATTGCGTGGGTGTATTCGCGGATCGTAGCAATGATTTTTCGGGAGAGGGTATGCGGCGGCAACACCATCGCCGCATCACCGGAATGCACACCGGCATATTCAATGTGCTCCAGCATCCCACCAATGACAATGGTGCCCCCGGTTTGCTGATGGCAGGGCAGGCCGACATCGGTAATGCAGTCCACATCCACCTCGGTGGCGTCTTCGAGAAATTTATCCACGAGGACCGGGCGTTCCGGCGAGGCCTCGACGGCGAATTTCATGTAATGCGACAATTCGGCGTCGGAATAAACAATTTGCATGGCACGGCCGCCCAACACGAAACTCGGCCGCACCAGCACCGGATAGCCGAGCAGTTTCGAGGCGGCGAGCGCTTCTTCCGCATTGGTGGCCAGACCGTTTGGCGGCTGCGGAATATCGAGCTTGCGGAGCATGGCGGCGAAAAGCTTGCGGTCCTCGGCAACCTCGATGCTCTGCGGCGAGGTACCGATGATATTGACCCCGTTTTTCTGGAGCCCGAGCGCAAGATTCAGCGGGGTCTGGCCGCCAAACTGGGCAATGGCTCCCCAACATTTTTCCCGCTCGTAAATGTGCAACACATCCTCGAGGGTAAGCGGCTCAAAAAACAATTTGTCGCTGGTGTCGTAATCCGTCGAAACCGTCTCGGGATTTGAGTTCACCATGATGGTTTCAAAGCCATCCTCCTTCAGGGCAAAGGCGGCATGGACGCAGCAATAATCAAATTCAATGCCCTGACCGATGCGGTTGGGACCACCGCCGAGAATCATCACTTTTTTCCTGGGCGAATCCGGTTTTACTTCATCGTCGCCCCGGTCATAGGTGGAATAATAATAGGGCGTGTAAGCTTCAAACTCAGCCGCGCAGGTGTCAACGAGGCGGTAGCTGGGAAGGAGGCCAAGGCGTTTACGCTCGGCGCGAATGTCGTCCTCGGTGGCACCGGTCAAATGAGCAATCTGCCGGTCGGAAAATCCGAGCGACTTGGCCTGGGCGAGCTTATCGGCATTGAGCAGCGGCATGGTCAAAGTAAAAGTGCCTATATTAAGCCGAATATTTCCGTTCGTGTCCAGCCAGTATGCGCAAAGACACTTGCCGCCAGGGGAAAAATGACTTATCAAAGAACCATGCGAGGCGTTACGCGACAGTGGCTCTGGCTGGGTTTCTTCCTGCCGGTCATGGTGTCAGCTCAAATTGACCCCTTCAAGCGGGACCTGATCCAGTTTGGATACAACCAGCCGGTCGAAGGCCGTGCGCCGGTGGCGGGCTACGCTTATTATTACCATAACCAGCCGGATTTTCTTCGCACCAACCTGACCCTGCGGCTAGCCGTGGCACCCACCTATGTGGATTCCGAGTTGGGCTTCAATCACGCACTCGGTCCGGAAACGGATTTCGGACTGGGTGCTGCCGGCGGAGGTTTTGCGGACAGCTACAATGAAATTCGTGGCGGCAAATGGAATGAAAAGCAATCGTTTGATGGCCATGGCGCGGAATTATCCGGGAGCGTGTATCATCTCTTCAATCCCGGCCAGCTTATCCCGCTGAACCTCGTGGTGCGGAGCGCGGCGCATTATTCGGTTTTCGAAAAAAACGAAAACACGGCAAGCAATTTTCAACTGCCAGACGATGGCCTGATCGGCAGCGTCCGGACCGGCCTGCGCTGGGGCGGCATTGAACCAACTTTGTTTCCTGACCTCGCGATGGAACTGGCACTGTGGTATGAAGGTCAATTCCGCACCGACAGTGGCCGATATGGCTTTAACCAGCACCGGCAATTGCAACCGGATACGCACTTGTTTTGGACTTCCGCAGCGCTGTCGTACACGCTGCCCGAGAGCAAACAAAATTTTTTCATCCGCCTCGTGGCGGGAAGCAGCCTGAACGCTGACCGCTTAAATGCTTACCGGCTGGGCGGTTTTCTGCCAATGGTGGCTGAATATCCGCTATCACTGCCCGGTTATTATTTTCAGGAGTTCACCGCGCGGCAATTTGCATTGGTCAATGCAAGCTATCTTCTACCGATAGCGCCGGATGAGCGCTGGAATCTTGAATTCAATGCTGCCACTGCGGACATTGCCTATTTTTCGGAAACCGGTCAGCCCGGCAACTGGGTAAGCGGCATCGGTGGCGGGATTTTATACCGTGCCCCTGGCGATAAATTCAAATTCGTTGCGGCCTATGCCTACGGCATCGACGCCATCCGTTCCTCCGGACGCGGAGCCAACAGCCTTAGTTTTCTTTTGCAGATAGACCTCGGCAACACAAAAAGTTCCAGATTTAACTCTGCGCAACCCGGACATTGGCGTGGTTGGAACTGGCTGTTGGGCCGGTAATAAATGGTGGTTAGCCAAACACTTTTTTACTTTAAAAAACCACCTTCGTGTCGGTGCCGGTTTTCACCCGGTTACATGGCGACGCCAACTTCGCGCCTGCCGCCATTTTGCAAACTTCTGTCCGTCGCTTCGCGATTCCGTCCCCTTGAAACTCCTTTTCCTTTCCACAACACGCGGCCGGTTCCAGAAATACGCTCATGGAATTGAGCGAGTCGGAAGTCTGGAAAAGAAAAAGCCGGTGCCGGGTGGGATAGCTGAGACTTTCTTGACCTTGATGAGCCGGTTCTGAGAAATGAATTATTCCGCTGGCTGGGCGGGATCAGCGGTGGCTTCGCCGGCGTGATCCTTGGCGATCAACAGATAAATTGCCGGTATTACCAGCAGCGTGAAGAGCGTGCCAAGCGCCATGCCGGAAACAATGACGAGGCCGATGGAGTTTCGGGCGGCAGCACCAGCGCCCGTCACCATGGTGAGAGGAAAATGGCCCGCTACGGTCGCCACGCTGGTCATCAACACCGGTCGCAGCCGGAGCAAAGAGGCTTCGCGAATGGCTGCCAGCTTCGTGCGACCGGCGCGCTGGAGTTCATTGGCGAACTGCACGATGAGAATGCCATTTTTGGAAACCAAACCCACGAGGGTGACGAGCCCGACCTGCGAATAGATGTTGAGCGTGGTCGTCCAGCCGTTGGTCCAGAAAGGAATGTTGGGATTGGGGAATTTCAGGAAGCAGAATATGAGTGCTCCGAACAGGGCCAGCGGCACCGAGCCGAGCAAAATGATGAGAGGATCGCGGAAGCTGTTGAATTGGGCGGCCAGCACGAGGAAAATCAGCAGCAATGACAGGATCAAGGCCGGCAGGAATTTGTTTCCCTCCGTGCGCAGCTGGCGCGATTCACCGGTGTAATCAATCCGATAGCCAGCCGGCATGATCTTAGCGCATTCGGTTTCGAGTAATTTCAGGGCCGTATCCAGCGGCACGATGGCAACCCCGCTTAATTTCACGGAGTTCAACTGCTGAAAGCGATTGAGCGAGCGCGGCGTGGTTTTTTTGCTGAAGTGTGCGAACGCGCTGACCTGAATCAACTGGTTGCCCGGGCCTTTGACATAAGTGCTTTCCAGTTGCTCCGTATTAAGGCGGGCACCGCGTTTGAGTTGAGGAATGACCTTGTAACTGCGGCCGGCGAGGTTGAACCGGTTTACATAATTGCCGCCCACGAGCGCCGCCAGGTCGGAGCCGACGCTTTGCAAATTGAGTCCGAGCGCGGCCACCTTGTCGCGGTCAATGATGAGCTCCACTTCCGGCTGGTCAATCTTGGTGTCAATGATAGGGGGAAAAGCGAACATGCCGTTGGTGGTGGCCAAACGCTGAATCTGCTGGGCGAATTGCAAAATCTGATCCGGCTCGGCGGTGGCAGAGAGGACAAATTCCACGGGAAATTGCCCGCCGCCGGGCAGGGCCGGGGGCGTGACCATGAGCAGGCGGATGCCAGGCACGCTATTTACCATCCCCTGAATTTCCGGTTGAATCTGGAACACCGTGCGTTTCCGCTCGCCCCAAGGCTGCAGGACCATGCCGCTGAACCCGCTGTCGGGCATGGTGAGTTGAAACGTGTGCGCTGTCTCGGGCACCTTTTCAAAGAGCCGGCCGACGGCTTCGGTATAAAACGAGGTTTGTTCAATCGTCGCATTGGCCGGACCTTCGACGATGCCGAATACCACGCCCTGATCCTCGGTCGGAGCAAGCTCGCTGGCCGACATGAGGTACATGGGAATCGCCAGCAAACTCAGGCAAATCCAGATGGTATAGACGGCTGGACGCCAGACGATTGTCTGGTCCAGCACCCGGCCATAAAAGCGTTTCACCCGTTCGAAATCCCGGTTGATACGGCCCGTAAGGCCATGTTCCTCACGGTCATGGTTTAAAAGCCGGGAAGACATCACGGGAGAGAGGGTTAAGGCGACAATGCCAGAGATGGTCACGGCACCTGCCAGCGTCAAGGCGAATTCCCGAAACAGGGAACCGGTAAGACCGCCTTGGAAAGCAATCGGGGTGTACACCGCAGCGAGCGTGATAGTCATGGCGATGATCGGCCCGATAAGCTCCCGGGCACCGCAGAGCGCGGCGTTAATGGGCGTTTTGCCTTCGCGGACATGGCGCTCCACGTTTTCCACCACCACAATGGCATCATCAACCACGAGACCCACGGAGAGCACGATGGCCAGCAGGGTCAGGAGGTTCAGCGAGAAACCGAAGGTTTGCATCAGGAAGACGGCGCCGATAAGCGAAAGCGGGATCGCCACCAGCGGAATCAGCACCGAGCGCAGGGAGCCAAGAAACAAAAATATGACCACCGATACGATGACCAGGGTTTCCGAAAGGGTCTTCAAAACTTCATGAATGGCATCATCAATATACTTCGTGGCATCGTAGGCCACACGGCCTTTGAGCCCGGTCGGCAGTTCCTTGGAAATGGAATCCATTTCAGTGCGGACGCGCTTGATGACATCCAGCGCATTGGCGTTGGGCAGGACCCAGACGCCCATGAACACGGCGCGTTCGCCGCTGAATCGCACTTCGCTGTCATAATCTTCCGCGCCCAGCTCCACATCGGCGACGTCGCGCAAGCGCACGAGCTGGTCCCCGCTTTGGCGGACCACGAGGTTTTTAAATTCCTCCACCGAACGCAAATCGGTGTTCGCGGTCAAATTCACCTGCACCAGGGCGCCCTTGGTATGGCCGACGGCCGCAAGAAAATTGTTGGCCGCAAGCTTCTGCCGGATTTCGTTTGGGCTGATATTAAAAGCGGCCAGCCGGTCCGGCTTGAGCCAGATGCGCATGGCAAAAGTGCGGCTGCCCAGAATATCCGCCCGCTGAACGCCGTCCAGCGCAGCCAGGCGCGGCTGCACGATGCGGGTGAGGTAGTCAGAGATCTGGTTGGCCTCCAGCAACGGTTTGGAGGCGACGACCCCCGCCGCGTTGGTGGTGAGAATGGCGGAAGAAAAACTCAGATAAGCGGAAGCAAACTGCGAATCCGCCGTCTCGACATTGATCAGGGGGATTTCTGCTTCCGGCGGAAGGTCGTTACGAACCTGATTCACCTTGGAATTGATTTCGGACAGCGCTTTTTTTGCGTCATAATTCAACTTCAAGCGCACGGTGATCGTCGAAAGCCCGAGTTTGCTGGCGGACTCGATGTATTCAATGCCGTCCGCAGCCGCAATGGCGCGTTCCAGCGGCTGAGTGACAAAGCCGCGCACCAATTCCGCACTGGCACCGACATAAACGGTGGTCACCGTGACCGTCGCATTTTCATTGCGGGGATATTGCCGGACCGTGAGGGAGCGAACGGCTTGCAACCCGGCAATCAAAATGAGCAGGTTGACCACGACCGCCAGCACCGGCCGGCGGATAAAAAGATCGGTGAGAGATTTCATGCGCCGTGCTTACTTGTTGGAAGGAGTCGGCGTTTCGGAGGTGTCCGGAGTAATGCGGTTATTTTCCTGCACACTCATGCCGTTGCGGAGTTTGAAAATACCCGCCTTGACCACCCGATCGCCCGCGTTCAGGCCGGTTTCCACACGAACAAAATCTCCGCGAGAGCGGCCGGTGCGAATGAACTTTTGCTGCACCACAAAATTAGTGGAGGCGGTGCCAGACGGAGTGATTACAAAAACCGAATCACCATAAGGCGCGTTCAGCACAGCCGTAATGGGAATGGCCAGCACCGATTGTTGATCCGGCAGCACGATCTCCACACGCACAAACATACCGGCACGCAGCAGTTCCCCGGGGTTATCAAATTTTGCACGAACCCGGACGCTGCGAGTCACCGGGTCCAACTCCGGATTGATAGCCGCAATAACTCCGGTGAAAATATCGGTATAGGCATCCGCCATGGCCCTGACCGTCAAACCGGTCCGGAGCCGGGATAATTCCTGCTGGGGCAAGGAAAAATCCACGAAAAGCGGCGAAAGGGACTGGAGCGAAACAATGCTCTGGCCGACCGCCAGCTGTTCGCCCAGATTCACCTGCCGGATGCCCAGCCGGCCAGCAAAAGGCGCGCGAATATTCTTTTTGGCGATGACCGCCCGGATGAGGTCGGCATTTGCTTGCGCCTGCTTGAGGGTGGCTTCGGTGGCATCGATCTCCGAGGCGGCAACCGTTTTGTCTGCCTGCAAACGGCGATTGCGTGCGGCATTCAGCTGCGCCAGATTGACCTGCGCCTCGGCGGCGCGCAATTGGGCCTCCTCGGACGAGGTGTCCAGTTGGACCAATAAATCACCTTTAGCCACAGTCGCGCCGGACTCAAAGTTTATCCGCACAATCGTGCCGCCAATTTCGGGGGCCACCGTCACACCTTGCACGGCGCTGACCGAGCCTACCGCAGGAATAACCTCCGGCCAGGTCTGCTCGCTAACCACTGCAGAGGCAATGGTTTCCGGCGGCGGAACGAACAAGGCGGCCGCGCCGATAAGCGTCTTGATTTGCAACGCTTTCACGGCGGCCAGGACCCCGCCAATGACGATGACGATGACAATTCCAACCAGGGATTTTAGTTTCATTTTTTCTTCTTCAATGGATTGATTTTATGGGGCAAGCCAGCGGGCGAGCCCGCTCCCGTCAGAAACAATTCCACCACCCGCCGGGCGGTCAATTGATCCGGCTCGCAACCGGGGGAGACGAGATGAGCGACCAGATAAAAGTTCGCCATGCCATAAAAGCCGAACGCCAGTTCCTCGCTGGCGAAATGCCGGTCCAGTTCGCCATTTTTCTGGGCTTGCTGGATGAGGGAAAGGAGGAAGCCAAAATTGCGCTCACATTTATCGGTGTACGACAGATTTTCCGGCAGTTCCCCGGGCGCAGCAAACATGGTGGCAAAAGAAATGCGCATCAGCTCGCGATGCTCCCGGAAATAGGCAAAGAGCGCAGCCAGGATTTGTTCCAACTGGTTGCGAATGCCGCCGCCGGCCGCCGCCGCCTCGCGCAGAATGCGGTAGCGCTCATCGTGCGCCTCGTGGACGAGGGCCTGGAAGAGATCCGCTTTATCCCGGAAATGATAATACAGAGCGGGCTTGGAAACCTTGGCGTCGTTCACAATGTCCTGGACGGACGTGGCCGCATAGCCGCCGTTCGCAAAGCGTTTTTGCGCAGCGCGAAGAATCTGTCGGCGGGTTTCCGGACCATCTTTTGCCATAACCTACCGAACGGTAGGTAAGCTCAGGGAAATTGTCAAATCAATTTGCCGGAGAATCGACGGCGGAAACAAGGTTGAAAGTCGGCAGCGGATTTTCTAGCCTGCTAAAGCGCGCAGGATGGAGCGCGGTAAGCACTGGTAAAAACCCTGGACGAATTATGAAAACATGGCCTGAACAATTTCTGGCGGCGGCAGCCGCCATGCTGGTGCTGACCGGCTGTAACAAGCCGGCAGCCGGTCCGGATGCAAGCGCTGATATCATCAAAGTTGGCGAATTTGCCTCGCTAACGGGAAGCGAAGCCACCTTTGGTCAGTCCTCCCATCATGGCACGCAACTGGCAGTGGACCAACTCAACGCTGCCGGAGGGGTGCTGGGCAAAAAAATCCAACTGCTCACCGAGGACAATCAGTCGCAGGCCGGCCAGTCCGCCACAGTGGTGCGCAAATTAATTTCCAGCGACGGCGTGGTGGCGATATTGGGCGAAGTTGCCTCGTCGCGCTCGCTCGAAGCGGCACCGATATGCCAGCAAAATAAAGTTCCCATGATTTCGCCGTCTTCAACCAATCCAAAGGTGACTGAGACAGGGGATTATATTTTCCGGGTATGCTTTATTGATCCGTTTCAGGGCACGGTCATGGCCAATTTTGCCGGCAAACGGCTGCAGCTTAAAAACGTGGCGATCCTGACGGATGTCAAAAGCGATTACAGCGTCGGGCTGACGAAGTTTTTTAAAGAAGGCTTTCTGGCGGCGGGCGGCAAAATTGCCGTGGAGCAAAATTACAGCGGAGGCGACAAGGATTTTAATGCGCAGCTCACGGCCATAAAAGCCGCCAACCCCGACGGACTCTTTGTGCCGGGCTATTATACCGAGGTCGGATTGATTGCCTTGCAGGCCAAACAATTGAACCTCGCCTTTCCCATGTTCGGCGGGGACGGCTGGGAATCCAGCTCGCTCGTGCCCATTGGAGGCGCCGCCTTGGAAGGTGATTATTTTTCGACCCACTTTTCGCCGCAGGACACCACGCCGGCGGTGCAAGCTTTCGCCAAAGATTTTCTGGCGAAATTCCATGAGCCCTCCGATGCCATGGCGGCGCTGGGCTACGATTCACTGATGCTGCTGGCCGATGCTATCAAGCGTGCCGGAACGACCGAAGGGACGAAAGTCCGGGAGGCGCTTGCGGCCACCAAGGATTTTCACGGGGCCACCGGCAACATCACCATTGATCCCGCGCGAAACGCCTCCAAACCGGCTGTCATCCTGACCATCACCAATGGCGGGTTCCAATATATTGAGACGGTTGCCCCGTGACGGAATTTCTCCAGCAACTCATCAACGGCCTCGCTTTTGGCTCCATCCTGGCGCTCATTGCCATCGGTTATACGATGGTATATGGCATTCTCAGGTTCATCAATTTTGCGCATGGGGACATTTTCATGCTGGGCGCGTTTGCGGGATTTTATCTGGCCCCTAAAATCGCCGCCCTGATACCGCTGCCGTCCATTGCGGGCACTCTGGTGGTCTTGGGTATTTCCATGGCCCTCTGCGCCGGGCTGGGAGGGTTGATTGAACGCCTGGCTTATCGACCGCTGCGCAAGCGTCCGAAACTCACGGTGCTGATCACGGCGATTGGCGTTTCGCTGTTCATCGAATATGCGGGCCAGTTTTTCTTTGGAGCGGCCCCCAAGAAATTCCCGGACATCCTGCCCGTCTGGCAAGTTACCCGGATAGGCGGATTAAGCCTCAACAGCAATCAACTGGTGGTGTTGGGGGTCTCCCTGGTTTTACTGCTGGCGCTAAGGTTCATCGTATTAAAAACCAAAATCGGCACCGCGATGCGCGCAGTATCTTTCAATCCTGAAGCCGCCGCCCTCATGGGGGTTAACACCGATCATGTCATCAGTTTCACGTTTGCGCTCGGCTCCGCATTGGCAGCGGCGGCGGGTATTTTATGGGCCATTAATTATCCCTCCATCGACCCGCTCATGGGAATTTTGCCCGGGTTAAAAGCGTTTGTCGCCGCTGTGCTCGGCGGCATTGGCAGCCTGCCCGGGGCCGCGCTCGGCGGTATCATTATCGGCGTCACGGAAACGCTCGTGTCCGGATACATTTCCTCGACCTATCGCGACGCCATTGCGTTTGCAGTGTTGATTTTAATTCTGCTGGTCAAGCCCTCCGGGCTGCTGGGCAAAAAGGAAATTGAAAAGGTATGAATTTCCGCCATGCCAAAACCATTTTGCTCGCCGCCTGGGGTGTCAGTTTGCTGGCGTCGCTGGCGGCCAGCCGGATTAATCCTTACTGGCTCTATGTTTTTTACGACATCGGCATTGGCATCGTCATGGCGGTGAGCCTGAATCTGATCAACGGCTACACTGGCCAGTTTTCCCTGGGGCACGCCGGCTTCATGGCGGTGGGGGCCTATGTTTCGGCAGTCATCACGAATCAATGCGGCGATCTCAGCATGTTCGCGGCGAATGGAATTTTCGCGCTCGCATTGCTGGCGGGCGGACTTTCCGCCGCCCTGGCCGGTTTGCTCGTCGGCATTCCCACCCTGCGATTGCGCGGCGATTACCTCGCCATCGTCACCCTGGGCTTTGGCGAAATCATCCGCGTGCTTTTGCAAAACATGGACAAGGTGGGTGCGGCCCGCGGTTTGAGCGTGATGCACGGCTGGACCAATTTATTCTGGACGTTCGGCCTGGCGGCGGTGACGGTTTATGTGGTGGCAGCGCTGGTCAACTCCACCTATGGGCGCGGTTTTATGGCCGTGCATGATGACGAAGTCGCCGCCGAGGCGATGGGGCTGAACACGACCAAATACAAAGTCACGGCGTTTGTTGTGGGAGCCTTTTTCGCGGGCATTGCGGGCGGACTTTACGCGCATTCCAAGCAATTTATTACGCCCGGCGGTTTTGGCTTCATGCAATCCATCACCTTCGTCGTCATGGTCATTCTGGGCGGCATGGGGAATACCATCGGTGTGATTCTCGCTGCCATTCTGCTCACGCTGCTTCCGGAGGGGTTGCGGATGCTGGCCGGCATTGAGCATCTGGCCGGGTTCAGCGCTAATCGGCCGCTCAGTTGGCTGGGCGAGACGCGCATGATCATTTATTCCCTGCTACTGATCGTGCTGATGCTCGCCCGCCCACAAGGGCTGTTCAGCCGGAAAAGAAATGCTCCGGTAAAATAAGCATGCCCGCCTTGCTCCAACTAGATAAAGCCACTATCCGCTTCGGCGGACTAACGGCGGTGTCTGAATTGGATTTGCAGATCGGGCGCGGCGAACTCGTCGCCCTCATCGGTCCCAACGGGGCGGGCAAAACCACCGCGTTTAATCTGATCACCGGCGTCTATCAGCCGACCAGCGGAGCAATTTTTTTCGACGGTCAATCCATTGTCGGCCAGAAGCCCTATCGCATTACCGCGCGCGGCATCGCCCGCACCTTTCAAAACATCCGCCTGTTTCCTTCGCTCAGCGTGTTTGACAATGTCCGCACAGTGTTTCATCTCCATCTGCGCGGCGACGTGCGCCATGCGCTCTGGCGCGGCCAGGGCTATCACGCCGAGGAAAAATCGATCGCCCAGCGCGTACTGGAATTGCTGGAAATTTTTCAGCTCGGTAAATTCCGGGACGAGCCGGCGAAAAGCTTGAGCTATGGCGACCAGCGCCGCTTGGAAATCGTCCGGGCGCTCGCCGCCGAACCCCGGCTGCTGCTGCTCGATGAACCCGCAGCCGGAATGAATGCCACCGAGAAGGTGGAACTCACCCGGCTCATCCGCTTCATCCGCGACAAATTCCAGATTGCCATTCTGTTGGTGGAGCACGACATGCAACTGGTCATGGGGATCGGCGAGCGCATTGTGGTGCTGGATTACGGGGTGAAAATTGCCGAAGGCTCACCGGAGGAGGTGCGCGCGAACCCGAAAGTCATTGCGGCCTATCTGGGCGATTGAAAATGTTGGAAATAAAAAATCTGACTGTGAATTACGGCGCGATTTGTGCGTTGCACGGTATCTTTTTGTCCGTGCCAGCGGGCAGCATTGTCACGCTTATCGGCAGCAACGGGGCGGGGAAAACGACGACCCTGAAAGCTATTTCAGGTTTGCTGAGGCCCAATAGCGGCGAGATTCTCTACGCCGGCCGGAATATTGCCGGCCTGCCGCCACACGCAATCGTGGCGGGCGGCCTGTCGCATGTGCCCGAGGGCCGGATGATTTTTGCCAACCTCAGCGTGCGGGAAAATTTGCAGATGGGCGCGTATCTGGTGCGCGATAAAAAAGCTATGCGGCAGGAGTTGGAATTTGTATTTGCGACTTTTCCGCGTTTGCAGGAACGCGAGCGGCAAATTGCCGGCACCTTGAGCGGCGGCGAGCAGCAGATGCTGGCTATTGGCCGGGCGCTGATGAGCCAGCCAAAGTTCCTGATGCTGGATGAACCCTCACTGGGCCTCGCGCCGCTGCTCGTGAAAACCATTTTTGAAAAGATTGTGGAAATCAACCGCGCCCGCGGGTTGACCATTTTGCTCGTGGAACAAAACGCGAACCGCGCGCTGGAAATTTCGCAGTTCGGCTATGTTTTGGAGACCGGCAAAATCACCCTCCAAGACAACGCCGCGACGTTGCGGCAAAACCCCCAGGTGCGGAGCGCATATCTCGGGGGCGGATGAATGAAACGCAGCCGACATTTTGCAAGCGACAATTATTCCGGCATCTGCCCCGAGGCCTGGGAGGCCATGGCTGAGGCTGATAGCGGCCATGTCAGCAGCTACGGCAATGACCCGTGGACGCAGCGCGCGGCTGACCTGATTCGCGAGGTTTTTGAGACCGATTGCGAGGTCTTTTTTGTTTTCAACGGCACGGCGGCCAATTCGCTGGCGCTCGCCGCCTTGTGCCAGTCTTATCACAGCATCCTTTGCCACGAGCTCGCGCATATTGAAACCGCCGAGGGGGGTGCCCCGGAATTTTTTGCGAACGGCAGCAAAATTCTGCTGCTGGCCGGAGCGCATGGAAAAATTGACCCGGCGGAAATCGAGCGCGCAGTGCAGCGACGCACGGATATTCATTATCCGAAACCGGGCGCGCTAAGCATCACGCAGGCGACGGAAACCGGCATGGTGTATTCCGTTGCGGAAATTCAGACACTGGCCGCGACCGCAAAAAATCTGGGGCTGCGCGTGCAGATGGATGGGGCAAGGCTGGCCAATGCGGTCGCAGCCCTCCAGGTTCCGCCCGCCGACCTCACCTGGCGGGCGGGCGTGGATGTGCTGTGTTTCGGGGGCTCGAAAAACGGTAGCGCGCTTGGCGAGGCGGTGGTTTTTTTCAACCACGAACTGGCGCGCGATTTTGACTACCGCTGCAAGCAGGGCGGGCAACTCGCCTCCAAAATGCGCTTTCTATCCGCGCCCTGGGTGGGCCTGTTGAAAAATGGGGCGTGGTTGAAACATGCGCGCCATGCCAATGAAATGGCAGCGCGGCTCGCAGCGGGCCTGAAAAACGTTTCCTCCGTGCAAATTTCACACCCGGTGCAGTCCAACGCCGTGTTCGCCAAAATACCCCAGTCGGCGGAGGAGGCATTGCATGCACGTGGCTGGAATTTTTACACTGGCGTCATTACCGGCAACGAGTCGCGCCTGATGTGCAGTTGGGACACGACGCCGGAAGACGTGGATGCCTTGATCGCAGATTTGTGCGACCTGCTAAATCAGGGTTCGGACCCGATAAAAAATGCGGTAGAGTAGGCGCAACGGAGGGTTTGAGGGACGCGAAACCGGATGCCGCCAGACTTCCTCTCGAGCCATCGGGTTTTCGCCTCACCACCATCGGTCACAGAACATCCACATATATCCTCTCTTCTTAAATCCTTGCGTTTGGAGGCCAGTCGGCTTTCCTGATGCTGTAGTGACTGTGTTGACAAACAATAAAAACCGGAACCTGCCTCCAATAGCTTACTGGCGGCTCTGGCTGTTCGACTCCGCGCTGGTCTGCGCCGGCATGCTTTTTTGCCTGGCCGTCCAATATGGCACCTACGAGTTTTTTGGCAAAGCCTGCGCGATGGCCTTGTTGCCACTCATCCCATTGGTGGTGTTGGTCGGAGGCGCTGGTAGCACGGTTTTCGCTTTGACCAAAGTCTGGATTGAAAAACGCGCGATATCCCGACCAGTGGCGGTGTTGTTGCTGGTGTGGCCCGCGCTGATATTGACCTTGTTGCTTGGGTTTTGGGGCGCTGGCAAAGCGCCTAGTCAGCGGTTGGCCTACCTTTGTCTGGGCAACGCACCCGCGTCGGTCAGCCATGTCCAGGTCGCGGGTTATTCCACGTTTTTGCGTAGTGAATGGCTGGCGGTATTCAACGTGGACCAAAACCATTTTCAGAGTTTTGTGGCCGGAGCCAAGTTGGAACCGGGTTTGGCTTTCGCCTTCAACCGGGTGCTCGCGTGCTCCGCGCATCAAGGAACCCGGCTGTTTCAAAGTTTGCCGCCGCTGAATAATTGCATTTGTTTCCAGCGTGTCTTTCGGGAAGCGGAGGAGCATCTGCGTGGTGGTGTTTATGCCGCGTTCGATCCCGCCACTTCGACGGCGGTGGTGTTTCGGGAATACCACGATTAACCTGCCGGTTACATCCTGCCTGAAGTGTGGCAGCTGTCTGCATTGCCATTTGTCAGCAGTTCTCCCCAAAACCGCAATCTTATCCAGTTTGGCTCCATGGCAGTGCTAAAATCCGCAGTATCCATTTTTCCACGCTATTCCATTCCCCAGGGCAGGCAAGTGCAAAAAAACCCTATGAAATGGCAAAAGATGGATAGTTCGACTTTGGGCTTTGGATAATGATACCAGCAGAACATCCAAATAAAGACGACACGCAGGACAAGCGCTGCCGCCTGAGGAGCAACAAAAACAAATTCAACTAAAAGCAATCATGCAAAAAAAACTGTTGAGCATTGTGGCGTCAGTAAGCCTGTCGGTGGGAGCAGCCTCTATTCATGCAGCGGGGACCATTTCCGGAACACCGCACGATCTATCGGGCAAAGGCTGGGGAACCACGGAGCTTTGTAAATACTGTCATACGCCCCATCAGGCGCAAAACGTCAGCGGCGCGCCACTGTGGAATCACCAGAGCACGGCGGTTAATTACACCCTATATAGCAGTCTGACGTTCAAGGGCAGCGTCGCCCAACCGGGACCGCAATCCAAGCTGTGCCTGAGTTGCCATGACGGCACGGTGGCGAGCGACTCGTTTGCTAACGGCGGCGTGATTCAAGCGGGCACACACTTCATGACCACCAGCAATCTGGTGGGGGGTAGCGCTTATCTCGGCAGTGACCATCCCATTTCCTTCGCCTACAATTCCGCGCTGGCGACAGCGGATGGGCATCTGAACCCGCCCGCCTCGGCAAATTTTGCTGATGCCGGCAGCCAGCTTCCGCTCTACAGCAGCCAGTTGGAATGTGCCACCTGCCATGCCGTGCACGACAATACTTACGGAAAGTTTCTGCGCATGGCCAATACTGGTAGCGCTATGTGCCGCACTTGTCATACCCAATAGTCGGCAACCCTGCGCCCTTGCCCCAAGTGGTTAAGCCAACCCCATGCCTGCTGTTCCCCATGTCTCCGGTCATTTGCTCCGTCTAGCTGGTCTGGCGATGGCGGCCGGGTGTTTGCTCGCCGGGTGCGCCACTGGCCCCGGTACCGGTGCCGGCCGGAAGTATATTTTCTATCCGCCGCCTCCGGCCGCTCCGCGGGTGCAGCATCTGGCCAGTTTCGGTGGTGGCCGGAATCCGAATTCCGTCACCGGCAAATTTGCCGAGTTTGTCACCGGCGAAACGGCCGTCACGGATCCCATTCTCAAGCCCTACGGCCTGGCCATGAGCGGCAGCCAGCTTTATATCTGTGATACCACTGCCCGGGCCGTGGATATGCTGGATTTGGAGCAGTTGACCATGCGCAAATTCGCCCCAGCCGGGAATGCCAGGCTGGGCATGCCCATTAGCATAGCGGTCGAAGCGGATGGATCACGGTATGTGTCGGACACCGCCCGCAACCAGATCCTGCACTTCGGTCCGGACGATCAATACCTTGGCGCGCTGGACGGCAACACGTCGGGTACGAATGCTGCCCGGTTTACCGGCCTTGCTCTCGCTGACGGTAAACTTTATGCCACCGATATCAATGGTCACTGCGTTCACGTCTTTGACAAGGCGAGCAGCCGGTTGCTGTTCACGATCCCGCGCAACCCGCTGGCTGACGAATCGGTTGAGCCGGGTCGGCTGTTTATCCCGGTGAATGTGGCCGTGGATTCGCAGGGCCGGATTTATGTTTCCGATATGGCTGCCTGCCGGGTGAAGATATTTGCGGCTGACGGAACCTATCTTCGGTCCATCGGCAGCCAGGGTGATCTACCCGGCCAGTTTGCCCGGCCCAAGGGCCTTGCGGTGGATCGCGCCGGCCGGGTCTTGGTGGTGGATGCCGCCTCCCAGACGTGCCAGATTTTTGATGCGGAGGGAAAGTCACTGCTGGCCTTCGGCGAACCCGAGGGTGCCGCCACGGAAGTCGCCGCCCTGAACCTGCCGGCAGCCGTATGTGTGGATTATGACCACCTGAGCCTCTTCCAAAAGGACGTCGCTCCCGGCTTCGTGCTGGAGGAACTCATCATCATTTCGAACCAGTTGGGCGATAATAAGATTAGCGTGTTTGGTCTGGGGCACAAGGATTGAGTCATGCCTAAACCGCCGCGGCCAACCTGGTTCGGTGTCCGGCGCGTGAAATCACTGCGGCCCGATGAGTGTCCGGCTGTGGTCTTGGGGCTTTGGCCTATCACCTGCGCATGAACGGGCAACGGCTCAACCTTGGCTGTGGACTGATGGTCTCTCTGGTTGCGATAGCGGGAGTGGCCGCCGAGCCGCCGCTCAAGCTGGACTGGGGCGAATTAAAATTGCGACAAGAGGTGTCAAACGAATCTAAAATTCAGCCGGCGGAGCCGCCTCCGCCAGTGCCGGTCGCGGCTCCGCCAATCGCGGACAAACCGTCAGCGGCCTCGGCGATGCCCCATCGGGTGCCCATACAACACCCGCCGGTCAGCCGGCGGGTAGCTACCCAGCCGAAAATGCTTAATCTGGAGTGGAGCGAGCTTTATTTGCAAACCGAGGTGCAGTACGAGCGGGAGGGTCAGCAGGCCGGATCGCCACCCAGCAAGGTGGTCCGGGAACAGACTTTGGTGGATCCGACGGCTGGCGTAGGCATGTCCGGTTCAGTGTATCATCCCAATTTGATGCAGTTCCAACTGGCCACCGAGCTGGGGCTGGATTGGAAAGATTCGCAGGAAGATCCCGGACAAGCCACCAGCAATGGCCGGTTCCTCCAGCGCTATCATGGGACGATGGATTTTCTCCAACAAAAG
>CAISVF010000094.1 GCA_903888765.1 uncultured Verrucomicrobia subdivision 3 bacterium | reverse complement strand
ACACGGATGAAAATGGATTTCAGGTCGTTCACCCATGGGGTGAAGCAGAGCCAATCTTCGAACGTTTTTATTATCCGTGTCAATCAGTGTGAACCCGTGGTTGAGCTGTGGTTTCTAAGATTAACTGCGAGTAAAACAGGGCCCTGCGCGGTTTTCGCCGGAAGCCGCTGAAGGCTTAACCAACAGTGCTTCCGTATATTTAGAGCATTCCAGCAAATGCCCCGCCAAAACCGGTCAAGGCTTAAGCGCAAAGCCCCGAAGGGCTTTGCGCTTGGCTAGCTGAAATACGCGCGCTTAGAGCATTTCCATCAAATATATAGCGATGCGCCTTTGGTTCCGAGAAACAGCGGTCTTTTGGGTTTTTGGCTTGGTTTCAGCTCAGTTACAGGGTTTTCCAACCTGCGCCTTCGCTAAAGCCTCGCCAAAAACCAAAAATCCTCGCTGCCCATCGCTACCTCTTTTCTGTCAATGCTCTAAACCTTGCGGGAAGCGCGGCGTTTATTCCAGATTCGGGCCGCACCCCCCAGGCCGCCCAAAGTAATCAATGCCAGCGTGCCAGGCTCGGGCACCGGCGTTAAAAATCCACGGATTTCGCCTCCGCCGAACGTGGAGGTATGAATGTTCCAATAGGCTTTTCCGTTAGCCATGGCCCCCGCAAGGGCCACCTCCGCCGAAGCGGTGGTGCCGCCATTCGCCGTAATAAACGAGGCGTTGTAACTAGTAGCCAGGGTCAGGTCCAAGGTATTGGCAAAGCTACCACTCGTGACCCCGAGCGGGAATCCGGCAAAAGTGGGCGTGGTCGTGGCAACGCCGGCAGTGCCGGTAAAAGGAGACGCGGTAGCCGCATGGATATGGGAAGCCGTGGTCGAGCCCGTTAATCCGGCGAAACTCAAGTTCAGGGCCAGCGTGTGCGCCAGGCTGTCGTATAGGACGGTGCCAAGGCCGGTGCCCGGGGAGCCATTTGCCGGGCTTTCGTTCGCGCCGCTAAAATTGACATTATAGAGGAAGCTTTGCGCCTGACTCGAAATCAGGCAGGACATAAGGAGTGCGTTTAGGAGGCATTTTTTCATGGTTTGTTTTTTGTTTTTTAGTTGTTTGTTCTTAGCCGGCTTCGATTTTTTAAAAGCCAGTCGTAGTGAGAAGCACCGATGGCATTTTTGTTCCCAATTATTTTTTATCAGCCCCGGATTTTTAAAAACCGGAAATACCAGACGTGTCCGGGTGATCCCTTTGGGCAAGCGACCCAAGGCCAGAGCATTTCCATCAAATTTATAACGATGCGCCTTGGGTTCCAGAAACAACGGTCCTTTGGGTTTTTAGCTTGGTTTCAGCTCAGTTGCAGGGTTTTCCAACCTGCGCCTTCGCTAAAGCCTCGCCAAAAATCCTCGCTGTCCATCGCTATAACTTTTCTGTCAATGCTCTCATCCGCCACCGGGTGGCAACCGTAAAATGAACAGCGGCTTGGGCTTGGGCCATGGGCTGCACGGCCCCGCCGACCACATGGATTACCATGCGCCCTGGGTGGGCAAGGAAACTCAAGCTCAACAAATGCATTAGAGCGGAGGTGAATGACCAGGGTTTTATGGTTTGATCAAAGACCTCCGCCGGTCACGGTTAAGGTACTGCCAAACGGTAAAGCACGCTGCCGTTGGCCTGGCCAAGCGTGATAGTGACATGATTGGTGGCGGATGAGCCTGGCACGGTGACCCAGTTTTTGCCCAAGCCAGCGCTTAAGCTGTTGGTCTGCACTTGCAAGCGTCCGCCTGCGACGGGCCAAGAGATGTTAAGTTGATTCCCCAACACCTGAAATGCCAACCGCATTGGAACGAGTTTGTAAACCAGCCCGCCATTGCCATTGGCCGACGTGTTGGTCAGCAAGGCGTAAATTTCGCCCGCAGCATCCTGTCCGAAGCCATGCACCGTCAGCCCGTTCGGCAAAATGGCGGAACCGCCAAACTGGGAAAAAGGAAAAGCCTTGATCAAACCGGTCACAAGGTCGGCGTAGAAGATGCGGCCATTTGCCCGGACGGGGGAGGTTTGGAGGGCAAGGTCACCAAAGATATATTTGTCGTAAAGCTCCGGGATAGCAGAACCACGATAGACGAACCCGCCGGTGATGGAGATGCCTTCATTGTGATCGTATTCCAATGTCCCCAGCGTGCCGGTAATGGGATCAATCAGGCCTGAAGGAAGTCCCGGGCTGCGATTTCCCGGCGGCGTGCCAATGGTGCCGGCAGAACCAGACAGACCGTTTGTTTGGTTAAACAGGAAATCTCCTTCTTTGATCGCCCAGCCGAAATTGCCACCGATGACGATGCGATTGATCTCCTCAACATTGTTCTGGCCGACATCGCCCTCAATCAAATTGCCAGTGACGGTGTCGAAGGCAAAACGATACGGATTGCGCAGGCCGGAGGCATAAATTTCCGGCACCTGGCCGACACCGTGATAAGGGTTGCTGGTGGGAATGCGATACTGTCCGTTGGAACTGACCGGATCAGAACTCCCGGTGTTCAGGGCGGGATTCAGCGGATCGAAGCGCAACATCTTGCCGAGCGGGGTGCTCAAGTTCTGGGCGTTACCGCCCGGCACAAGGTGACTGGCTCCAACATCATTGGCGTCGCCACCATCACCCAAGGCAAGATACAAGTAGCCGTCCGGACCAAAGGCGCAAGTGCCACCATTATGGTTGCCGGCGTTCTTGCCGAACGAAATGACCTCGCGGCGCGAGGCGGGATCAACGACGTTGGCATTCGTGGACGAGAGCTTCCACTCGTTGATGACGTTTCGGTAGTTGTTTACGGAGCCGTTGGGGCACGGGTAAACCAGCGTGCCGTTGGTCGGTTCGCTGTTGTAAGTGTAAAGCGTGCGATAGCCGGGGCTGGCGGGGTTGTTGAAACCGGGATGAAAGGCCAATCCAAGGAGGCCGCGTTCATCATTGGGGTTGGAGGCGTTCAGGGGTGGCTGCACACGGTTCGTGAGGTTGAGCGCCGGCGTGGGCAACAAGACTCCGTTCTGGATGATCCACAGCAATCCGTTCTGCTCCACCACAAACAGCCGGCTGGTGTCGCCGGGCGGACTGATGGCGTAGTCGGGCGCGGCCAGATTGGTGGCAACCGGCTGCAAAAAAATGTTGATGGTTCCATTGGTAATCGGCGGCAGGTAGCGGGAAATGACCACATGAACGGGAGCCGAGGTGGTCGAGGCACCGAGGTTGTCGGTGGCTATGGCAGTCAAGGTATTGGTGCCCAGCGCGAAGCTACCCGAGATGGATTTGCCGGAAAAGCTGTAGGGTGAGGCGGAAAAACTTTGCAACAACACGGTTCCGTTGAAAATCCGGACGTTCGTCACGCTGCCATCGGAATCGCTGGCGGAGGCTTGGACGGTGATGGTGTCGGTGTTTCCGAAGGTCGCATTATCAACGGGATTGGTAATGCTCACACTCGGGGGCACGTTGGCGGCACTGACCGAGATATTCACTACGGCGGAAGTGGTGGAAAGGCCGCCGTCATCCGTAGCCACCGCCATAAGCGCGTGCAGACCGGTGGCGAGGCGGGCGGTGATGGTATAAGGGGTATTGCTGGTTCCGCCTAGAAACGTGACCCCGTCGAAGAAACTCACATTCGCGACACTGCCGTCGGAGTCGCTCGCGCTGGCGGTGATGGTGACGTTGGCTGGGGCGGTAAAGGAGGCACTGTTGGTGGGCGCGGTGATGGCGACGATTGGCGGGACATCGGCGGCGGGCGGAGTGGAACGGATATAGGAAAAGCCGCCGGCACCGTGTCCGCCCAGGGAAGAAAACTGAACCGAGAGGTAAATGTCATCCGAAATAAGGTGCAAGACTAATGGCTGCCCGGGCAAGTTGAACACGGGATTACCGCCGCCCGCGGTGGTCCAATCGGAATAAGTCAAGGTGGCGTAGTCGGCGAGCGATCCCACGGCCCATTCCGTATCGGCAGGGCTGATTCCCTTGCTGAAGCCGGATTCGGTAGCGGCGTTAAACAGGCCCGCAGTGCTGGCGCGCGTCAGCGCCACGTTGGGCGTTAGTTGATCCCGGTCGCCCGGCGGTTTTGGATAGGACGATGCCTGGGTGAAAGTGATGGTCGGCCCGTTCCAAATTGTGGCGGCGTTGGTGGTAATGGCCACCGACATACCGGCAGCGGCGATCAACAGGAAGTGTTTAATGGATTTTAATTGCATAAATGTTCACGTTTTCAGTTTTGCCCACCATTCCCCAGCAGGACGAACGGGTGGCAGTTGCAAGGTAAGAGTGACGGGCGGAGGTTTTGTTCCCCAAGAGATTTTAAAAATTGAAACTCGCGCAGGCCGGGAACAAATGTTCCACTGAAGCCTCTTATCCTCGATGACTTGGCATGGCTGACAATATCGAATTCGAAAGTCTGGTGGATCGCTATTACGCGCCGCTCTACCAATTCGCTTTAAGCCTGACGCGCATCGAGGCGGATGCCTGTGATTTGACGCAGCAGACGTTCACGGTTTGGGCGATGAAAGGTCATCAGTTGCGTGATGTTTCCAAAGTGAAAACCTGGCTCTTTACCACTCTCCACCGGGAGTTCCTGCATTCCCGGCGGCGGGAGGCGCGCTTCCCGCACTTGGAACTTGACGCGGCGGCGGATGAATTACCCGTTATTTCCCCGGTGGCGGTCAGTCAACTCGACACCGCGAAAGTGCTCGACGCCCTCACTCAGGTGGATGAAGTTTATCAGGCCGCTGTGGCCCTGTTTTATCTGCAGGATTGTTCCTACACTGAAATGGCGGAAATCCTAGGCGTGCCGCTGGGCACAGTAAAATCGCGCCTGGCGCGCGGCATCCGCCAATTGCAACAACTGCTGGCAGGCGACATCGCCGCCGGCCAACAACCATCCACTTTGTGAACGTCAACGAAGCCAAAAATATCTTGCTGCTTTACCGCGCCGGAACGGCGGATGCGGAAGACCCTGAAATTGCCGAGGCTTTGGCATTGGCTAAAATTGACCCGGAACTGGGACGCTGGCTGGCCGGGCATTGTTCCCGGCAGCAGGCGATTGGCGAAAAATTCCGCCAGATCACCATTCCCGCCGGACTGAAAGAGCAGATCATCTCCGAACAGGCAGCAGCAGAAAGAGCGAAATTCTGGCGGCCCAAATATGTGGCGGCCGCGATGACCGCGCTCCTCCTTTTGTGCGGGATGTTGGCCTTTTTCTGGCTGCCGAAACGCGGGCAGGATGACACCTTGTCCATCTACAAAAATCAGATGGTGGGCATCGCCCTGCGAGGTTATGGGATGGATTTGATCACGAACGATCCGGACCAAATACGCTCTCATCTGAGGCATAATCAGGCGCCGGCTGATTACGTTTTACCGGCGGGATTGCAAAAGGTCACGGTAACCGGTTGTGCGGTTGCGACCTGGCAGAACCAGAAAGTTGCCATGATTTGTTTTCGCACCGGCAAAGCCCTGCCGCCGGGAGAACAGAGTGATTTATGGGTTTTTATAGCGGATCGCACCTCGCTGGCGGCTTCGACCGTGAGTGAAACTCCCCAATTCTCCCACGTCAACCGACTGATTACTGCGACCTGGCAGAAGGGGGACAGAGTTTACCTGCTCGGCACCGCAGGTGATGCGCAAACTATCCGGCAATATCTCTGATGAAAATCCCCATATCCATTTTTGTGTGCATTAGTTTCCAATGCTCATGTGTTGTATCACCCAGTCAAAATCCGCGCGAACAAAAGCCGGACTGGCTGGAATGGCAATCGGGAGATTCGCGGCACTGGGCGCCGGGGGACAAAGAGTCTGGCCTTGTGTCCAACGGTGCAAGCCGGCATGACCGTCGGCGTAAGAGAATGCCGCAGACCCGTTGTGGTACGATGCCGGCAAATCGGTCCATTGGGCGCCATAATAGGTGCCGCTGTAGTTTTTAGGCGCCTTATTGAGGTAGTATCCGTCGTTGATGCTGTCGGGGTGTTCATCCAGAAACACAAAAATATCGGCTGGCTGGGGAATCTGGGGCGTCTTAAAAAACTGGGTATAAGTGGGATTGTTGATGTTGTAGCCATTGGTGGAAAAATTGCCCGCATCGCCAATCATGGCGTTCATCGAATAGCTGCGGATGCGCGATGTCCAGCCGGCGGCCAGTTGCAGGGAACTCAACGCATGGTCGGAGGGGCAGTGATAAACGGCCGTGTTGCCACCGACAAAGGAACCCAGGCCGGCCTTGCTCAGCGTCGCCAGGTTGGTGTTGTCGGAACTCAAGTCCCACGTCATGACGTTATTGACCCAGTTTAGATCCGTACGGAACGGGGATCCCACCATGCCCAAGTTATACGGCAGCCGCTCGCCATTATCGGCGGCGTAAATACTGCAGGCCAGCGCAAGCTGTTTGGTGTTGTTCAAGCAGGCGATGCCCCGGGCCCGCTCCCGCGCTTTGGACAGTGCGGGCAACAAAATCGCAGAAAGAATACCTATAATGGCAATAACCACCAGCAATTCGATCAGGGTGAACCCTTTACCAACCAGCTTGCGGGACACGGCAGACTTTTTTACAAAAGACAAAATCTTCATGCGCTGCATTTTATATACTAATCTATTATTTCTGTTAATTTTTAACCTCAAATTCATCCATTGTCAATCAGGGCAAGATGGGGTTAAAACTCTTTTAAAAAATCCCGGCTTAATCCTGCCACTGGAAGCGGTTTTAGTATTTGGCGCCCGCCTTGCGGCGGTCCTCCGCTGCGTTTCTCCGCGCCAACCAAGCATTCGCGTTTTTCAAATCAGCCATCGCAAATTCCGATATGGCCAAGGTGAGGTTATTTTGCGGCATCCTGCGCGTTCCGGCCGCCTTTACAAAGCGCCAGGGGGCTGGCGCAGTTCAAGACCTGGCGGATTAGCGGCGCGGCCTTGGGAAATGGTGGCGGGGGACGGATTTTGACGCTCGTCTGGCTTCAATAATTCTCTGACCGGATTAACCGGGTGATCAGGGTGGGAAAATATTGCATTGCCAGCGCCGGCTTTGTTCTTGTTGGAATCCGGTAAATCCGGTTCATCCTGGCGGTCTGGAGAATGAATTTTGT
>CAISVF010000093.1 GCA_903888765.1 uncultured Verrucomicrobia subdivision 3 bacterium | reverse complement strand
GGCAACCTGCACGCGCGCGCTCCCAGTGAGAGGCACGGCGACCGGGGCCAACCGGACTGAAGGAGAGCCTTGCCGGTGCCGGCGTTGCAGTGGCGTCAGCCACTGCCGCCGAGCACGAACGCCAGCCGTTCGCGCGCGAACTGTGTCACTCACCAATGGAAAACCGTTCTCTGGTCACGCGCCCTTAGCTATTGAGCAACGCGAACACAATTTGCCGAAGCCTGGCCGGCGTTTGAGGCGGGTAAGGTGAGGGTTTACCTGAGTTTGGGTTGGCTCTAACGATGCTTTGTAGGCGACATGGTCATACTGACTGGCTTGGGAACAATAAGACAAGGCTCGTCATCGCCACGATAAAGCTGCGGATTCAAACCAACGCCCAATGGCTTGACAACATATCCCGGCGGAATCAACTCTGGGAACATCTTCGCGGTGTGAACTGAAATCGGAAGCAGCCTGCTATGCGACAAATCCCAATCGAATAAATAAAAATCAATGCCATCCCATAGAAAACGTATGAAAACAACGGAAAATAAGGGCTTTTTGCCACCTCCAAAGACTATGGGACAGAGCGTGGCGGTTAAATCGCCAGTCGCTTTTCAAAAAACCAATAAAATCAATGCTTTCGCGCATGTTTCCTATGGGATGGCACTGAAACCATTAGCGAAAATACGGTATATAAAAAAAGCGCGGAGTTTAATTTGCGGCACACCGAACGCAAGCGCAGGAATTTTTTTGTGCAGGATTCAGGACCGGAGAAATCGGGTTTTGGCTGCGATTTCATTGGGGGTTGCTCGGTTCCGGCAGCGGCAACTGATTTTGACTTCTGGAAAAAATGAGTTGCGCAACCGGTGGCTCGCGGCTTAAAGATGGGCGCGAGCATGGGCAAAGCACTCATCATAGCGGAAAAACCGTCTGTCGCCAGCGACATCAGCAAGGCGCTCGGAAAGTTTCAGAAGCACGAGGACTACTACGAGAATGACGACTACGTCATCTCGTCGGCGGTTGGCCATTTATTGACCATCGTGCCGCCGGAAGGCGTTGAGGCGGCCCGCGGCAAATGGACGTTTAAGTGTCTGCCCGTCATCCCGCCGCATTTTGATCTGTCGCCGATTGAGAAAACCGCGCCGCGCCTGAGAGCGGTTGCCAAGCTCATCAAACGCAAAGATGTCACCGCCCTGATCAATGCGTGCGACGCCGGGCGGGAAGGGGAATTGATTTTCCGCAACATAGTCCGCTATACGAAAGCGCAGCAGCCGATCAAACGTCTCTGGCTGCAATCCATGACGCCGGCGGCGATCCGGGAAGGTTTCGCATCGCTCAAGTCTGATGAATCCATGCAGCCGCTGTCCGATGCCGCGACGAGTCGCAGCGAGGCGGACTGGCTGGTGGGCATCAACGGCACGCGTGCGATGACGGCGTTTAATTCCAAACTCGGAGGTTTTTTCAAGACCACGGTGGGCCGCGTGCAGACGGCGACGCTGGCGATTCTGGTGGAGCGCGAGGCCAGGATCCGGGGCTTCAAGCCGCGCGGTTACTGGGAAATCATCGCCACTTTTGACGCGGCGGCGGGGAATTACCCCGGCCGCTGGTTTGATGAAAAATTTTCCAAGTCCGACGACGAGCAGCTCAAGGCCGAACGAGTCTGGGACAAAGCGAAGGCCGACGCGATCCGGGCAAAATGCCTGGGCAAAACGGGCATTGTCACGGAGGAAAGCAAGCCGACGACTTCGATGTCGCCGCTGCTCTACGATCTGACCAGTTTACAGCGGGACGCCAACTCGCGCTTCGGCTTTAGCGCCAAGAACACGCTTGGGCTGGCGCAGGCGCTGTACGAAAAGCACAAAGTCCTGACGTATCCGAGAACGGATTCGCGCGCCTTGCCGGAGGATTATATTGGCACGGTGAAGAGCACGCTCGGGATGCTGGAAGGCGTTACGGGATACTCGGCCTTCGCAGACCAGATTTTAAAACGCGGCTGGGTGCATCCGAACAAGCGGATATTCAACAACGCCAAAGTTTCGGATCACTTCGCGATCATCCCGACGATGCTGGCGCCGAAAGGGTTGAGCGAGCCGGAGCACAAGCTTTACGACCTCGTTACGAAACGCTTCCTCGCGATCTTTTATCCGGCTGCGGAATTTTTGGAAACCAACCGCATCACGCGCGTCGAAGGCGAGCCGTTCAAGAGCGCCGGCAAAGTGCTCGTGGCCCCGGGCTGGCTTACGGTTTACGGCAAGCAATCCGAGGCCGACGAAACGCCGAGCCTCACGCCGGTGAAAGCGGGCGAACTGGTAAAAACCAGCCACCTGGAGGTCAAAGAAAGCGTGACGAAACCGCCGGCGAGATTTTCCGAAGCGACCTTGCTCTCGGCGATGGAAGGCGCGGGGAAGCTGATTGATGACGACGAACTTCGCGAAGCGATGAGCGAGAAAGGCCTGGGCACACCGGCGACGCGCGCGGCGACGATTGAAGGTTTGATTTACGAAGATTATGTCCACCGCAACGGCCGGGAATTGCAAGCCACGGCCAAGGCCTTTTCGTTGATGGAATTGTTGAATGGCCTGGGCATTCCGGAATTGACCAAGCCGGAGCTCACCGGGGACTGGGAGTTTCAGCTAAAGGAGATGCAGCGCAGCAAAATCAGCCGCGAGCAATTCATGGCGGGCATCGCAGAGATGACGCGCCGCATCGTGGAATGCGCCAAGAAATTTGAATACGACACCATCCCCGGCGACTTCGGGACTTTGAACGTTCCGTGTCCGAAGTGCGGGGGCGAAATCCACGAACGCTACAAACAGTTTCAGTGCGTGAAGTGCGACTTTGCATTTTGGAAAACGCTCTGCAGCCGGATGTTTGAGCCGGAAGAAGTGGAGACCATCATCACGAATAAGATCATCGGCCCGTTGCAGGGGTTTCGCAGCAAGCAGGGCTTTCCCTTTGCCGCCGTGCTGAAGATGAGCGCGGAGCACAAGGTGGAATTTGATTTTGGCAACGGCACCAAAGACGGCGCAGACGCCGCTCCGGTGGATTTCACGGGCAAGGAGCCGCTGGGGAAATGCCCGAAGTGCGGGGCACAGGTGTTCGACGGCGGCATGAATTATGTCTGTGAAAAGCAGGCGGGCAGCGAAAAGTCGTGCGATTTCCGCACCGGCAAAATCATTTTACAGCAGGAAATTGCGCCGGAGCAGGTAAAGAAGCTGCTGACGGATGGCAAAACTGATTTGCTGAGAAATTTTATTTCGAAGAAGACTAACCGCAAATTTGAGGCTTTCCTCATCGTGAAGGATGGCAAGACGGCTTTCGAGTTTGCCCCACGCGAGAAAAAGGGGAAAACCAAAACCGGCGAGCCGCCGCCCAAGATTGATTTTACCGGCAAAGCCGAGGTGGGCAAATGCCCGAAATGCGGCGGCAAGATTTTCGACACCGAAAGCGGCTATCTCTGTGAAAATTCACAGTTGGCCGCCAAGTCGTGCAAATTTAAAATCGGCAAGGTGATTTTGGAACAGCCCATAGAATTCGCGCAGGCGCAGAAAATCCTCGCCACGAAAAAAAGCGACGTGCTGGAGAAATTCATCTCCAAGGCGGGCAAGCCGTTTCCGGCGTTTCTGGTCATGGACAAAAAGGGTAAAATCACCTTCGAGTTTCCAGAACGGGAGGAATGAAGCCGGGCGCGGCTTATGGTGGAAGGCCACTATCCACCATAGCCTGCTGTCGGCAGGATCAGGTCTTGAAACCATCCTGCCGTGGGGCCACTGCCGGTAGTCCGGTCAGCCCGGTCAAATGGTAGCCGCTGAGGGTGCCGGCAAAAACGCCCGATGGCACCAGTCACCGAAGCGTTCGCCTGCCTGGCGTTCTTCCGCAAAGCGCGCCAGCACCGGACGGAATTCGGTCTCAATATCGGATTCTTTCAGCATGTCTTTCCATACCCGGTTCAGTCGGGTGCCGGCGGCGTTGGCACCCAGCAACACTTGATAGCGGCCAGGCGCTTTGCCGACAAAGGCAATTTCCGCCATGTAAGGCCGGGCGCAACCGTTCGGACAACCGGTGGAACGGATGATGATCTCCTCACCTGCAAGGCCGACTTCAGCGCACAGTTTCTCCAGGCGATCCACGAATTGCGGAAAAACCCGTTCCGATTCGGCGAGGCCCAGACCGCAGGTCGGCAATGATGGGCAGGCCATACCGGCAGCGTGCAGCAAGGTGGTCTGATTTTCCGTCTTTACGCCGTGCTGCGCGAAAATGGCGTTGATGCCGATTTTATCAGTATCCGTCACATTCGCGAGGATCACGTTTTGATTTGCGGTCAATCGGAATTCGATATTCTGGAATTTATCGGCGATCTGGCGCAGCGCGGTTTTTTGCGCGTCTTTGACGCGGCCGGTTTCCACAAAGAGACCCAGGAACCACGAGCCGTCCACTGCTTTGCGCCAGCCCAGCAAATCGTTGGTGGTGGTGAACTCATAAGGCTTTGCTGGCGCGAGGGTCAGGCCGGCGCGCTGGTTGACTTCATGGCGGATAAAATCCACGCCGCGCTCGGCGACGACATATTTGAGCCGCGCGTGTTTGCGATCGGTGCGGTCCCCGAAATCGCGGTGAATGGTCAGTACGGCCTTCGCCACGTCCACCAGCTTTTCCGGCGGGAAAAATCCAATCACGTCCGCCAGTCGCGGATAGGTTAACTCATTGCCATGGCTGCGGCCCATGCCGCCGCCGACGGCGAGATTATAGCCGACCAACTGATCGTTCTCGACGACCGCAATGAAACCCAGGCAATTCGTGAAAACATCCAGATCATTCACCGGCGGAATGACAAAAGCGATTTTGAATTTGCGCGGCAGATAAGTTTTGCCGTAGAGCGGATCGACGAAATTTTTATTTTCCGGCTTTTCCAAATCCAGTTGCACCCCGTCAATCCAGATGGCGTGATAAGCCGGGGTTTGCGGGGCGAGCGCGAGCGCGACTTTCTGGCAATCGGCAAAGACTTGCTCGCGCGCCCTGGTGTAGGCCGGCGTGGGCGGCGCGAGAACATTACGGTTCACATCGCCGCAAGCCGCGAGCGTGGAGAGTAATGATTTATTAATCCCCTGGATGACCGCCCGCAGGCTGGATTTTAGCACGCCATGAAATTGCAGGCTTTGCCGCGTGGTGATGCGGAGCGCATTATTGCCGTAAACCGAGGCGAGCAGGTCGAACACTTGCCATTGCTTGGCGGTCATCACGCCGCCGGGAATGCGGCCGCGCACCATCATGATGTATTTTTTACCGGCCTTGCGCAGATCACGATCGTCCTGCTGATAGCTGCCGTGAAATTTCAGAAACTGGTTGTCATCGTCGGAAAAATGGTCGGTGCCGGCGTTGGCAATAGTCGCCGCGATGGTGCCCGCCAGTGTGGGGATGGCAGTTTTGATTTCCTCGTTGTGGGTCAGTTGGACAGATGCTTCAGCGCTCATAAGCGAACGGCAAGTGTAACCGGCCCTTCAGCCGGGTTCAAGCGCGGCGTGGAATGACTTTTCTCCATTTTTCTAAATGAAGCCCGGTTTCCAAAGCGGCATTAAATCGTCCGCAGTCAAGAAGCTTCGCGCGCTGCGTCTGCGGGCGGCTTCAGCACTGTTCTTCCACAGCTTTGTCTGCTGTTTTGGTTTATGGGAATAATGCGCGAATTTTTAGAGAAATTCTCTCCCGGGAGCTTTAGTCAAGCGGCGGGTAGCAATTTGCGGAGCACCAGGGTGAGTGTGAATAGTGCAGGGAATAGCCATTGCCACCACGATCCGTCCGGCACAATGGCCAGCCAGTCAACGAGGCAGATGCCCGCCACCAGATTGGCGCATGCGTGGCTTTTCTGAAAATCCCCGCCAAAAATCACCTGGCGGATGCTGTAAGCTATCCAAGAGCCCACGACGAGTGAAAGCACCACGGCGCGCGGGCGAAAAATGCCGGTGTTTATCAGCAATGCCAGCAGGATGGGTGTAGCCAGCAATACCAAAGTCCAGAACAGCGCCAGGCCGCGCAAGGGGAGACGGCCGACGAGGAATCCGGATCCGGCTACGAAAAAGGCCAGGGCCAGGCCGCAAAAAATCGGATACCCATTCAGCCCCTGAACGCCCACGACGGAGGCAATGATATAAACCCAAAACCGGCAAGCTCCCAACAGCGCCGGGGCGGCCCTGAAGAATTGGTGGGAAAAATTATAAAGCAGGATGCTGAGGGCGAGAAAAAAGCCCGCGCCCGCCGCAAATTGCCCGCAAAACAAGAGCAGGAAAATTCCAAGCGCCAGCAGGCTGAAGCCCATCCGCCAGACCTGCGGGGCCGGAATTTTGCCAGCCGGGATTGAGCGATCCGGATGCTGGCACCGATCAGCTTCGGCATCGAAGGCATCGTTCAAACACGCACCACCGACATAGAGAACGCTCGCCCCCAGAAAAAGAAAGGGCAGTTTCCAATAATTCCCGCCGCCGCCCAACCACCATCCGGCCAGGCAATTGGACCAGACCGCTGGCAGGCGTGCCACGCGACCCAAAACAGCCAGAGTAAGGAGACGGGCGAAATTCATTCACCACGAGGAAAGCAGGAAAAAGGCAAATTGCCAACGCGAGAAAATGGAGCAGGAGCGAAAATTATGGTTGGGAAGGACGCCGGATGGGGCGGCAGCCGGCGGGAAACCGGAAAAGAAATTCCCCGGGATTCGACGCAAACGGCGTTGACACATAGGCGGTGGCGGTTTAGTCTCACCAAAATTTCATAGACCATGCTATTACGCATTAGTTTGATTGTGGCGATCATCGCCGCACTGGCCGCCGGCACCTTGAGTTATCTTGAAGTGTCCGACAAGATTCCCGCGCTAGCCAAGCAGCGCGATGACGAAAAATCCGCCAAGGTGGTAGCCCAGACGGATCTGGCCAAAACCAAGACGGAACTGAAAAAGACCCAGGGAGAACTGGCGCAAACCAAGACGGAATTGGGCGATACCAAAGCCGAACGCGACAAGGCCGTTGCCCGGGCAGAGTCCCAGAGCAAGCGTGCTGACGAATTGAATGATAAGCTGACCAAGGTTTCCTCAGAACGTGACGAGGCGCAAAATCAGCTGGCCGCCTATAAAGCCAGCGACCTCACCCCCGACCAAGTGGTCAAGCTAAACAAAACGTTGAAGGAGGCCCGGGTGGAAATTGAAGCCATCAACGGGGAAAAAGTGGTGCTGCAACGCACCATCACCCGCCTGACCAATGAATTGAATAAATACGTCGGACCGGACCAATTTGTAAAACTGCGGTCTGATCTGCGCGGAAAAATTGTAAATGTGGATCCGAAATGGGATTTTGTGGTGCTGAACATTGGCGAAGACCAGGGCGTACTGCAGGATGGAGAATTACTGGTCAGCCGGAGCGGTAAACTGGTGGCCAAAGTGATTGTTCGCAATGTTCAAAAAGACCGCTGCATTGCCAATCTGTTGCCTGGCTGGAAATTGGGTGATCCGGTTGAGGGCGATGAGGTGACCCCTGCGCATCCCGCCTCCTGAGATGAAAGCGAACGCCACCTCTATGCTGATGCTCTTAGCGCTCCTGACGCTGATCATTGTCGGCTCCGGGTGTGCGTCCAATGAGCCGGACAACATGGCGGTACGGCCTTGGGGCTCACCCAATGGTGTTTATGGCGGTGCCCTTGGCGGGATGGATTACCAGCACCGTTAACCCGTTAACTTTTCCGGCGCACGCCGCGAACTGGAGTAAAAATATAGTGCACCTGTGCATCATGGGGCTCCGCAGGGATGGTTTCCAGCAATTGAAAATCATAAACCACGCCGCACTTTATTCCGCCCGCATTGGCCAATAACCGGTCGTAAAATCCCCGCCCACGACCAAGCCGGTTTCCAGTGATATCGAACGCCACGCCGGGAACCAAAATCAGATCGAAATTACCCAAGGGTAATTCCGGACAACTAACTGCGGGCTCGCACACGCCGAATTTGCCAGGGACAATATCATCCGCCAGATGCAGGACACGCCGCGCTGAGTAGCTTTGGCTGGCAGCGACAAAAGCAGGCAGGGCACAAATTTTTCCGGCGGCCACCAATTTTTCCAGCAATGGCCAGATATCCAACTCATCCGCCAGCGGCGCAAAAAATAAAATTGTCCGCGCGCTGCGCAATTGGGGTTCCAGCCGCTCGCACAGTTCGATGGATTCCACCGCCCGCACCGCCGGGGAAATTTTCTCCAACGACAGGCGGATTTTTTTGCGGAGGTCGGATTTGGAATTGGTGAGGGCAGAGTTCATTTGATTTTCCAGCCACAGATTGAACCCGGTCGGTAAACCCGATTCAGACTCAAAGAAAATAGCATAAACCCTTTATTTACAAGGGAAATTCACCATTGCTCGCTACTACTTTTCATGACGCGACGGTGCTTTAACTGGCAAAAGCACTGACCATGGTTGCGTTTCTAAGCGCCGCCCGTCGCGGCGGTTGCGAGCGACAGATGCACAGTCTGACTTTAACCATCCGCTACAATGGAAAGCAAAAACTGCCACTCTCAAAGCAGTCTTTTTCCGCATCTTTCGGCGGCGGTTCTGCGGAGCAAGCGTGCGACAAACTTCAACTTAACCGTTTGAGAAACGATTTCGCATCTACAATGCGACGACAGACTTCATCAGTGCGGTGGCTGGGAACGTGTCTGGGAATATTGGGTAAGAGCAGGTCGTCAAATTTGATATGGCGCGGAGCGAGGCATTTCTTTTAATGCCGGTGATGAGTGGAATCAATCCCAAAAGTAATTCTTCTACCATTCCGAAAACCAAGCCTTCAAATTCCAGTGGTGTCATAAAATCCCTAAAGAGCATTTCCATCAAATATATAGCGATGCGCCTTTGGTTTTAAGAAACAGCGGTCTTTTGGGTTTTTGGCTTGGTTTCAGCTCAGTTTGACTTTCCAAGTCCTGCGAGAATGATGCCCAGATGCGTCGATGCGCTGACGGGCATTGCAGTCAGGGTTTTCAAACCTGCGCCTTCGCTAAAGCCTCGCCGCCCACCGCTACAGCTTTTCTGTCACTGCTCTAATGTGGGTTAAATTCACTTTACTGGCGAACATTCTAGGCTATCCTATAAGTCTTGTTTGCTT
>CAISVF010000092.1 GCA_903888765.1 uncultured Verrucomicrobia subdivision 3 bacterium | reverse complement strand
GGCAGCGCGCCGGTCGCCGGGTCGGGCACGCCATTGATGGTGATGGGCTCATTGGTCACTCCGCTGTTGGAGAGCAGAACAATTTCATGATAGCCCCCCGGCTGATAATGAATGTTAACGGTGTCGCCCGGGTTCAGCGACGTCCATGGCACCGAGCTGAGGTTCGTATAAGTTTGCCCCGGCCCCGCTTCGAAAGTCGTGGCCAGACCATGCGGCATGCCTGCCAATAAAGTGATGAGGAGCATGGCCGCAAGCGGGGAGACTTTTCTCAAGTTAATCATCCCATATTTTATCATGCGATCTTTTCTTTGCATACTGTGCGACTGGCGCACAGGGGGACGGCGGCGGTTTGTAGAAGCCGAGAGCAGACGGAGCGCCTATTCCTCCGGCGGTTCCTGTTGCCATTCGGTATAAACTGCTGCGGGCAACTGGCCGCGCCGGATCATGTCTTGCAAATCGCGGATGATGGTCTTGCGCGCCACGTTATAAGTGCGCGCCAATCCGGAAATGTTTGGCCGTTCCTCTTTGCCACGCAGACACTTGAGGAGCTCATATTGGCGGGCCAGTCGTTCCGTGAAACGGCGATCCGGCTCGGAGGATTCAATTTTTTCAGCGCGTTCAAGCGATTGCAAAGAGGCAACCATTTCGGCAAAACCGCATTCGGTCAAGGCTATCTCCACGGTCCGGTCCAATTCATCCAAATCCACCGGTTTATCCAGGGTGAAATGCGCCGAATGCGGCCCTTGCAGCGCGGCAAGTTGCTCGCGAATTTTGAGGGTGCCGGAAATGAGGATGATCGGCACATGCGCCGCCGCGTTTTTCAGGCGGGGTAAAAAGTCCACCCCGCGTTCGCCGGCCGCGAGGATATTGTCGAGAATAATGAGGTCGGGCTTGGCTTCGCTCAAGGCCTTGAGAGCGTCAGTGGCAGTGGCAACGCAAATCAGCCGGTAATCGCGCAACGCCCTGGCATAAAGCTTGAGCTGTTTCGGATCGTCCTCAATGATCAAAATGGATGCCATAGTCGCTTATATCCGATTTATCATTGGCATAAATAAACCATTTTTCAATTCTTGTCACTGTGCGTCTGGCGCACAGGCAGGGGTAGCTGAAACGGTGGCAGCCATTTTGCCGATGATGGCAGCCCGGATCCGGAGGCTAGCGCTCCTCCCGGCAAAGCCGAAGCTCGCGGGAAGCTACAAAATTCCTAACTTTCCCAATTGCAGCCTGCTTTTTGAATTCGGGAACATTTTGACACCACGCAAACGGCGCGTAGAATTGCAAAAATTTATGCCTACTTATTATCTTGCCTGTGATCTGGGCGCGGACAGCGGCCGGCTTATTCTCGGCACGCTCGACCAGGGAAAAATAACGCTGGAAGAGCTGCACCGGTTTCCCACCGGAGCCACCAAGGTGGCTGGCGCGCTGCATTGGGAACTGGACCGCCTGCTGAATGAACTCAAGGCCGGCCTGAAAAAAGCCGCGGCCAAAAAACTGCCGGTGGCCAGCATCAGCACCGATTCGTGGGGGGTGGATTACGTGGTTTATGACGAACGCGGCCTGCCGGTATTGCCAGTGTGGTGTTATCGCGATTCGCGCACGGTGGGCGGGGTCGAAATCGTAAAAGAAAAAGTGGAGTGGCCGGTGATCTACGCGGAGACCGGCATTCAATTCATGGCCCTGAATACGATTTATCAGCTAGCCACGGAACCAGCCGACCGCCTGGCCAAGGCCAAGCATCTGCTGCTCATTGGCGATGCCTTCAACTTTTTTTGTTCCGGGGTCGCGCGCAATGAAGTTTCTCTGGCCAGCACCACCCAACTGTATAATCCCACCCAGAAGAACTGGTCCAAACGATTGTTCAAATCGCTGGGCATCCGCGATAATTTATTCGCCCCGATCTGCCCATCCGGAACCAGGCTGGGGCCGATGAAAAAGAATCTGGCCCTCGAGGTGGGTCTGCCGCAGATCGAAGTCATTGCCAGCTGTTCCCACGATACCGGAGCGGCGGTGGCAGCCGTGCCGGCGAGCGGGGAAAACTGGGCCTACTTGAGCTCGGGCACCTGGTCGCTAATGGGCGTGGAAAAACCGCAGCCGGTGATCAACGATCAGGCTCGCAATCTGGGATTCACCAATGAAATCGGCTACGGCGACACCGTGCGCTTGCTTAAAAACATCGTCGGCCTCTGGCTGATTCAAGAGTCCCGCCGGCATTGGAATAAAACGGGCAGCAAACTGGAATTTGCCGAACTGGAAAAACTGGCGATTGCGGCACCTCCCTTTGTGTCGCTCATTAATCCGGACGACCCGCGCTTTTTGAGTCCGGATGACATGCCGAAAAAAATCGCCGAATTCTGCCGCGAGACCAGTCAGCCCATCCCGACCGACATCGGGGCTTGCGTCCGCTGCATCTATGAAAGCCTGGCGCTATTCTATCGCGTCACCCTGCGGCGCACCGAGCGGCTCGTCGGCAAGAAAATTGAGCGGCTGCATATTGTCGGCGGCGGCAGCAAGGACGCCACGCTAAATCAGTTCACCGCCAATGCGATTAAAATCCCCGTGCTGGCGGGCCCAACCGAATGTGCCGCGCTGGGCAACATCCTCGTGCAAGCCATCGCGCTGGGACATCTGGAATCGCACGAAGCAGCGCGGGAAGTGGTGCGCAATTCCTTCGAGCTGAAAACCTTTGCTCCGCAGGACGCCGCGCAATGGGACGCCGCCGCCGCGCGATTTGAGAAATTGCTGGGCTAAGCATCGGCTGAGAAAACCTTAAAGTGAATCTGTCATCGCCCGACCTGTTTTTGCCGGAAGAAGCCTTTCGCTGGTTCGGCCCGAATGATCCCGTGCCGCTCGCCTTCATCCGGCAGGCGGGTGCCACTGCTGTGTTCTCCGCGCTGCATCAAATTCCCTATGGCGAGGTCTGGCCGCGCGCGACCATTCGCGAACACAAAGAGCTAATTGAGTCGGCCGGCTTGCGCTGGACGTGCGTGGAATCAGTGCCGGTCCACGAAGACATCAAGACCGGGCGAGGTGATTTGCCACGGCTGTTAAAAAACTACACGGACACCCTGTGTCATCTCGCTGCCGAAGGCATTCCGGTGGTGATCTACAATTTCATGCCGGTGCTGGACTGGATCCGGACGGACATGAATCATATTCTGCCGGATGGCTCGCAATGCCTGCACTTCAATCCGGTGCGGTTCGCCGCGTTTGAAATCCACGCCCTGCAGCGGCCCGGAGCCGAGGCGGATTATACGGCAGAACAAGTCAACAGCGCAGCGGCGTGGTGGCGAAGCCTGGATAGCACGGCCCAGGGAAAATTCATTCAAACCATCATTGATGTTTTTCCGGGCTGCAAATGGGGGCTGAACCTGGATGACATCCGCGCCATGCTGGCGCGCTATGCGCATCTGCGCAACGGCGGGCTCGCGGAAAACCTCGCACGTTTTCTTGAAGCGGTGATTCCGGTCGCCGAAGCCACGGGCATGCGGCTGGCGATTCATCCCGATGATCCACCGTTTCCGGTACTCGGCCTGCCGCGGATTGTTTCCACAGCAGCGCAGATTGAGACAGTTTTCCAGATGGCGGACAGCCCGGCAAACGGGCTGTGTTTCTGCGCCGGCTCTTTGAGTGCCCGGCCGGATAATGATCTGCCCGCGATGGTAAAACAATTTGCCCCGCGCATTCATGCCGTGCATCTCCGCAGCACCCAGCGGCTGCCGGATGGATCCTTTTTTGAGGCGGATCATCTGGCCGGTTCCGTGCCGATGCCAGCCGTGGCGCAGGCCTTGCTGGAGGAACAAGATCGCCGCCGGAAGGCCGGGCGCACAGACTGGCAGCTCGCGTTCCGACCGGACCACGGGCATGTGATGATGGATGATCTCGCGAAACCGCCGGGCATCACGCCCGGGTATTCGTGCATCGGCCGGATGCGCGGGCTGGCGGAACTGCGCGGGCTAATGCTTGGCTTGCGCTGCGCAAAGACGGCGGCGGTCAATTGACGTCCGCAAAGATATTGCCGAGGAACTGCGGCTGCTTGGGAGCCTTCAAGGCGTTGGCACCACCGAAAGGCTGCGAGTTGGGCCAAAGCCACAGACTGCCATCGGCGGCCAGCGAAACCGCACCATCCAGCACGCTGATCAGACCGAGCCAATCGCGATGGATGCCGAGCGGTGCCGGCGGGGATTGGTCAAATTCCGCCGTGGAAGTTTGCATCGGCTTCCATTTCCATAGCGAGCCATCGGTTTTGAGCGCCACCAGCGACGGCCAAGTTACGGCCACCGCTGCCCAATTTGGCTCTTTTCCGATCTGTAGATAGCCGTTGCCTTCCCAGCCTTGGCCATCTTTTCGGAAATGTTGATTACTAACCCACAATGCCCCATCGGCGCGCACAAAAGCAGAGATGTTTTCGAGTCCGCGCGAAAAATTGTGGAACGGAATCTGGTCGCAATCCGACCGGCGTTCGAATTTATCCACACCGTTCCTCAAATCGATGGGGATGGTCCACGAACTGCCGTCGGTTTTGCGGGCGTTGGCATAGGCATGGTTGCAAATATCCTGCCAGTCGGAGTTGGTTCCGACTTGTTGCGGTTGCAACGCGCGCACGGTGGGCCACTGCGACCGCCATTGGCTCCAATCCAATTGATTGGTTCCCCAACGCCAGAGCGTGCCGTCATTTTTCAAGAGCAGGAAGAGGCCGCTGGATTGCCGGACGGCCTTGCGCCAGTTGTTTTCGCTGCCGCACCGCTGCATCTCGCTGCCGGTCCACGCATTGGAAACGGCCCGGCGGGAAATCCACAGTGTGCCATCGGCTTTGACGCCGACGGTGTCCAAATAACTGACCCCATCGGCGAAACCGTCCATCTCCGCAGGATAATCACGGGGGTTGACGTGTTCAGTGCTGACGGCCACCCAGTTGGAACCGGCAACGAATTGCCGGGGGCCGAGGCTGGATGGCCAAGGGTTCAACAGAAAATGGCCGAGGCGTTTCCATTGATTGATTTGCTTATCCCAGAGAAAAGGATAGCCCAAATGATCAACCCAAACCCGGCCGTCCGGCAGGCAGACTTGGAAGCCAGTGTTGAAATCGCCGCGCAGGATGGGCGGGTTGGTCCGCGACCAGCGGGCCGGACCATGCGGCGGTTCCGCCGGAAGGAAAATTTCCCAAACCCGATTATAAAGCACCGCGCTAGTGACGAAGACAAACAGCAGCGCCGTCAGCATTCCCCGAAAATGGCGCCGCCACAGCCGTCCACCTTCCTGAAACCAGTTGAAATTGGCATATAACATCCACATCAAGGTGACCACTAGCGTCGGCAGCCCTAGCAAAATGGGTAATGGCGAAGGCCAGGGTAAAATGCCGAAGCCGGAAGAATGCAGACTCCCCCAATAATCGCTGGAGGCACCGAGCAGGCAGCAGGCGACAATGAACACAATGCTCAAACTCAACGCCTGAAGAAAATTACGCGCGAGCGTCGAGGCAAAAAAGCTGACCCAGGAAAAACCCGCCGCCAACATCACGACGCCGAGTTCAAAACTGAGGAGTTCGGAGCCGCCAAATTGACCGGGATCGCGATGCCGCAACCGGAAATTTTCGGAGGGCACGCCGCAAGCGGCCGCGAGTGATTCCAGCAGCATGGGCATGACGCCGCCCAGCAGCGTTCCGAAAATAAGAATCGGAACGAATTTGACCAGAAACTGCATGCGCCGCGAAACGGGCAGGCAAAACTGGCTGTCCATCCGGCCCAATTTGCGCTCTTCCGCCACAGCCGTCCCGCCGATGATCAAGGGCACGATCAGCCACAGCGTCCAGAACGTATCGGAGACGCCCTCCGCCAGGGAATTTTTGTGCGCCGCGATATACCAGATGCGCATAAAGAAAATGGCCAGATGTAAAACTAGCAATGTGCCGACGCAAAACAGGCTGATGCTGTGCAGTTGAAACTCCTTTTTCAGTAGCGCCACCATAGGCCGCCGCTGCCGCCGGGAAACAGACGATTGCGCTCCGGCGTTAAAATATCGCCAGTTCGAAAAAGAGATGACCCCGCCCGTCCACGCCACATCCTGCGCCCGGTGAAATAACCAGTGCGCCAACCAGAAGCCGCCGAGGGTGTAGCTTGCCGCAAGGACATATAACATAATCTCGACGCAATGACCTTGGTTCGAAAATTTTTCCGGCAGCGCCAGCGTGGCCGTGGCCACCATGCCGGCGGGGACCAAAAAAGTAATCCAAAATGCCGCAGAGATCTGCCGCAGCAGCAGCGTGGTCCACAATCCACCCGCCAGCGCGACAAACAGCGCCGCGCCACCGGCCGGCGAGACATAGCGAAAGAACTGCACTTGAAAATCCCGCCCGGAAGGTGCGTTCTGCTCCGTAAACCAGTGATGCAATCGGAGCTCGCAGCTCCCGACGAAGGCGGCATAAATGAGGATCGCGCCCAGCAAGAGAACTGAGATTTTAGTGCGCCAGATTTGGCGGCGATTGACCGGCTGCGCCATTAGCGAAGAAAAGGTGCCGAGGCTAAATTCGCGTCCGAAGGGATCCACGGCCAGCAGAACGATTCCGAAAAAGAAAAAAACGGGCGAGGTGATGATGCTTTCGCCCGGATCGTGGCCAATCCACGGCAGCGCGACTTCCAACATCAGGACCGCCAGCCAGACCGGTAACAGCAGGCGGATTTCTTTTTTTAGCAAGCGATTCATGCGGCAGCCTTTGGCAAAAGATCCGAGGCCACAAAAATTTCCTCCAGCGACAGCGCTTCGCAGCGCAATTCCTCCGGCGAGTGGGAGGTTAATTTTGCCAGCAGTTGCTCACTGTTGCCGTTAGCCAGAATTTCCATTTCGCGCCCGTTCTGTTTTACCTTCAACGCGGCGGACAAATCCAGTCCCTCCGGCACTTCGGCAAAGCGGGCACGGATTTTGCGGAACTGGTCGCGCGCGGCATCGGCTTCCATCGTCAGCAGATTGCGACCCTGATCAATGATGGTGAATTCGTCAATCAAGCCTTCGAATTCGGAAATGAGATGCGTGGAGACAAACACCGTGCGGCGGCCGGGATCGCTGGATTGATAGGCCCCGATGACAGTCTCAATAAATTCGCGGCGGACAATGGGATCGAGGCCGCTCGTCGGCTCATCCAACACGAGCAACTCCGGCTCGGGGCAGATCGCGCCAATGAGCGCGAGCTGCGTGCGCTGGCCTTTCGAGAGATGACTGGCTTTCTGTTTGGGATCGAGATGGAAGCGCGCGAGCAAATCCGCCTCGATGCCGGTGTTCCAATTTTTCCGGAAGGAGGCCAGGTAGGCCAGCGTGTCCTGCACGGACATCCACGGATAAAAGGCGACCAGGTCCGGCACATAGGAGAGGCGCGCTTTGACGGCGACTTCGTCGCGGCGCGGATCGAGGCCGAACATCCGCACCTCGCCGGAATCCGGGCGGAGCAAATTCAGAAGGCACTTGATGGTGGTGGTCTTGCCCGCGCCATTGCGGCCGAAGAAGCCGTAGCACTTGCCGGGGCGCACGCTGAGCGAGAGTCCGTTCACGGCATCCAGCTTGCCGTAGCGGCGCGATAGATTGCGGATTTCAATGATGGGTGAGTCGGAGTTCATACCAGTTTTTGAATGAGGGTTTGGGTGCGCGCGGCTGCCGAGGGGGAAGGTAAAAGAATTTTCATTTGGCCTCCTGCACCTTGCGTTCAAAGCTGTCGAGCCGGTCCCGCACGAGCGCGAGAAACGCGTCGCGGTCCACTTGCAAGTGGTGGGCGGCGACCACAGCCTCGTCAATTTCCTTGATCAGGATTTTCTGGCGGGCGGACTTGGTGAAGGGCGAGTTACTTTCCTTAAGGAAGCAACCCTTGCCGGGAATCGTCTCGATCACGCCCTGGCTTTCCAGCTCCGCATACGCCTTGGCGACGGTGTTGCGGTTCACGCGCAACTCCTCGGCCAGCGGGCGGATGGAGGGGAGCGGCTCGCCTGTGCGCAGCCCGCCGGACGCGGCGGCGTAGCGGATCTGATCCACCAGCTGGAGGTAAACCGGCTTGCCGGACTTGAAATCAATTTGCAGGAGCATACGCGGTGACTGTCCTATGACACTAGCACAGTTGGCCAACTTCGTCAAGCAGCATTTTAAATTTTTATTTCCGGCCCCGGGTTAAAAGCCGGTCAGCTTGCGCACATGAATCCGCCGGGGGTGGTAGGTGACCAGATAGCGCAGCGCATCGGCCGCATCATCGCCGCCCTCGCCGGCTTCGTTAATATTGGTTTTTAACACATCGCCGGGCAGATCGGGATCGTGCTGTAAACGCGGCAGACAGGCCAGCAATTCGCAGCAGCGCGGATGAATGAAGAGTCTGGCCGGAATGCCGGCATCCGGATCACCCAAAAGGTCGTTGATGGCCGACCAACCCGAAACCCGATGCGTGTTGGCGGGCTGCAGGTGGAGGCCAAGTTTTTCGTATTGCCGCGCCACGGACTCGCCAGTGCTTTCACGGCTGAAGACATCCGCACCAGCGACGAACGCGAGCAGTTTCCGTTTCTGCCAAAGGTTCCAGTAGTTATCCCGCTCCGTGCAAGGATGGGGATAGCGGGCCAGCAAATGTTCCCGCAGGTGCTGCGTGGTGGAAAACATTTTGTGCTGCGCCAGCATCTGCTTGATGGCTTGCGCATGGCGCTGCGTGATCCAAAAGCGCGCAATGTGCTCATCCAGGACATAGAGGTTATCGGCCGCATCACGGCAGGCAAGCAAGGCGACGGTGGGGTGATTGTAGCCATAATCCATGGCCGCGAACCACTCCGCGCCGCAAGGATCCGGAAAATTATCCGGGAGCACATGGAACAACGGATTAAACGTCCGGAAATATTGACCAGCATTCACACCCCAACCTCCTTCATACCAGGCGGTATGCTGCCAGCCGGTGAGGGACTTCAACCGGGCTTTATATTCCGGATCGATAAACGCATTATCCTCGACGCGGGCGGGAATAAAGCGCGTGGCGGATTCGTTGCGGGACTGATAGGGCAGGATGAAAGTATTTAAGAACCATTGATGCCCCACGTCACCAGGGTTGGTGGTGGCATAGATCCGCGGACGCCAATTGGTTTTGGAAGTGCGGCAGCAGGTGCAGATGTCCTCATATTTGCGCTGGGTCAACTGCGTGGCTTCCTCAATGCCGATGATGTCGTATTCCTGGCCGAGATAGGCGTCGATATCTTTTTCGCACTGATAATGCCCCAGGCGAATCTGCGAACCGTTGGCGAATTTCAGTTCACCACGCGAGGTGCTGTATTCATGATCCAGCCGGGCGAACAGGCGCTGGCGATAATCTTCCAAGTTCTGGGAATTGGATTTGCCGACTTTACGCAAAAGCAGGCAGCGAAGTCCCGGCACCCGCTGACAATCGTCGGCTCCCATCTGGGCGAGCAGCCAGTGGGTTTTACCGCCGCCGCGCGCGCCGCCATAGCCGACGGCGCGCGGTCCATCCGGCTGATCACACAGGCGGGCGGCGGCGCAAGCGAGCAACTGGCGGACCTGCATAATCTGACCGGCATTGGCCAGGTTGAATAATTGATCCCGCGGACAACCGCATTGCAAACCGAGCTGATAAAAATCAACCAGCTTTTGTTGCGCCACGGTAGTGAGCGGCGATGAAACAGAGGAATCAGGGTTCATTTTTGGAGTTGTCATAATTGAGTTAAAGGTTGGCGGTTAAGTCCGTAGGCAGTACACATGGCGGTTTTTGGCGCTTTTTGGCGGGTTTTGGCACGCCATTTTTTGCGCGCCAAGTATAACCAGCCATTAAAAGGTAGTTCGGCTGCGTGATCCCCATTTGGATGGTTGAATACGTCGTTCATACGGAGCCTTGATTGAAGC
>CAISVF010000091.1 GCA_903888765.1 uncultured Verrucomicrobia subdivision 3 bacterium | reverse complement strand
TTTGATTTATTGCCACCAACGGCGCGTTATGGGCAAACCATGACAAGTTGCTTTGATTTATGAAAGCCGACGACATCATCGCAATGGTAGCAGCGCTTTTAGTTGCGACCGCTGTTGCCCGAGCGACTGCCGGGCAAGCTAAGCCAACCGAATGGAATGCTCCAGCCGGCGGCCGGAGCGCCGCGATGGATAGTACCGGCGCACTTTGGAAGATGAATCTCGCGTCTGCCACGGATTGGACCCTGGCGATTGATGAGGGCCCGGCGCGAGGGATCAAGGTTCCGGGTGGCGGCTTCAACTCTGACCAGCAGGACCCGCCGTGGATTGAAATGTGTGGTGATGGTCATGGTCAGCGCATGGTCAAGGATCATGTCACCTATCAGCGCACGATAACCATCCCCAGGAGCGCGGAGGGAAAAGTTGTTCTGCTGGAATTCGGCGCCGTAAACCACGGAGCGGAGATTTATCTGGTGGACGGCAACAAGGAGACATTGATCGCCACGCATATCGGCCCGCACATGCCATTTGCGGCAGACCTGACGCGACACGTCGTTGCCGGGAAAGATTATCTGGTGAGGGTAAAAGCCTACCCGATGTGGCACTACCACAACACTGTCCCCAATGGTTTCATTTATCAGGAAGGCTGGACTAAGCCCACCAACGGCTGGGCATCCAAATTCAGTTTTGGGATTGCGCGATACGTTCAACTCGCAGTGTATCCTGAGGTGCGAATTTGCGATCTCTTTGTCCGGCCATCGGTAGCGAAGTCAGAATTGGAATGCGATGTTTGGCTGGAAAATCACTCGGAGATGGATCACACGGTGACACTCCGGCCCCGTTTGACTGCTTGGAACAAAACTGCCTGGAAATATCCCGCCATCCCGGAAGTCACGGCTACGGTGCCGGCTCACAGCAAGCTTAAGGTGACTGCCGGGCCGGTCCACTGGACACTCGGAAAAGGGAGCTACTGGTGGCCGAATAAACCATTTCGCGAAGACTACACGCCGCAACTTCACAATCTCGAATGGTCAGTACTCGAAAAACGGCAGACGCTGCAAACGCTCAAACGGCGGTTTGGTTTCGTGGAATGGACGGAAGGTCCTTACTACTATTGCGTCAATGGAGTCCGGGTCAATTTAATCAGCGATGCCACGCCGGAGGCGGCGATGAGCGAATATGATGGTTATTCCACCTCGCCCGCCTTTCTGCCGCCGACCGGCCTGCGGAGCGGCTGTCCGGAAACCTGGAAACGCTATATGCGACTGGGAATCTGCGCCAACCGGATTCACCAATCCACGCCGACGGAATACATGATGGATGCCGCAGACGAAACCGGTTTTATGTTGATCCCGGAAACAGCCATTCGCGGCTATCAGAAGCAAAAGTGGAACGAGCAAAATTTCACGCGCGCGCCCAAGGAACTGGCGGAAGCGTGTCGCAATCATCCGAGCGTTTGCTTTTACAGCCTTCAGAACGAAGAGAACCCGGCCTGGGTCGGCCCGCTGGCCGATGCCATGGTGACGGCCGATGACACGCGCCCGCTGGTGTTCGAGGACAGTTGGCAGAATCACCCCGGCGCGGTTTTTGGCCGCTCCGGCGCGCACGCGTATGCGATGCTGCATTATCAGGCCGCGCCAACAAATTCAACCAGTGTGATTGCAGGGATGGGCGAATGCGCATGGAACGGCGGCGCCGACCAGCGAACCAACGCCCCATTTCTCGAAAAGTTTGCATTCGAGGTGCTCCAAGGCCGGTGCGCAAATTGGGCCTATTACTCGGGTTGGGATTGGCTCAATTACTGGCCCAACTTTCTCGAAGGCATGAGCGGGGCAAAGCACGTCTGGAAACAGCAGTATCACGAGGATCGAAAAAGCAAAATTGATGGCTGGGATTCACCGGTCATAGGCTGGGTGCAAAAAGTGTTCTCCCCCTGGCTGGTCCTCGACTCCGACTTTTATTTCACCAATGGCAGCTACGGCGAGCAATGGCCGGCGAAACTGCCCACCTATAGGCCGGGCCAGCCATGGGAGCGCACCGTGCAGGTCTTCAACGATGAGTTGGACGGAGATGAACTGTTCCTGCGCTGGAGTCTGCACTGGGACAACCCGCAGGGGCCTTGGCTAGAAGGGAAAGAGAAGCGTTTGAAAATAAAACCGGGCTTCCACGTCGCCGAGACCATTCAGGCCCAAATCCCTGCAACGCAGACAAAAGAGGCCCGTAAATTGTATCTGGTGTTGGAGTCGCTGAAAGGGGGGCGGCTTAGGTTTCATGACGAGAGTGTCTGTTTCCTGGTTCCACCGACCGCCTGGTAAGTTTTCAGCGAGTTGATCGGGCGGATCAT
>CAISVF010000090.1 GCA_903888765.1 uncultured Verrucomicrobia subdivision 3 bacterium | reverse complement strand
CGGCATTCAGAGTGGCCCCGCCGGTGCCGATGGCGAAATTACGAGAGTTGTTTTGTCCAGAGTTTTCCCCAGCCCCGGTGTAAGTAACGGTACCCCCGTTGACGATCAGCGAGCCTGTGCCAAAGTATAAAGATCCTATGCTGCCGTTGGCCGCGTATTGCCATGAATATACCTGAAGCGTGCCCCCGCTGTTGACGGTAACGCTGCCCGTAGTCTGACCGGCATAAAGTTGTCCAGTAGAACTAACGGCCAGTGTGCCGGCGTTGACGGTGGTGGCACCGGTGTAGGTCTCTTGACCGGAAAGCGTTTCCGTGCCCGTTCCGGCCTTGGTTAGACCAAAACTACTGCTGGCGTTTCCAGAGTTTTTAAGCACGCCGGAGAACGTGCCGCTGCCGTTGGTCGCACCCACGGTCAGGATGAAATTACCACCATAAGTTCCGTTGTAACCACCAGAGATGGCACCCCCGCCGTTCAGGGCATCACACTTGGCGCTGGCGGTGGTGCCGCCCTCCGAGAAATTAATCGTCGAACCACTGTCCACCAACAGCGAACCCAGGTTGTTATTCCAAAGGCCGCGGTAGCTGGAACTGCCGGTGACCGTGGTGTTGCCGGTCACCCACACCAAACCGTTCGAGGAGAGAGCCACGGTGTTAGTGCCGCTAAGGGCGATGACACCGTTGCCGCCGCCGTCAAACTTAAGCGTGCCCGCGCCGTTGAAGCTGTTGGTGGTGCTCAAGGGATTCACCGTTGCCGCGGTCAGTTCCACCGTCGCTCCGTTGGAAATGTTATAGGTCGTCGCCGCCGAAGCCACATTGTTGACCTGCAAGGTGCCAGCCGAAACCGTGGTTGCGCCGGTATAAGTGGGCGCGGAGGAGAACGTCAGCGTGCCGGAGCCGGAGACGGTCAACGCACCATTTCCACTGACGACGCCCGACAGGATTTGATTGGCGGAACTGCCGTAATTGAACGTGCCACTGTTGGCAATGGCTCCGGAATAAATGCCCCCACCCAATTGCCCCGCACCACCAATGGCTATTGTGCCAGCGGTGATGGTTGTGGCACCGGTGTAGGAGTTCACGCCCGATAACGTGAGTGTGCCCGAGCCATTCTTGGTCAGGGCGGTAGAGCCGGCAATTGAGCCGCCGGAAATGGTATAGTTTTTGTTCGTCAAGTTGGCCGTCACGCTGCCGGGCGAAACCGTCAACGTGTTGTTCACCAGAATGGGTGAAGTGCCGCTCGCGGTGTCGTCAAAAATAACGGCGGTGGGATCATAATACAGTTGACCAGACGCGCCGTTCGTGTTTTTCCAATTGGCGCTTATTCCGGAGTCCCAGTTGCCGCTGCCGCTAGCCCAGAGCAACGGGTTACCATAATAACCAGCGCCATTAGTGATGACGAGGTAAATGGTCTTCAAGGAGGCATTGTTACTGAGGCTGCCGCTCACAGCGGCCGACAAGAAGGTAGTCGGTGCCGCACCAGAAATACTCCCATAATTGATCAGAGGATAAACACCGTTCGTCACACCCACCAGATTGCGCACGATGATGGCGGGCGTAGCGGTGAAGTTCAGGGTGCCGACTTGCAGCGGTGCAGTGGTGGTACTGGGTGCCCCAGCGTTGAAATTAAAATCGGCGTAGGTTGTGCTACTGTAATTGAGCGTGCCGCAATACCAGCCTGTGTTGGCAGCCAGAAGCTGCACGCCGTTGGTAGCGCCTGCAGCGACGGTGACGGTACTGTTCGAGCAGGAACCGCCGGTTCCACCCACTAGTTCGCCCGTACTGATAGCGGTCGGGCCGGTATAGGTGTTAATACCAGAGAGGGTCAGCATGCCCGTGCCGGATTTGGTCAGCTTGCCGGTTTGAGACGCAGCGTTTTGCAGACTTTGTCCCACGGTGATAGGAGTGAAGCTGCTAATGTTGAAGTTGACACCATTGGCCGTCAGGTTAGCGTTGTTAAAGGTCCCAGCCGGCATGTAGCTGGCACTGGCCGCAACCGGCGAAAGGAATCCGTTGGTGAAATCAAACGTGATGTTGGCCGAGCCAGCCTTCGTTGGAAACGCTGGCAGCGTCACCTGGGCACCCCCACCAAGGTAAAGAGTTGCGCTACTGTTGTAAGCGGCCGCGAGACTTTGAAAGTTGGTGGCGGCAAAAGTTCCATTTGTTATGTTAAAGGTCGCGGCGGTTCCGAAGGCAGCACTCTGGCCGCCGATGGACAAGTAGCCGACGGTGGCAGAGCCGCCGCTCTGGTTATAAGCTGCGGTGCATCCAACTACGCCGGAATCATTGCGACCGACCGCCAGTTCTGCGGTCGGAATGTTTAGATTACCTGTACCGCTCAGGTTAAAGATGCCGGAACAGCCGGAATTGACACCAATCATTACCCCGCGAGCAGTGCTGGCAAAGCTGTTGATCGTGCCGCCGCTCAGGTTGTATATGCCGTTAGCACCAGAGGAAGTGACACTGCCAAGCAACAAGGCGTTGCCGCTGGTGGCCAAGACGGTGCCACCGGTTTGGTTCACAATGCCGAAACCCGGGTTGCCGACCCTAAAGTCATTTGCCCCTACGTTCAGCGTGCCGCCAAAGATGCCTAAAGTCCCGGTGCTGTTCAGCACGTTGCCCACGTTTATGGCTCCCAGACCAGTGGCCCCCCAGTTGGTAATATCCAGTTCGCCGGCGCTGACCGTGATGGCACCGGTAAAGGTGTTTGATCCACCCAGCGTGGAGGTGGTGTTCGTACTGTTTTGGGTGAACGTACCTGAACCCGAAATCACACCCGAGGCCGACTCATTGATTGCGCCGCCATTGATGACAGTAAGACTGGAGGCCGTGATCTGTCCGTTCAAATTCAAGTTGCCGCCATTGACGGTGGTGGCACCGGTATAGGTGTTCGAGCCGCCCAGCGACACGGTGCCGCCTCCCAGAACGTTCAAGGCCGCACTGCCCGACACGCCGCCACTGACGCTCAAGATGCGGCTGTTGGTCACAGTCCAAGACTGGCCCGCACCCAAAATGACCGGGGACGTGATAGTCAGGTTGGTGGTCGCCGCCGCCAGACTGATGCCGTTGGTCACAGCCAACGTATTCACCCCGCCGATGGAAACCGCACCGGAGGGATTAAGCAGATTCAAAGCAGCCAGGTTGAAATTCGTATTCAACACTGTCGCGAGATTCGCCGTGGAGGAGGCGTTAAAAGCCACAATGGAACCATTTGTGGGCGCAGCCAGCGTCGTCCAATCGCCGCCCGTAAGCCAGGAAGTGCCGCTGCCACCGGTCCAGGCCAGGGGGCTGCCGACCACCAGGTTAAGCCCGCCGGAAAGATTGGTTTGCAGCGTCGCGAAGCCAACCGCACCACTGCCCGTAACGACCACCGATTGCGGCAGCAGACCGGCCGAAACCAAACCAACGTTGCCAGTCATTGCGGCGGAGATAATGGGGTAAGTGCCTTGCGCCAAAGTGGGCCCCACGTTGTTTACCGCAAAGACCGTGCTGGAAGACACCGTCAGGGTGCCGTTCGTTTGGATGAAACCAGCATGGACGCCATCAACCACAAGAGACAGGGTGCCGACGCTGGCATTGATTGCGCCATTGAGCACTGCGCCCACCGAAATGTTTGCCAAGGAACTGCTGCTGCCCAGGGTAAGGGTCGAGGCTGCGCCTGAAACATCCAACGTAGTGCCCCCGGCCACGGAGGTGACAGTGCTGGCAATAGATCCGCCGTTCAAGACCAATTTGCCGCCATTGACGGTGGTGGCACCCGTGTAGGTATTCCCGCCGGTCAAAGTCAGCGTGCCGGTCCCAATCTTGGTCAACCCGCCGGCACCACTCAACACGCCGTCAAAATTCGTGGTGGCGTTGTTGTTGCCAATGGACAAAATATAACTGCTTGCCAAAGTACGGGTGCCCGTCAACGCTCCAATGGTGGATGCCTGGTTGAAAGTCACTGCGCCGCTGTCCGCCGAGTTCATATCCAGAGTCGCATTTTGGAGAGACAAGGCATTGGCCACGGTGACGGATCCAGCACCCGAGCGGAGGCTGCCGGTGAAGGAGTTTATGCCGCTCAAGATGACAGTTCCAGCACCAGCGTAGAGGCTGATGGTGCCGCTAATTGGCCCAGCGAGAGTCAAGCCGGTACCCGGGTTGTTAACGGTCAAAACGGATCCGTTGCCACTGATGCCGCCGTTGACGACGCCGCCAAAACTTTCACTGGCCATACTTGTAATTATGCTGGTGGGAGAACTGACAAATAT
>CAISVF010000089.1 GCA_903888765.1 uncultured Verrucomicrobia subdivision 3 bacterium | reverse complement strand
TGGTCAGACGCAGGATGCTGCCCTGGCAGGCCGGATCGAGAATCGTCGGCGGATTACCGGTGCCGGTGAAAACCGCGCCCCAGGTCAATCCGCCGTCGGCGCTTCGGCTGAAGGTGCGCATACCGCTCCAGGAAAAATTATTATCGCGCATGGAGGCCAGCAGGCCGCCGCCGGGCGTCTCCACCACTTGAATTTCCCCCCCGCCGGTGCCGCAATTCCCGCCGCGCTGCCACGTTGCGCCATGATCATCGCTATAAAGGATGGTGGAATAATAGGGATTCCCGTAAACATAAACCGGGAAAATCAGCCGTCCGGCGCTGGGGCCGCCCGCGAGCTGAATGCCGTTGCCGGGGCCGGTTAGCAATTCCGGCGCGGCAGCTTTCGCCGGACGGAGGTTGGGATTGAGCGATTCAATGTCCACGGCCGCAGACCAGGTTGCGCCCAGATCATCGCTGTAGCGCATTTCCAGTTTGATGGCCCGGCCGCCCCCATTGGTGGTGCCATTATCATAAAGCACCCACACGCGACCATTGCTGCGGTCCAGCAGCAGCGCGGAATCCCCGGCGCACCGGTGCGGGATGGGATTGGTAATGCCGTAAGCGGGATAGGTGTCGGTGCCGCCATCGGTGGAATAGGCGGCAATGATTTGCAGCGGCTGCCAGGTGCGGCCGTTATCAAAACTACGACGGCATACGCAATCCAGCGGATTCGGAATATCGCCATTGCTGGTGCGGCCATCGGCCACGGCAATGACCGTGCCATTGGCCGTGGTGACCAGCGCCGGAATGCGGTACTCGGGATAGCCGGTGCCGCTGACAAAAACGGGGGTGTAATCGTAAGGCGCGGGCGGCGCGGGCGGATTGGGGTCGGCCACCACGCCGGACCATTTGGCAGAGAGATAATTTTCCACGTTCGTGCGCGTGGCATCGTCCAGCGCCGTATTGAAAACCAGAAATTCCGCCACATCGGCCTGAATGCCGGCGGCCTGGGCATAATTGGCGCCAATCATCAAACCGCTCAAGTAGCCGGGCAGGCCGACAGTGGCACTGCCCACGAGCACGCCATTGGTAAAGTGCTTGAATGTGGCATTGCCCGCATTGGTGCTGATGACAAAGCTATGAACCTGCCAAACGTTCGTGGCCACCGGCGTGGTGATCGTGCCCGTACCGCTGGTGGCACTGATCTGCCAGTTATTGGACCAGGTCAGGGCGCGGGTAAAGCCGGGCGTACTGGAAGTACCATCGAAGAGGAATCCTTGCGGCCCGGCGTTACGAATCCGCGCCAGAGCAATCACGGTGCGATTGTTAGTAACGATGCCAAAACTTCCCTTGGCCGCCCAGAGGCCATCACTTCCGCCAAAAGCCACAGCGGCCAGGGCCGAGCCGCCGGGCGACCGCAAATAAATTTTTTGTGGTGAGCCGGTCAGGTTGATCAGGTTTCTCCCCGGTGCCGCCGAGGTGCCATTGGTTGCCGCCGTGCCCAGATTTGTCCACGTAACCGCGCTGTAATAATCCGGGCCAACCGCCAAACTGGTATCGCCGGCGTACCAGGCGTAAACGCTCGCTGGATCCGGCGGGATGAAGGCGGGGGTCCAGTTCGCCTGCAAATAATTGAACACAGCCGAGCGGTTGCTGGCCGTCAGATCATTGGTGTAAACCAAAACTTCTGCGATATCCGCGCCCAGAAAATGCTGGGCTTGGGCATTTGCCCCGAGGATAAAGCCGCCCAAGCTATTCAAGTTGGCATTGGTAAAAACGGCCACATTCGTTCCATTGATCCAGTGGCGGAGGAGGGTCGCCCCATTCGTGGGCACATAATCGAATTCATGAAATTGCCAGGTGCCGGGGGTGCGGGGTGCGGTGGCGGTATCGCCATTGGGAGCATTGCCAATGGGCGCGGGCTGGAGTCCGGCCTGCCAATAATTAGTCCGGATCTGGGCGCGGGTCATGCCCGTGGCGGTCGAACCGTCAAAAAGAAATCCATCGCTGCTGCCATTGATGCGCAGGGCAAAAAATAGGGAGCGCACGTTGTTCAAAAAACCGAAATTAAGGGATGGGCTCCACACCGACTGGCTCGCGCCGTCGATGTGCACATAATTTCTCGGGAAAGCACCAAGGAATGATCCGCCAACGAGTTGCGGCAAACCGACAATCTGGGTGAGGTCGCGATTGGTGGAACCGGCGGTGAGGTCATCCCAGCGGGTGACGGTGGCGCCGGACGAGGGGACAACGCCATGATCACCGCGATACCAGGCATATAGGTTGGTTTGGGCCGGCAGAGCCATTTCCGGTAACGCGCCAGCGAGCAGCGCCTCCTGCGCCATGCGCTCGCCCATGATAATGAGGCTGTCGGCGTTGTAATGCAAATTAAGGCCGTCCACGTTTTGCAAAGTAAGCCCGGCGGATTGCGCGTAGCCAATGTCGGCGCGGGAGGCGGCGAGCACTGATTGCTTTTGCGACACGGCAAGGCGGGTGCCAGAGGTGTCGCTCGAAATCTCGCCGATCACGGCTTTCATGCCGGCCGCATTGGTCAAGTCACCTTGGAGATTGGCCAGCAAATAACTGAAACGCGCGTCTGCGATGGCGGCCTCGGTGCTGCTATCGCTTTCGCCCTGGAGATAGAGCAGGCAAACGACCTGAACATTAGTGTAGCCCGCCGGCAGCACGATGGCCGCATTGCTGACCGTATTCACGACTTTATCATACATGAAATGGTCGGAGTTGGTTTTGCACCAGTAGGAATTTCCGCCGCCGCCCCGGCTGGCCTTGACAATCCCGAAGTTGCGATAGCCGGTATCCCAGAGCATGCGCGCGCAGCCCACTTCCGGCCCCCAATGCTCGGCGCTATAATTGTAATAACCGCCCAACTGCGGGCAGATATTGGTCCACTGGCCACCGGAATCACCAAGCGCGGCATCGCCGGCGGGGGTGTTGTCAGCGGTGTTATCCCAGAAGAACGGAACATTGGTATCGGCCGGGTGCGCGAGCACTTTGGGCAGAATCATGTTCGTCTCCGTCGTGGCCGGGGTGCCCAGACCGTTCGACTGTCCGGTGAGAACAAAAATGCGCAGGGTTTTACCCGCCGCCAGCAGCGGGAGGTGGAGGGAAAAGCACGCCAGGCCGATGCAGCCGCACAGAATGACTCGAAACATTTTCAAAAACTTCTAACCCTCACCATAACCGGTCAGCCGGCCCGCCGCAAATGGGGAGATCATTTTAACTCACTCCTCCGACCGGGAATTGCCCGGCCGGAGGGCGGCTGATTTTTCCTGCCGCGCCTTACGGATGGCGCAGGCGGAAGAACACCGTCGGATTTTCGGGATGAATCGTGATGACTGCCTGCGTGCTGGCATCGCTGCCGGAGACATCCATCCAGTTCACGCCGATGCCCGTCGTCAAGGAATTGGTCTGCGTTTGCAACAGCCAGCCCAGATGGTCAGCCGGCCAGGTCAAGGTCATCGTATTACCGGTGAGGCGGTAGGTGATGTTCGTTGGATTGGAGGCGAGGCCATTGACGACCGTCACCGTGCCGCTGGCCGGATTGAAACTCCAGCCCAAGCCCGTGCCGGGCGAGCCTGCGATGCTGCTGAAGTTACCGGTGGAGGCCGGAGCGCTGAACAATTTGAAACTGTCGCCCAACACCAGCGGGACGGTCGTCAGATTGGTCGCAATCATCAGCGTGCCGCCGTAATGCAGGGTCCCGTTATTGAGCACCACCAGATCATTGGTAGCGGTATCTTTGCTGACCGCCATCAAGTTGGTTCCACCAAGAGTCAGGTTGGTAGTCAGGGTGAGAGTTGCCAAAATGCTGGCACCCGCGCCGGGTGCCAGGGTGCCGCCCGCCTGCACAATGACCGGGGCATTGATGATGCCCGAGCCACCCAGGGTGCCGCCGGCCGCCGTAACGGTGCTGGTGGAGGTGCCGAGACCAATCTGCCCGCCCATGCCAATGACCAAGGTGCCGTTGCTAACGGTAGTCAGGCCCGAGTAGGTGTTGATGCCGGCCAGCGTCTGGGAGTTGGTCCCGATTTTATTGAGGGAAACCGCGCCCGTTCCATTGGCGATAACGCCGGCGTAAGTGGCGTTGGCCACCTGGTTGCTGGCGGAATAACCAAGGATGAGAGTGCTGGGGGAGGCGCTGCCATTGAGGATGACACCGGTGGTTAGCCCGTTGTCGCTCAAGGCACCAATCGCGGGGTGATACCCGTTAAGATCCAGCGTTCCTCCGTCCACGATCATCTGATGCGGACTGCCGGTGCCAAAGCCGCCATAGTTCGGCGAGCGGTCAGCGCCCAAGGCAAAGTCGTTATTCACGAGCAGGGTGCCTTCCGTGATCTCGAGATTCGGAAAATAGTTGGTACAGGAAATTTCCATCACCCCGGGACCGACCTTCTGCACGGTCGCCACTTTGCCTTCATAGCCCTGATAGCTCATCTGTCCCTTGAATTCCAAGCCCACCGGGGTCGCGGCGCTGCTATCCACAGAGACGATATTGGTACGCAACGTGGCACCGGTGCCGACGGTGTACCACGGGGCGCTAATCACGGCTTTGCCGGGATTGTTGGCGCCGTTGTAGTAGATGACGATGCTGGCGGAGTTCTGCACAAAAGTGCCGAAGCCGGGAGTATTGGTGGAACTACCCGTTTCTTTAAGTTCCGTCGTGGCGCCGGCTTCGCCGCCGAAGGTCAGGAAGGGCGCGGTTCCGGTGAATAGGAAATTATTGCTCACACCCAGACTGGCGTTGAAATAATTGCCCTGGCCATTGATATCCACCGAGCCGTTCAGGAGCGTAAAGCCGGGGCTCCAGCTGCCTTTCAAACCAAGGGCGTGACCACTGCCGCAAACCACCATGCCACCACCATCCAAGACGGTGCCGCCGCCATAATTGTTATTGCCGTAAAGCAGCAGCGTTCCATTGCCGGTTTTGGTCAGCGGACTGACCCCGGTGAGATCGCCAATAACATTGGAAACTGTCAGCGTCGAACCGTTGCTTACTATCAAAGTTCCGCCGCCCGTGCCGATGATAATGCCCCGATTAGTATTAAAGCCCAAGGTGAGCGTGTTGGTTACGAGCAGGGCGCTGGCATTATCCAGCGTGAGGCTGTTGGCGGTCGGGCTGAGCGGGCCACCCAGCGCCGTCTCATTGGTAATGGCCAGAGTGCCGCCGGCGTTGAGATCCACCGGACCGGAGAAATTATTGGAAGTGGTCAAGGTGAGCTTGCCCGTTCCGCTTACCGTCAGGCTGGCGGGGCCGGAAATCTGACCGGTACCG
>CAISVF010000088.1 GCA_903888765.1 uncultured Verrucomicrobia subdivision 3 bacterium | reverse complement strand
GAACCGTGATGCGAGACTTTGGCGAGGACAGGATCGCGCAATAGAATTGGGACGCATCCGGGGAGACTGCTGCGTGGCCGTGCAGGTTGTGGAAGAAATCCAAAACTTGAAGCGCATCCGGCTCATTCATGAGAGCCGCAAAATCGTGCGGACACGGCTTCTCGCCTTTTGCAGGTGGCACGGCCCAAAAGATGGCGACGAGTTTTTTCCCAAGTTGGCAACTGCTGCGCTTGTCCTGGAGCAGCCACTTGAGCGCGGACGCGGCGCGTTCCGTCGTCGTGAGAGACATGGACAAAGTGTGCTTTCCCAAGCCAAACGACTGGGTCGCAGCTTTGTCAAACGAGCACAGCGGGCAATACGTCCCGCCGCCAGGAACCTTTGGGATGTGGGGGAAGACCGGGGTTAGACACTTGCTGCCCTTATCATCCCGGCTGGAGAATCCATCACTGCCCTTTGGAAGCTCACCCAGAATTCTGTCTCGCTCGTCGGTGTAATTCTTGTTCCACCAATCTTGAAACCCCCGGCACTTGAGCAGCAGTTCGCCGTTAATGCGGAAAGTGAATCGCGCACCAGCAATTTGCTTGAGTTGCGCGTTCTTTGCCTTTGTGGCGTTGCTCTTAACTTTCCTTTTCTCGTCGTCGGTTTTTGCATGGATCGCAGCATCATCAGGATTGGGAAGATTAAAATGTTTGAGCACATCTTCATCCAAGCGATATTTTAGGCCAACAAATTTTCGGAGTGCTGTCGCCGCTTGGTTATCCTCTCCTGCTGAATCATAGAATCTGGCGAGCAATTTGATCCAGCTTGTGTGGCGGGCGTAGTTCTTCGCTTTTCGTTTTGGGGTGTCCTGCTCTTCGCCCTGCTCGGAATCGTCCTCCGCTCCTTCAATCTCTTCGGGGTCAGTTTCCTTGTCTATGGCCTCAAGTTCAGTGGAGGCAGGCGGCTCCATAATCTGTAACTTTGGTGATTTGCCTTTCGGCGTTTTGATGTCGGTGCAAAAAACTTCTTTCGTATCGCCATGCCCCGCCTCGGCAACTGACTTTCCGCCACCGCCTGACGCTTGAATCTCGCCTTTGCTTCCGACGGTGAGCGGGAAATAAACGGGGCAGTCCATCAGCTTGCCGAGTTTAGACTCACCGCTCTTGTCATTGGTGCTGCCATAGACTGGAGTTATGCCAAGAAGCTTTCCGTCGCTGTCCAGATCAATGAAATAGTTGACGGGCAGACGCTCGAACGGGCGTGGCGTGGGAATTTCCAAGCGGTCTGACAGATCAAGCAATTCGGAGATCATGCTTCGCTCCTTTCCGGGACTGTGATCCAGCCGTTGACAGCTTCGGCTAAGAAGTGTTTTGGATCAGGGCGTTGGCCGGGCTGATCCCATCCGTCGGCGGGACGCGGAACGAGCGGATGCCGATCATTCGCCTGCTCTGGATTGGGCTGCCACTGTTTCCACATCGGCTTGAAATCGAAGTCGTGGAAGACCATGCCGAATTTTTCGTTGGCCCAAGGAACGTCTATCTTTTCCGGCGGTTGCTCGACGAGTTCCCATTCCGCAACCGAGAATTCGCGGCATCCGAAGAACGGTTGGTAGAAACACTGGCCGATGCGGGCACGGCGCAGAAACATCTGGTGGTATTTGTTGCGGGCGAGGAATTCTGCACTGGGGCGTATTTGCCGCTCCCCGCGCTGCCGTGTTTCTGGCGGAACCTCGATGACGGCCTCAATGTAGTATTCAACTTCCCGCAGAATGAGGCTGTGACGTTGGGCGCGGATGCGCTCGGCATTGATGTCGTAGCCGGTGGCGTTCTCCGGTTTCTGGTGTGCGCCATAGCCGAGTTCGTTGCGGAGGATTGAGAACATGGTGCCTTTACGCACGATGCCGAGGCGGGTGACGACCCAGCGGAAGCCGATTTTATTGTGTCGCTTGTGCGCTTCGGGCTTTTCAATGGGCTTCATCAGAATGGCCTCGAAGATGCCACGGGCGGCAGACGGCGTGATCACCGGGTAACTCACGCGCTCGACATGGAACTCAGGCCGTGTGAAACAGGCGAACGGGCCTTTAACGCGGAGACAGATAGGTTCTGAAATCATAGGCATCTTTGTGTTCAGGCCAGATAGTTTGATAGGTTGCGCAACGCCTCGGCCTCTACATCCAGCCCGCATCCGTTTGGACCATCGCTGTAAAGGTTTACCAACTGCATCCGGCGCAACCCGCGTATGTCGTCGTCGTCTTTGAACACGAGTGGACTATCCGTCTTGTTCAGGAACGTGCGCGTCTTTTCACTCGTGGGATAGGCGAGACTGACAATAAATGGCTGGATGGCTCGCCATTCATCAGGCGTGAAGAAGCCTTTTGCCGCAGCCTTCTTCCGCCAGTCTTCCACCGTTCTGCCGTCCTCCATGCGCGCTGATTCGATCAGCAATGGAACCGAATCGGAGTCAATGAAGTTGAACAGTTCGCTGACCTCCTTGAAGTGAAGTTTTTCGCGGGCGGACTGGACAGCGCAACCG
>CAISVF010000087.1 GCA_903888765.1 uncultured Verrucomicrobia subdivision 3 bacterium | reverse complement strand
GAGCAAATCATCAAGAAGGTTCTGCCGTCCAAGCTGCTGACCAAGCAGACGGAATTTCTATCAACCCCACCGGCCGCTTCGTCGTAGGCGGACCACAGGGAGATACGGGCTTGACCGGCCGCAAAATCATCGTTGACAGTTATGGCGGCTCTGGTCGCCATGGCGGCGGTGCGTTTTCCGGCAAGGACCCGACAAAAGTGGACCGTAGCGCCGCCTATATGGGCCGCTGGGTGGCCAAAAATGTCGTGGCCGCAAAACTCGCCGACCGTTGCGAAGTGCAGTTTGCCTACGCCATCGGCTATCCTGACCCGGTCAGCGTGCACGTGGATACTTTCGGCACGGCGACCGTGGAGGACTCAAAAATCATCGCTGCCATAAACAAAGTGTTCAGCTTCCAGCCGGCGGATATTATCGACCAGCTCAACTTGCGCCGCCCGATTTATTCCAAGACGACCAACTACGGTCACTTTGGCAAGAACGACAAGGACCTCACCTGGGAGGCAACCGACAAGGTTGAGGCACTCTTGAAAGCCATCTAACCAATTTTTAATCGAAGGGTTGGAGTTTACCGCTTCAACCCTTTTTATTTTTATAAAGACTATGTCCAAAACCAAAAAAAACACCACCGCCTCCGCCGTGCTGGCTGAAGTCAGCGCCGCCTTGCCCAATCTTGCCAGCTTTGCCGCGCAGACGCCTGCCGGGAAAGATTTTATAGTCCGCGATTTTGCGCTTGCCGAATGGGGCCGCAAAGAAATTGCTGTGGCTGAGCACGAGATGCCCGGACTGATGTCCGTCCGCAAAAAGTACGCCAAACAAAAGCCGCTCAAAGGGGTGCGGGTCACCGGCTCGTTGCACATGACGATCCAGACTGCCGTACTGATTGAAACCCTAGTGGCGCTCGGAGCCAATGTGCGCTGGGCAAGTTGTAATATTTTTTCCACGCAAGATCACGCCGCCTCGGCCATTGCGGCCACGGGCACGCCGGTGTTTGCCTGGAAGGGTGAAACGCTCGAAGAATATTGGGAACTCACGCTCAAGGCGATTTTGTTCCCGGGTGATCAAGGCCCGGAGCTCGTCGTGGATGATGGCGGCGACGTCACCTTGCTGATTCACAAAGGCTACGAACTCGAAAACGGTTCCAAGTGGGCCTATGAATCCAAAGGCGACAGCCACGAAGTTTCCGTCGTGAAAGCGCTCCTGCGCCGCCTCGCGAAAGAGAAGCCCGGCTTGTGGACGAAGATCGTCAAAGATTGGCGCGGCGTTTCCGAAGAGACGACTACTGGCGTGCATCGCCTCTATCAGATGAGGGAAGCCGGCAAGTTGCTCGTGCCCGCCATCAACGTGAACGACTCCGTCACCAAATCGAAATTCGACAATCTCTACGGCTGCCGCGAATCGCTCGCGGACGGCATCAAACGCGCCACGGACGTCATGCTCGCTGGCAAAGTCGCCGTCGTCTGCGGTTACGGCGATGTCGGCAAGGGCTGCGCGCATTCGCTCCGCGCTTACGGTTCACGCGTGGTCGTCACCGAGATTGATCCCATCAACGCGCTGCAAGCCGCAATGGAAGGTTTCGAAGTCAACACCGTCGAAAGCACGCTCGGCGTCGGCGACATCTACGTCACCACCACCGGCAACTGCGACATCATCACCGCTGCGCACATGCTCGCGATGAAAGATCAGGCCATCGTTTGTAACATCGGCCATTTCGACAATGAGATCCAAGTGGACGCATTGAAGAAGACCAAGGGCATCCGCATCGAGAACATCAAGCCGCAATACGACCGCTACTATCTGCCCGGCAACAAGAGCATTTACATGCTCGCCGAAGGCCGCCTCGTGAACCTCGGTTGCGCCACCGGCCATCCGAGCTTCGTGATGAGCAACAGCTTCACGAACCAGACCCTCGCGCAGATTGATCTCTGGGCGAACAAGGATAAATACGAGAAGACCGTCTATCGTTTGCCCAAGAAGCTCGACGAAGAAGTCGCGCGCTTGCACCTTGAAAAAATCGGCGTCGTTCTGACCAAGCTGAGCAAGGCTCAAGCCGAATATCTCGGCGTGCCGCTGGACGGACCGTACAAGCCGGAACACTACCGCTACTGATAATTCTTAACCGCAATATTTCACAGGCGCGTCAGCAATGACGCGCCTTTTTATATTTATACCGAAGGGGTTTGCCACACACAAAATTTGATGGAGCGCGGCTGTGTCCCGCGCCGGGCGGGATCAGCTGCAGCCGTATGGCGAGACGGTGTGGTGAAATCACTCCCGCGTCTGTTGGTGGGTATGTTGCTGCGGCTGCCCCCCGGCACAACCGACTCCGCTGGTGGCCTGCGCCGCGCGAAACCATTTCAACTTTTCAACCACGAGAATTCCAAAGGAGTCACGGTTCAGAATCAATATTCGCAAGCTGCCATGGCTTCTGAATAATCCGCGATTCAGGGTCAATCGCTTGGCCTTTTGGTCCAAAAAAATCCTTCGATTTGAGTTCACCTATGACACGTCCCCAAGTCCAAACTTCGCCGTCGTGGGTCATAACCACTCCGATGTTGTCGCCGCCAGCTGTGAAAGCGGCAATATCCTTATGCCAGTCAATTTTTGTGAATTTCACAGGCTTATACATTTTGTTGGCCTTTACGATGCGGTGATCAGAAGCATCCATCGCCCACAGAGAACCATCCTTTTTTGTGAGTAGTTGGTAATAGCCGCTAGCTCCCGCCGCGCAGGATTGCCAGTCTGTTTCATTGCCGACTTGCAATGGCGTCGTTCTGGCGTCCACGCCGGAAGTTTGCACATAGAAACGTGCATCCCTGCCCCAACTCCAAAGCGTCCCGTCTGCCTTGATGGCAAATACAGTGAAGTACCCGAAGCAAACATCCACCCAATTTGTGTCCGGTGATATGCGAGCAGGAACGAGGGCATTGTCTTTGGCGGCGCTTTCGCCATCCCACGAACCCCAGAACCACAAACTGCCATCCGTTTGCAAGCCGACGGTTTGGATTCCACCCGCCCAAAATTTCTTCCAGTTGGCCGCAGTGCCAACTTGTCTGGCTTGGGATCTATCTTTTTCGTCGCCAACTCCTAAATTCCCCGCCCAATTATTTCCCCAAGCCCACAAAGTACCGTTATTCTTCAAAGCAAAACTCTGCGACGCTCCGGCTGCAACTTGCTTCCAATCATTACCGGGAATGGATGGCACAGGCACGGCTCTTGTTGTTTTTGTCCCGTCGCCCAGATTGTAGTGCAAATTCATGCCCCAAGCCCAAAGCGTCCCGTCAGACTTGATGGCGAGGCAGTGAGAATACCCTGCTGAAATGTTGATCCAGTCAGAGTCACGGCCAATGCGGCGAAGTGACGTAGCGTTCTGAATGTTGGTATTGCTATAACCTAAAACAGGCCAGCCTAACCGTTCCTCACCCCAACTCCAGATGCTGCCATTGGAAGCGAGAAATAAAACGAAACGGCTGAAACCATAAGCAGCCATTGGAGTCACATTGCCTGTTGGTAAATTCATTTTCCCGTTTTGAGGTGGTGGGCCGTGGTGTCGGAAATAATTGATTGTGGAAACTGTTCCAAGGGTCGCAATTAGCACCACTGCGCCGGTGACTGCTGCCGTTTTCATTTTTGTATACGCCATAATTTTCAATGCTCCTTTGATGAGGGTTAAAATTGAACCACTGACCGCCGCGCCTTTCGCCGCTGTCGCCGTGACGGTGGCTGCCAGGCTCAGCGGCGCGGCTTGCACGGAATTCGCCGAAATCGCCGCCGTCAAAATCGCCGCCGTCAGCGTCACCCTGCGCTTGGTGAAGTAGCCGCGAAGCTTTTCCACCGCACGGGTCACGCGCTTCTTGGCGGCGTCTTCGCTCGCGCCCATCGCCGCGCCGACTTCGCCCAAACTCTTGCCATTGAAATACCGCAACACGACCGCGTGGCGATCCGCCTCGCTTAATTTGCTCATCGCGTCATCCAGCAGCGGCGCGATGTGCGGCCAGGCGTCGTCGGCATTTTCATTCAGGGCGGTTTGCATGTGAGCCTCCTGTTCGCGGTGGGCTCGGCGGATTTCACTGCGGATGTAAGTCACCGCCGTAAGCCGCGCGGTTTCATACAGCCAGCCGGAGAAGATGACCTTCCTACCCAGCCGCCCGGATTTTTTGGCGAGGATGACGAATACGGCTTGGGTGATTTCCTCGGCGGCGTAGGCGTTACGCGTGTATCGCAGCGCGACTGAATAGACCTTGTTCACATGGCGCGCGACGAGCGCAGCAAAGGCCGTTTCGGAGTTTTGCTCCGCGTATTGCCGCAGCAGGACATTGTCATCCAATTCGTGCATCTACCAATAAATGCCGCCAAATGTGAAAAGGGGACAGATTTATTTTCAAGCTGAGACAAGATTCGGAGAATCGGATTGAAGCCCGGCAGCTTTTCTGTTCAAGTTGGCTGCGTTGAAACAAGTCATGCCCAACCTTTCCAGTGGACATCCTGATGCCCTTGGCCCCGTGACCGCCGGTGTGCCAAAAAAAATCCGGGCTACCCGTATCACCAAACCGGGCGTCGTGGAATCAGCCGCACCGCCGAGGCCAGAGTTTAGCTTCGACCTCAAACCCACCGACATTGCGAGGCATTTGAACCGGTTCGTCATCGGCCAGGGCGAAGCCAAGAAAGTCTTAAGCGTGGCGCTGTGCGATCACTTCCAGCACGTCCGGCTCACCCTGACGGGCGATGCCGCACCGTTTTATCAAAAACAAAATGTGCTGTTACTCGGCCCGACGGGCGTGGGCAAAACCCATCTCATCCGCTCGGCGGCAGAACTCATCGGAGTGCCGTTTGTGAAAGCGGACGCAACCAAATTCAGCGAAACCGGATATGTGGGCGGTGATGTGGACGACCTCGTGCGAGACCTCCTCCGACGCGCCGGCGGCGAGGTTAAAAAAGCCGAGCACGGCATCATTTATCTCGATGAGGTCGATAAACTCGCCACGCGTGGTGAAGGCGGCGGGCGGGATGTTTCCGGTCGCGGTGTGCAAACCAATTTGTTGAAACTCATGGAAGACGGCGATGTGCCGGTAGTTTCACCCAACGACATGAACGGACAGTTGCAAAGCGCCATGTCCGCCATGCGGGGCGGCGGTTTACCGCAACCGGAAAGCATCAATACACGTCACATGCTCTTCATCGTCAGCGGATCCTTTTCTGGAATCGATGAAATCATCCGCCAGCGACTCGGCTCCAATGGCCAGCAAACCAAAGATGAGTTGATTTCCCGCGCTTCAACCGCCGACCTGATTGCTTATGGACTGGAGCCGGAATTCATTGGCCGCCTGCCGGTGCGCGTGGCGTGCCATGGCCTCAACCAGGATGATTTATTTAACGTGCTGCGCCGCAGCGAAAGCAGCTTAATCCATCAATACGAGCGCGCCTTTTCCGCCTACGGCATCCAGTGCAAATTTCGCGATGACGGGTTGCGCCGCCTCGCCGAACTCGCGGCTGGCGAGCAGACCGGAGCGAGAGGGTTGATGACCACTTGCGAGCGCGTTTTTCGCGAGTTCAAATTTCAACTTCCGGGCAGCCACGTAAAACGCTTCTCCGTCACGGCCAAGGTGGTGAACTCGCCGACAGAAGTTCTCAGACAATTATTGCAGACAAATAAATAGAGGCGCTGGATTGTTGGTGGCATTGCTGGTAGCCTTGGACCATTGCATCCGTAGCTCAATTGGATAGAGCATCTGACTTCGGATCAGAATGTTGCAGGTTCAAGTCCTGCCGGATGCACCACTTGCTTTTACCACGGTCTGGAATAGTTTTTTAGATTGCCACCAAAATCAAAAGCCGGGCGACTCATATTTCTGATTGGCAGGCGACGGTCAGACGCCCGGTTTTGGATTCGCACTCCAGGATCCTGAATTTACTTATTTCCCGGGACCAAGCAAATGGCGAGCGAGAAAGTCCATCCGCCGCCGACTGCCGTAGGGCGTTTCTGCCGAGCCGTGATCTGAGCCGGCAATCACAATGTACTCAAAATCTTTGCCGGCCTTTTCCAAAGCATTCACCACCTGCATGGTTGAGGCCGGGTCCACATTATGATCCAATTCCCCGACCATCAGCAGAAGTTCGCCCTTTAATTTGTGCGCATCTTCCACATTGGAACTGCGCGCATAAGCGGCATCCACCGGCCACCCCAGCCACTGCTCATTCCACCAGAGTTTGTCCATGCGATTGTCGTGGCAGCCACAATCGGCCACGGCCACCTGGTAAAAATCAGGGTAATCCAAAAGCGCCCGCATCGCGTTCTGCCCTCCGGCGGAGCCGCCGTAAATGCCCACGTGGCGCAGGTCCATCCAGGGTCGGGTTCGGGCGGCGGCTTTAATCCAGGCGATGCGGTCGGGAAAACCGGCGTCCGCGAGATTTTTCCAGCATACGTCGTGGAATTTTTTGCCGCGATTATCCGTACCCATCCCATCGGATTGGACGACAATGAATCCGAGTTCCGCAATCGCATGCTGCCGGATTTGGCGGCCAAAACTCTTGGGAGCGAATGAATTTTGCGGCCCGGCATAAACTTCTTCCACGACAGGGTATTTTTTAAAAACATTAAAATGGGAAGGCTTTATGATCACGCCATAAATATCCGTCTGGCCATCGCGGCCCTTGGCAGTAAAACGTTCCGGCAGGGTCCAACCGGATGCGAGCAACGAGGAGGCGTCGCCGTGTTCGAGTTCGCAGATTAACCTGCCATCCTCACTCCGGCGCAATTCCGTAACGCAAGGCAGATCAACTCGCGAATATTTGGCGATAAACGTTTTGCCATCCGGGGAAAATTCCACGGCATTATCACCGTCACCCTGCGTCAGTTGAACCAAACCGGAACCGTCCAAGTTCACCCGGCAAAGCTGCCGATAATAAGGGTCTTCACCGGGACGGATACCGCCCGCCAGGAACCAAACCTGCCGTCTTGCCGGGTCCACCTTGAGGACTTCGCGCACCACCCAATTCCCGTGGGTGACCTGATTTTTCACCCGGCCGGTCGCCACATCGTACAGCCATAAATGCGCCCAGCCGTCGCGTTCGCTCAGCCACAATAATTCACCCGTATCGTCCAGCCAATCGCGCCACGTTTTTGTTTCGTAATCAATAAAAGTCTGGCTGCGTTCCTCGATCACCGTTCGCACGGTCCCGTTAGTCGCGTTCACGGCCAGAATGCGATAGACTTGGTGCCCGCGCTGGTTGTAATCAAAATAAAATTCGTCGCCCTGGGGCGACCACCGTATGGCTATTCTGCCATCAGGCGTAAAATTATTGGGAAATAAATCGGTCGGCACCGGCACAACTTTTTTCTCCCTGATTCGTATCAGCACTGGCTGCACGCGGGGCAATGGGTCACCGGGTTTAAAATAATCGTAGGTTTGCACCTTCGGTTGCAACTGATCGCGCGGCGACGACTCCACAATTGTCACGATATGGCGTGGCACTTCCTCCACGGTAAAAGCGACGCAATTTTGCGCGTCCGGCGACCAGGCCAGCGGCCCACAGTAAGGATTCGCCGGCGTGCCATTAGTAGTCAGCCAAGTCATTTCATGAGGGCTGGTAACTAGGAGGATATTTTGATTCGTGAACTGCACCAACGTACTTTTATCCGGCGATTGGTTTGAACGCTTCCGGTTTGCGTGGGGTCGCTCTGGCTTGAAGTTGAAGGGCTTGCCATCAATTTGCACTTCCAGCGGTTCGGTCTTGGCTTCAAAAAAACCCAGAGGACTGCCTGGTAGGTCGGTTACCAGCCAAACATGACCGGCGTAGGTGTGAAACTCCGTAGTAACGCCGGAAAGCACGCGGCCATAAGGCTGGCGAACCCCGCTTTCATCCAGCCAGAAAATGTCCACGTCACTGGACATGCGGTTGTTGAACCGGATTACGGTTTTATTACCAGTATGCACCGAACGTTTGGGGACGAGCGATGTCTGTGTGGAAGTTTTGAGGGGTTCGCTTCCCTTCAAGCCTAGTTTTTCAGCGGTATCGGCGCGTCGGATGTTGCCGGTTTGCGTATCCACCAAAACATACTCCTGCGTATCGGGCCCGATCATGACGCGATACCAAAAATGGGTCTGGTCCGGCAGCCAGTGGGGTGACACCACCTCACGAAAAACCTTGCCCTCAGTACGATGAGCAAATGACAAGGCGCGGACATAGTCCGCTTCCTTACTGCCGGGAGCGGCATTTGCCGCAGCAGCAAGGAGGGCCAGAAAACCCAAAAAGTGCAACTTCATTTACGGTTCATCAGGGCCTCAATTTCATCCACCTCAACCGGAATATTCGCCATGAAATCCACCTGACCACTTTCCGTGACGACCACGGTATTTTCAATGCGCACGCCAAACCCCTCTTGCTGGATATATATCGCCGGCTCTACCGTCAGCACCCAGCCGGGGGAAATTTTCAGATGGTTATAGGTCACATCATGGACATCCAACCCCAGGGGGTGGGACACGCCGTGCATAAAAAAAGGCCGAACCGCCAAGTTATCCGGCGTCTGCTTTTTGAGTTGCGCGGGTTTAATCAGGCCGAGGTCAACACATTCCCTGGTGGTCAGTTCCTCGCACTCGACGCGCAAATCCTTGGTGGTTTTGCCCGGTATGCAAGCGGCTACCTGAGCACGGAAAATGCGCAATACGGCATTATAAACCTGTTTCTGCCGGCGCGAGAAACGGCCGCTCACGGGAATTGTGCGCGTCAGATCGCTCATGTAGTTGCCCAGGCCGGCGGCAACGTCCACCAGTAGCAAATCGCCCTTTTTGCATATCTGGTCATTCTGATTGTAATGAAGGATGTTGTTATTCGCCCCGCTGGCCACTATGGGGTTGTAAGCAAACTGGCCTTTATGGCGGATAAACTCGTGCGCAAACTCCGCCTCAACCTCAGCTTCATTCACGCCCGGCCGAAGAAATTTGCAAACCCGTTCGAAGCCCTTGCCGGTGAGATCACACGCCGCCTGGATGGCGTCGATTTCATAGGTGGATTTCACCACGCGCAACTCATGCATAAGCGGCGCCAGTCGCTGGTAGCGGTGCAGCGGAAACGATTTCTGGCAATCGCGAATGAACCGGCCGTCGCGCGTCTCGACCGTGACATCGGCTCGTTGATGTTCATTGGTGTTGAGATAAATGTTTTCCAGTTCACAGGCGAGCGAACGGAAGATGGCCGGAAATTCGGAAATCCATTTTACATTTTTGACTCCGGAAATCCCTGTGGCCTGGTCTTTCGTCAATTTGTGACCTTCCCAGATGGCGAGATGTTCGTTCGGCTGCCGCACAAACAAAATTTCGCGGTGTTTCGGATCAAACGCGTCCGGTGCGAGAAGTAAAATAGTCTCCTCCTGATGCACGCCGGTCAGGTAATATAGGTCGGCGTTTTGCAGGTGCCCCAGCGAACCGTCGGCGTTCGTGGGCATGATGTCATTGGCGTTGAACACCGCGAGCGAGCGCGGCAGCAGTTTGGAAACGAGGCGCTCGCGGTTCAGCGTGAACAGAGCGGACGGCAGTGGCACGGCTTTCATTCGTGGCCCCAGTCTAAAACGATTGTCGGAAAAAATTAAGCGAATTTAGCTCACCCGTTTGTGGGATTGGCGGCGCAGCCAGAGCAATCCTCCCAAACCGGCAGTGAGCAACCCCGTCACCGCCCACGTCGCGGCGTTGGCAGATTGCGGTGCCAGCAGCAGCGCGACCGCCCCGGTAGCCGGTCCGAGACAGATGCCTGCGCCAATAAACGCCTCGTGCAGGCCACCATGCTCGCTACTCGCCTCGCCCACATCCATGGAATAAAACAGCGATGAATAATAAATAAGGCCGGTTGCGAGGCCGAAAAAAACCTGCGCCGCCACCACCACCCAGAGCTGCTGGGCGAGCAAAATTGCCGCCAGGCTCGCAATGAGCAGCACAAACGCGGTCAAGAGCCAGCGGAATCGGTAATGCCAGCTTCGCCATTGCCAAAGCAGCGCGAAGGCGCCGAACCGTCCGAAAAACCACACCGAACAGAAAAGTCCCGCCTGCGTGGGCGTCAGTGCGAGGTGCTGCGCCACCCCGGGCATGACGGCGAGCAGCGTGTTAATGGCGATATAGGCGAACGGATTCGCGAGCCACGCCATTTTTAAAAACGCCGCCGGACTAAGCGACTGGTTTAACCCGGCGTTTTCCGGAGTATGCGCCGTTTCCGGCAGCGGCTGCGGTGTGTTCGCCAGGACGCCGTCGTGCTGCTTTTCCAGCCAGAGCAATAAGAGAAATTGCGCGAAGAAAATTGCCGCCGGCAGCCAGAACACTGCGCCCACCCCGAGCGCATCATATAATTTGCCACCGGTGAAATACCCGAAAGCGGCCGCACCGGCCCAGGTGCAATTGTAGATACCCACCATTTCCTGCACCCCGCTCTGCGATTCCCGCTCGCTGACCAGCGCCTCCAGCGCCGGCCAGGTGAGCAGCAGCACGACGCTATACACCGCGACCAACCCGAGCAACGCAGGCACGCTGTGCAAAAAGGCGCCGACGGCCATCGTGGCGGACAATCCGAAAAACCCCAGCTTGAGACTGAGCCGCCGGCCAAACCGCGCGGCGAATCGGCCGCATTGCCACGCGGAAAATATATAGATGAAACCGTGCAACGCCGAGACCCCAAGGTTCTCGCGATTCCCAAAACCAAAGCGGTCATGGAAATAAAAAAACAGGTAATTGAAAAAATACGAGGTTGCGAGCGTGTTCAGCCCGGTGAGCACGAAATAGCCCGCCTTCAACTGACGCAGGCTCATTGCGAAAATTCCTTGAGTGCCTGGTGGCAATACCATTTCACCGCATCAGTCATGGGCGGCGACAGTTTTTCCAAATCCTCCTGCGAACACCAGCGGATGTCATGATGTTCCCCCACTGCCAAAACGGGGTTGGCGTTGGCCTGGCTCACCATCCTGGGCCGCGCCCAGTAAATCATGCCAATATGCTCATGCGTGTCACTGATGCGATGAATATCAAGAAAGCGCGGCGCGATGAGTGCGCGAGTGCCGGGCGAAGTTGTGGGCGGCCGCTCGCCCAGCAATTCTACGTCGAGCCCGCTTTCTTCCTTCGCCTCGCGGATCGCAGCCTGCTCCGGGTCTTCGTCCAGTTCAATATGCCCGCCAAGCGGCAGCCATTTGCCAAGTTTGCGATGGTGAATGACCAGAACCTTCGCGTCGTAAACAATGAAAATTGCTACGGTGAAATCAATTTTTTCGTGAATGTGGGCCATGGGGTCAATTTAAATGGCGATTGGCTGGCGACTGCCATAGCAACCACTTCTCCGTCTTTAAAAATGGAAGACATGGGGTAGAAAATAGCCGCCGGCGCAGGACAAAGAAATCTCAATTTTAACTTCGCTTGGGGCTGTGAACGCCCCGTCAACCTCCGGCTAATACATCAAGCGGCACGCAAACTGTCGCTTCCCTTGGGAACATCATGCGGGAGATGATTGCCCCTGCCAAAACAATATGTCTGTGAGAAACCGGCACGACTTCGTGGGGCGTTTCTCCCAAAAGAAACCCCGGCTTTTGCCGGGGTGGGTAATAACAGGTTTTGGGCCGGAAACTTATTTCATCCGGTCGAAGGTTTTCTGCAAAATCTGCCAGTCTTTGAGTCCGGTGAATTTGCTTTGGAAACTCGCATTGATCTCGGCTTCGCGGGCGTTCTTGGTGGGTTTGTTGACCTTGTAAAGCACGCCGAAGTTGCCGGGAAAATCCGCGCCAGCAAGTTTATAGGCGGCGAGTTCATCGGTCACGTCGTGGTTTTTGGGCACTTCATTGAAAGCGCCGCCCTTGCGTGGATTGGCGACGTCGAACGCGCCTTCGTAAAACTCCACGCATTCGCTCAAGCAATGGACGAAGCTGAAGCCATCGTGGTCCATTGCCGCTTCCATCATGGCAAGAACGTGGTTCGGGTTCGCGGCAGAGGTGCGCGCTACAAAGGAGGCTCCGACCGCAATAGCCTGTTTGGCGGGATTGATGGGATAATCCACCGCGCCCCAGATGTCGGTCTTGCTCTTGAAACCAAGTGGCGACGTGGGCGAAGTCTGTTTCTTCGTGAGGCCATAGACCTGGTTATCCATGACGACGAGCGTCATCTTGATATTTTTGCGCGCGGTGTGCGTGAAATGGTTGCCGCCGATGGAGAAGGCATCGCCGTCGCCGCTGAAGGCGAACACATGCAAATCCGGACGCGAAAGCGAAACCCCGCTGGCAAATGGCAGCGCGCGGCCATGAATGAAATGCGCCCCGTGAGCCTGCACAAAATACGGAAAACGGCTGGAACAGCCGATGCCGGAGATGGTGGTGATCTTCTCGTGCCACAGCTTGCGCTTTTCAATAAGCTTAAAATACAGGGCGAGGACGGAGAAGTCGCCGCAACCGGGACACCAGGTCGGGTGGTCGGCGGCGATTTCCTTTTTGGTGAGCCCCTTGCGTTCGCCGGTGGCGGTTTCAGTCACGGCAGCGGGGACAACGGGTTTATCGGATAAAATCTGGCTCATAATGGTTTTCGTTGGTGGTTGTTATTTGGCGGTTTTGCTTTTCACCAGCTCGACAATTTCCTTCACCTTCCAGGTCAGGCCGTCGGTTTTGTTAACGCCCTGAATCTTCGGATCGCAGTAGCGGGCTCGAAGAATCGACCCGAGTTGCCCAAAGCCATATAGTCCCTCGTCATTCATCTCTACAACCAGTACCTGACTGAAACCGGAGAAAATATTTTCCAACCCGTTCGGCAGCGGATTGACATGGCGCAAATGAAGGGCGGAAACACTGTCGCCTGCGGCACGGAAACGGTCCACCGCCTCGCGAATGGGACCTTCGGTGGAACCCCAGCCGACAAGCAAAGTCTTGCCTTCCGCCGGACCGTACACTTTCGGCAACGGCAGACTGGCACCGAGCGCCTGCAATTTAATACGGCGTTTGGCGTTCTGTAGCATATGCACTTTGGGCGAACCGCTGGGGTGGCCATACTCATCATGTTCCAAACCAGTGGCAATAGGGTACTTGCCATCAAGAATGCGGGTGCCGGGTTTGATGTGCTGGGTCACTCCGTCCTTTGCCGTGAGGTCGTAGGGCTTGTGCGTAGCCACCGGCGTGAAATCCGGGGTGATATCCTGGCAAACTTTTTCCAGATCCGGCGAGGGAAACGCCTCAATGCGCGTGGCAATGCCTTGATCCGTAAGGAAGAACACGGGCACGCTGTATTTGCGGGCGATGTTCACGGCCTCAATGGCCATATAGAAACAATCTTCCACATTAGCGGGTGCGAGCACGACGCGAGGAGCATCGCCGTGGCCACCGTTGATGGCGATGTTCAAGTCGGATTGCTCAATATTAGTCGGCATGCCGGTGGAAGGACCGCCGCGCTGGACATTGATGATGACGAGCGGCATTTCGGCCATGACCGCCCAGCCGATGGCCTCGGTCTTAAGAGCGATGCCGGGGCCGCTGGAACCGGTCACCGCCACGCGTCCGGCAAAGCTGGCTCCGAGCGCCATGGAGACGGAAGCAATTTCATCTTCGCACTGGATGAACGTCCCGCCGTACTTGGGAAGTTCGCGTCGCAGGATTTCCATGATGTCGGTCCAGGGCGTAATCGGATACGCCGCTCCAAAACGGACACCTGCGGCAATTAGACCGTAGGCGATGGCTTCGTTGCCATTCATGACGACTTGTGAGACACCTTTCTTATCACTGTCCGTGATCTGAAACGTTTCAACAACGTTGCCGGGGGAATTCGCATAGCCGGCGTGGAAAGCAGCGAGAGCGTTGTTCAAAATGCTCGGGTCCTTGCCGGTGAAACGTTCGCCGAGCAATTTTTCAAGTTTCGGAACGTTGAGGTCGAACATCTTGGCGATGAGACCGAGCGAGTAGAGGTTTTTCCCCTTATCCTTGGCTGTGCCTCCAATGGCTTCAACGGTGAGTGAGGAAATGGGGATGCCGACGTGATGATAGGCGTCCTGCCATTCCGGCTTGGGCACCACATGATCGCTGTCGTAAAGGACGATGCCCTTTTTCTTGAGCGAGTTAATGTGCCCCTCATAGCTGTGCTGGTAAAAACACAATAATACGTCGGCGTCATCTCCCGAAGTGAGCACTTCGCCACTGCCGATGCGCACCTGAAAGATGGACGGGCCGCCCGAAATGGTGGAGGGGATCGTCATGAAAGTCATGACTTCCTGCTCACTGCGGCCGGCGAGCCGGGCGAGGAATCCGCCGATGGCTTGGATGCCGTCCTGCGAATTACCGGCAATGCGGATGACCACTTCGTTTATCCGCGAAACTTTTTTGGCGTCGCCTGGCGACACTGCGCCCGTTGTCGTTGTATTACTCATGGAACCTCGGATTAAAGGATTACTATACGCAAGGTGGATTGGTGAGCTGACACATAATCAGCACGGCACCGTTGCGTCTATACAGTAAGTCACTTCAGCCCATCGTGTCAATTTCTAATACCATGTATATCTCATTGCGCGCCAATGACTTATGCTTTTGAAACACCTCAAATAAAAAATCCGTTTTTATATCATAAGTTGTAATAACTTTTCGCAGACCAACAATCAGCGCCATACCTCGGTCGAAGATGAACGTCAATGCGCGGACATTTTGAGAACATCTGCCTGAGAGGGTCAACAGGCACCATCCATTGCGCCTGCGGTGCAAAAATGAAGCCAGCTTTGGCGGGATGGGCCGGTTGTAAAAGGGAAATCTCCGGAAATGCTGGAAAACCGACACTTAGCGCCCTCCTCGACCAACAACTTTGAATATCATCGGCAAAAGCTGCTTCGGTTGCCCCGACCGTTGCCTTAATTCGCGTGCAAATCCTTCGTAATAGCCCAAGGCGATGCTGAAAAATTATTCCACCGATGGGTCCAGCCGGCAGTCGGGCACAAGATATTTGCGGACGTAGTCGCACACGGCATTTTCTAGCGAGGTGACCGGTTCGGCATAACCGGCTCCGCGCAGGCGCAGCAAATTGGCCTGGGTGAAATACTGGTATTTATCACGGATGGCTTCCGGCATATCGATGAATTTGATAACGGGCTTCTTTTTCGTCGCTGTAAAAACGGCGTTGGCCAGATCAATCCAGGAACGCGCGCCGCCGCTGCCCACGTTAAACAAACCATTCGCACGCGGCGTCGCGGCGAGGTGCAATGTCATGGCCACGCAGTCTTTGACGTAAAGAAAATCCCGCTTCTGCTCTCCGTCCTTGTAGTCTTTGCGATGGCTCTTGAACAGGCGAATCAGGCTTTCTTTTTGCACCTGCGCGAAACTTTTGTGAACGAGCGACCGCATGTCGCCCTTGTGATCCTCGTTCGGGCCAAAGACATTGAAATATTTCAAGCCCACAATCTTGTTCAAAAAACCGGCACGCTTGGCGTGCAAATCGAAAAGGTGTTTGGAATAGCCATACATGTTAAGCGGCCGCAGCGTGTCGAGCATCAATTCATTGTCTTCCATGCCTTGGGCACCGTCGCCGTAAGTTGCTGCGGACGACGCATAGACAAACCGCGTTTTGTGAGCCAGGGACCAATGCGCCAGCTCTTTGGTAAACTCATAATTATTCCTGGCCAGATACGTGGCGTCCTTTTCCGTGGTGGCGGAACAAGCACCCATGTGGAGAATGAGATCGAATTTTCCCAGCGCACCGTTTTGCAGGCGCGGCAGCAAGTCGGCGGCTTCGACGTAATCAGCGAAACGCAACGGCGTCAGATTGCGCCATTTTTCGTCCGTCCCCAGGATGTCACAAACCACGATGCTGTCGCAACCGCGCCGGTTCAGCGCCCAAACCAGTGCGCTGCCGATAAAACCGGCACCGCCGGTGACTAACACCCTTGAATTAGAAAAATCATTCGGTTTCATTTACCATCCTAAAACATGCGCAAAGACGAGGGGCGCTACTATCGTGGCATCGGATTCAATAATATATTTCGGTGTTTTAACGCCCAGTTTGCCCCACGTAATTTTTTCATTAGGCACCGCACCCGAATAGCTCCCGTAGCTCGTCGTGGAATCGCTGATTTGACAGAAATAACCCCAGAGCGGCACGCCGGTCCGGCCCAGATCCTGGTGTAGCATCGGTACCACGCAGATCGGAAAATCGCCGGCAATACCGCCGCCGATTTGAAACATGCCGAGCGGACTCTTCCTGGTCGTGCGCGTGTAGAAATCCGCCAGCCATGTCATGTATTCAATGCCGGTGCGGACAGTATGCACGTTCTTCACGTCGCCGCGAATCACGGCGGCAGCATACATGTTGCCCAGCGTCGCATCCTCCCAGCCCGGCACGATAATGGGCAGATTTTTTTGCGCGGCGGCCAGCATCCACGAGTCCTTTGGGTCGATTTGATAGTATTTCTCGTATTTGCCGCTCAACAATACCTGATAGAAAAATTCGTGAGGGAAAAACCGCTCTCCGCCTTTGTCCGCCGCAGTCCAGACTTCGATCATGGCTTTCTCCATGCGGCGCATGGCTTCGCCTTCCGGAATGCAAGTATCCGTCACACGATTCATGTGGCGGTGCAACAAGGCCTGCTCATCTTCCGCCGTCAGCGAACGATAGCCTGGCACACGTTCGTAGTAATCATGCGCCACCAGATTGAATACATCCTCCTCCAAATTTGCGCCGGTGCAAGTGATGAGGTGCACTTTATCCTGCCGGATCATTTCGGCGAGGGAAAGGCCGAGTTCTGCCGTGCTCATGGCTCCCCCCAGAGTGATCATCATACGACCGCCATTGTCTAAATGCTGAACATAGCCCTGAGCAGCGTCCACCAGCGAGGCAGCGTTGAAATGCCGGTAATGGCGCTGGATAAACCGGGAGACCGGCCCGCCCATGATTTTGCTCGGCTTTTTCTTCGGCATGACGATAAGATTACCGCTGTTACGATAAGCAGTACCCCTGCGATTGCCAACCAAATTCAAATAACAGACGTGCGGTTTTGCTGATGTGGAGTCGAATTTTGATCCGCAATTCTGCTATTTTTGCATTTTCCGCCTGATGAATATTACTTAAACTTTCGACGTGTATCGTGTACCGCTCCAATCCGCCAGCCGCTTGGTTGTAAAACTCGGCACCGGCGTCCTCACCGATAGCCGCAAACTGATTGACCCCGCCCAGCTTGAGCAACTGGTAGCGCAGCTTGCCGCCTTGCGTCGGGCCGGACGTCAGGTGGTACTGGTGACTTCCGGTGCCGTTGGAGCCGGTATGGGGGCGCTGGGATATGAAACGCGTCCGACCAATCTCGCGGAAAAGCAAGCCTGTGCGGCGGTCGGGCAGTCACGGCTTATGGCGGTTTATGAGAAAATGTTTGCCGCCCATGGCCTGGTCGTGGCGCAAGTGCTGCTGACTCATGACGATCTGGAACATCACGAACGCCATCTCAACGCCCGCAACACGCTGGTCACCCTGCTTGAACGTGGTGTGGTGCCTATTATCAATGAGAACGACGCCGTCTCTTTCACCGAAATCAAGTTTGGTGACAACGACAAATTATCCGCCCTGGTCGCCGCTTTGCTGCCGGCAGATTTGCTCGTCATTTTAACCACCGTTGACGGCGTGATCGAAAACTTTGGCAAGACCAACGCGAAGTTGCTTTCGGTTGTGGAACATATTGACTCTGCCATAGAAAACATGGCCGGTACCACCACCAGCACCACAGCAGTGGGGGGCATGAAATCTAAAATCGAGGCGGCCAAGATTGTCGTGCGCTCCGGCATCCCGTTGGTCATCGCTTCCGGTCAAAAGGCGGGCGTGCTGGCCAACATTCTGGCAGGTGCAGACGAAGGTACGATGTTCGTCGCCATCCCCACCCGGCTGCAGGGCCGCAAACGATGGATAGCCTTTTTTCATCATCCCCAGGGAACGCTGTTCGTCGATGATGGAGCTAAGAAAGCGTTGCGCGAAAGCGGCAAAAGCCTTCTGCCGCCGGGGGTCACCGGATGCGACGGGGAGTTTGCAGCTGGAGACGTCATTCGCATCTGCGATCTGGATGGAACCGAATTTGCGCGCGGCATCGCTCGTTTTAGCGCCGCAGAAATCCGAAGCAAAATCCTGACCCGCGTGGAATTGGTTCATCGGGACGACCTGGTGATATTATAACCCACCAGAACAACCTACCCGATTGCCTGACGAGGTTTGCCTTTCCACCTTATTGCTGCCGCCAAAATTCCCCATGAAAAACCCACCTGCCATCAACGATTTGTTGAAAGTCATGTCTAGGCTTCGCTCCCCCACCGGTTGCCCCTGGGATCGCGAACAGACGCACTTGACCTTGCGCCGCCATGCAATCGAGGAAGTTTATGAACTCATTGATGCCATTGAGGCGCGCGATGACATGGAGATGGCCGAGGAATTGGGCGATCTGTTATTACAGGTTGCCTTCCATTGCCAGCTCGCCAGCGAGCGCGGTGCCTTTGATTTTGAAAGTGTCACGCGACATCTGGTCGATAAACTAATCCGGCGCCATCCGCACGTCTTTGGTTCCACCAAGGTTAAAAACATTGATGAGGTCTGGGCCAACTGGGAAAAAATCAAACGCGCGGAAAAAGACGGCACCCGGCATGAGCGCAAGTCAGTCCTGGATGGCATCCCCAAACATTTGCCAGCCCTGCTGCGCGCGGAAAAACTCCTGAAGAAAGCTCGTAAAGCCAAAGTGTGGACGTCTGAGGATCAGACAGCCCTGGCCAAGTCACCCCGCCCCAGATCAAAATCGGCCCTGGCGAAAGAACTATTTTCCCTCGTTGCGACGGCTCAGGCACGTGGTTGGTGTGCGGAAGAATTGCTCACCTCAGAAACCAGGCGGCAGGAAAAGCAATTCCGTCGCCGTGAACCCGACCCGGGATAACCTTGCCTAGATTCACTTTTTCTCCAGATCAAACCCGGAAAAAAGCCCGGCCAGATTATTGATTGGAGTTTCGTTTTTGATGTTCAGCATCCGCCGGAGAAATTCAACTCCGTCGTCCACGGTGCGGACTGATTTGGGAAGGATGGCACCGGCAGCATTGGCATGACCACCGCCCTGAAATTTTTCCGCCACTGTAAGCGCCTCACCGTTGCGGCTGCGAAAACTGGCAAAAACCGAGTTCATGCGACGATAAAGGGTCACCAGCACGGGGTATTTCGTGGCCCGCATTTCCAGCAAGCGATGTACTACCTGATTGCTGTTGCCCACGATCGTATCCACATAGCCTACGGTGGGAGACAACTCGGCGAGGTGCTTTTTACTCCACTCAAAGCCTATGGGATCTTCCACGCGACGCTTCACGGCCATGACTTCTAGCAGAGGATGATCAATGAGCCGTTCCAGTTCGCCGTCAATGAGCGTATGCAGATTCCAAAAGGAATAAATCTTCACCAGTCCAGCATAATCGCCGGCCACCTCAAAATCCGGATCCTCCTCCAGAAATAAGTCGGCCACATTGTTCAAGTGAACCAGCCGGTCGAGTGCCGGCGAGGCAAGGCCGTGTTCGCGACAAAGTTCATAAGCCAGCAGCCCGGCGGATTTATTTACATCGTGGTAAAAATGCGCTTGTGTGGCGCGCGTCGCCGTAACGTGGTGATCCACCACCAGCCAGTCTTTTCTGTCCATGCGCGACTCGAAAGCGAAATCGGTTATCCAAGCCGCCGACTCACGCAGCTCTCGCTGCTTCCAATAATTATAATGGTAGGCCTGCAGCGGTACCGGTTCGCCATAAATTTTTAAGGCTAATCGCTGAAGCAGCAAGCCGGCAACAAAGCCATCCAGATCGCTCTCATGAGTGAGAATGACTTCGGGCTTGGGCAACGTAAGCATTGCCGAGTTTATTGAACACCAGGGCTACTGGCGAGCGAGGATTTTTCCGTAATCAACCACACCGGTTGTCCGCCGCCAGTTTCGCTAGCAAAAGCCCCGCTCAAACTCATTGCCAAACGGCACCGCGCCGCAAATACGTGGGCACATCCAAATCTTCGCCCTGATGCAGGGTGGGCTCGCTTTTATCAAAGCGCCCGCGTGATACTATGGACAGGGGCAGTTGCGTCTGTATGAGTTTGGCTCCGGCCCGTCGCGTCCGCCCGGAACGCGGGACGGATGATTCCCGGTGATGCCCCGGCAAAAGGGACGTGGCCTCTCCTCGCGGTGTGATCGACAGCGCCGGTTCTTCTTTGTTCGTATGCAAACCTCGTTTGGCTGCAATAACCGTCACGCAAAGTTTTTCCTGCAAGGTGGCGTCCACGGAGGCACCCATGATTATTTCAGCATGGGTACATTGGCGTTTTATGTGGTCCATGACGCGGTTCATCTCCGCCATGGTAAGGTCTTTCCCTGCGGTCAGGCTGACTAGTACGGCATTAGACTCCGCCAGCACCCGGCCATCATCGAAGAGCGGGTGTGACAGGATTTTCTCCACGGCTTCGCGGGCGCGAGCGGGACCGGTGGCCGTGACAAACGCAAAGGCATTTTCAGCATGACGATCGCGTAGCAGCGAGCACAGATCGGAGAAATGAATTGGAATCAAACCCGGGCGCACCAATAACTGCCAGACGCCGCGAACTCCCTCAAGGAGCAGGCGGCCGATAGTTTGAAAGGTCTCCACGACCCCGGTATTTTCGTCCACCAGCCGGAAAATTTTCTGGCATGGCAGGCAAATGACGCCATCGGCCACTAAGCGCAAAGCCTCCAGACTTTGTTGAGCCTGCGCCTCCCGGCGGTTCCCTTCACATTCAAAAGGCAGGGTGACGAAGGCCAGAACCAGCGCGCCCGCCTCCCGGGCCGCTTTCGCCAGCACCGGACTAATGCCGCTGCCGGCACCACCTCCCAGACCGGCCAGGATGAAAATGACATTGGCACCTTCACAGGCGGATTTCAGCGTGGAAAACTGCTCCTCAGCGATCGCGCGTCCCCGCTCCACATCGCCGCCGGATCCGAGACCGCGCAGCAGTTTGGTTTCGAGCTGAATTTTTACTGTGGCATTCGCTGCCGCCGGCGAATCGGCGTCCACGGCAACAAAATCAATCCCCGCAAATTCGGAGGTATTGACCGCCGAAAGCAAAGTAATACCGGCACCGCCCACACCAAAAATTTTAATCGCCACCCGCTTGGGGTTTTCTTCTGGCGCCAGGGAAAGATGGGGTTCCATATGCATCCTTTTTAAGAGCGTTGCAGCAGCCGGCCAACCATGTTAGTCATATTTTTCAGGCCTGTTGTCAGGTTGGGACGCTGAACTCGCTGGCGTTTTTTCAGCGCCCCATACTTAACCAGTCCAATAGCCGTGGCGAATTCGGGTTGATCCAGCGCTGCCGTGATTCCGCCCACGCTGTCCGCATGGCCGTGCGTCACGTTCATCTGAAAAATCCGTTCCGCGAGTTTTTCAATGTCCGGCACCCGTGAACTGCCTCCGGTAAGGAAAACTCCGGCCCGTAAATAATTGGTGAGTCCCGCCTGCTCCAATTCCTGGGCAATGATCTCGAAAAGTTCTTCCAGCCGCAGCGACATGATGCGTTGCAGGTATTCGACATTTACGGTTTTGACCGCCAGGCCAAACTCATTCAGCAGCGACAGCGTTTGCCCTCGGTTCTCCTCTTTTACCAGGGCCGAACCATTGTCACGCTTCAATTTTTCCGCCCGACTCAAGGGCAGCTTTAATCCATGGCCCAAGTCATTGGAAAGATGGTCTCCCCCCACCGCCAGCACCCCGCTGTGCCGGATGCCGCCCTCAACATAGACCACGTATTCCGTGGTGCCGCCACCGATATCAATTACCAGCGCACCCAATTCTTTTTGCTCATTGTTGAGCACGGCCAGCGACGATGCCAAACCATTAAACACCACATCATCCACTTCCACCTGCATTCCCTTGACCAGACGAATAGCATTTTGCAGGCGATTCGCGTGGCCATGGACAACGTGCATATCCACTTCCAGCCATGACCCGAGCATACCGACGGGCTTCATCACTCCATCCTGGCCGTCCACGCAGAAGTTCTGGCGCACCGCGTGAATCACGGTGTTTTCACTCGGAAGGTTGATCGCCTTGGCATTCTTAATGACATCCTGGACATCGTCCTCGGAAATTTCACGGTCAGCAGTGACTACCGGATGTTTACCCCGATTATTGAACCCGCGAATATGTCCTCCCGTGACGCCCAGATAAACGCTACGAATTTCCACATCCGCCATCTGCTCAGCCTCGCTAATGGCCAGGCGCAACTCGTGTTCGACTTTTTCCTGATCGCAGATTTCGCCTTTGCGAACTCCGTTGGAAAGGGACTGGCCCAACCCGATGATATTCGGTGCGCCTTCCGCATTTTCTTCCCCGACCACCACGCAAATTTTTGATGTGCCGATCTCCAGACCGACCACGATATTAGATTCATCGAACATGTTGCCTCCGATTTCTTATGGGTTGCAGGTTGTTGATTGGAGTGGCCGCTACGGTGCTGGCTAGCATGGTGCGCAGCGGCAGATTGTTGGCCACTGCCAAATCCAGGGATAAAATTGATCTCTGCCGGGCCAGCGACCAGTCATAAGCTGCCCGCCAGCGGGACAATTGCCGCTCCAAATTATCCGGTTTAAAAATGACCTCTCCGCCTTGCCCCGTGGTAACCACCAGTACGCCCGGGGCAGAAACATCCACGCGTCGCATATCCACCAACCCGGCCATGGGTGATTTCCTGAAGGCTGCCACCAGATGGATGGCTGCCTGCGCCTGCGGCTGCTCTATCCGCCGACCTGGCTGGAGTTGCCCCACCGTCAACCCGGTAATCACCGGGAGTAGTGCATTCATCTGCCCCGGTGAAACCTGACTTAAACGTGGATCCAGCGGTTGAATCACCGTGCCATCAGCATCAAGTTGAAAAACGTTGAAAGCCATCCCAGTGGGCCCTTCCGCCCGTGGCACGTTAACCTGGGCAATGGGGTTGCGTTCCGTCACCCGGATTTTCAGCGTCCGCGGCAGCACGCGTTCCACCGAGACCGAATCAATCGCTGAAACCAGCTCCAGATTGCGTTTCACTGACGCCAGATCGAGTCTGATCAGGTTGGCCCCTGACTTTACCCCGGCCCAGCGGCGCAGTTGCTCGGGTGCAATCACGCCGTCCGATTGGGCATCAATCTGCTGGATGGCAAAGTCAGCGTTTTCATAGACAAAAAAATCCAACCCCGCCTCGCCCGCCCGCCAAAGGAGATAGATGCCCAAAAACGGACCGACCACCACCAGCACTGACATCACGAGCAGTCGCAAGCGCTGCGCTCGCACCTGGTCGGAGCGCAGCTTGACGTCCAGCACATGGTTCCGGTGCTTGCGACGGTTTTTGTTTCTTTCTCGCCTAAACCACATGGTCGTTTAAATCGCTGCGCCGCCAATTGGCTCCGCAGTTTTCTCCCTCTTGAATTTTTCATGGCGTGCCATCGCCAGATCAATCATCTGCTGACAAAGCTCGCCATAAGTCAGGCCCGCCGCGGTTGCCGCCTTGGGCAGCAAACTCGTTTCGGTCATGCCCGGCAGAGTGTTGACTTCCAGGACTACCGGGGAGCCGTCCGGCCTTACCATGACATCCACGCGTGCGTAATCGCGCGCCCCCACCGCCCGGAAAGCTTCCAGCGCGGCGCCTTGAATGCGCGTGGTAGTTGCCGCATCAAAATCAGCCGGACAGAAATACTCTGTCGCGCCAGCCGTGTATTTGTGGTTGTAATCATAGCTGCCAGTCTTGGGACGCACTTCCACCACGGGTAAAGGTTTTCCGTTGAGAATTCCCACCGTTGTCTCCCGACCGGTGATCTTCTCTTCCACCAAGACTTCCGAGTCAAATTTCAAGGCCTCCGCCAAAGCAGCCGGCCAGGCCTCGGCTTGTTCCACAAATTGTAGTCCAACGCTGGATCCCTGCCGGGAAGGTTTTACCACCAGGGGCAAGGTTAAATTTTCCGGCAGCGGAGCCTGCGCCGACTTCGCCACTATGAATTTAGCCGTTGGCACGCCAGCCTTGATGCAGCGCAGTTTCGTGAGCACTTTGTCGAACGCGATGCGGCTGGATTCTGCATCGCACCCGGTATAAGCCACGCCCAACTGCTCAAGCTGCTTTTGCACCGTGCCATCCTCGCCGTAGGTTCCGTGCAGGGCGAGAAACACGACTTCCGTTCCCGCCCTCAGCGACCAGTCCGGAGTGCGCGGGTCGAGCTCCTGCACCTCGTGCCCGAGCGAGCGGAGCGCCTGCGCCACCGCCGCGCCGGTGCGCAGCGAAACCTCGCGCTCTGCGCTCGGTCCACCCAACATCACGGTGATGTTTAATTTGCGGCTCATGCTTCGCCCATAATTTCCACTTCCATCTGCAAATCAATCCCGCGTTCCATTTTTGCTTTCGCGCGCAACCTCTCAATTAATTCGAGCACCTCCTGAGCGGTCGCGCCACCGTCATTGACCAGGAAATTGCCGTGCTCCAGGGAAATGCGTGCGCCGCCGATGCTCGTTCCTTTCAGGCCGAGTTCATCTATGAGTTTGCCTGCGGGAATGGCTTCCGGATTTTTGAAAATGCAACCGGCGCTCGGCGCGGCTGGTTGTGCCGCCCAGCGTTTCGCGCTGTATTGCTGCATGCGCGCGGTGATTTCCTCAATCGGCTGCGGTTGGCCTTTAAAAGCCGCGCTCAGCGCAATTTGGTTTTTTAAGGTGGCGCAGCAGCGATAGCTTGCCTTCGCCTGTGCGGATGCCAATTCGCTGATGTTCCCGCCGAAATCCATGATGCGCAAAGATTCGACCACCTGAAACGTCTCGCTGCCCATGGCCCCGGCATTCATGCGAAGTGCGCCACCCACGCTGCCCGGAATACCTTCGAGAAATTCCAGGCCACTTAGCCCGGCGCGCCTGGCTTCCACCGCGACATTTTTTTGTTTCGCCCCGGCACCACAAACCATGCGGCAGCCGTTGATTTCAATGCGGGAAAAGGCCGCCGCCGATAGCCGGATGACCACCCCGCGAACCCCGCCGTCCCGCACCAGCAGATTGGATCCGCGCCCCAGCACGAAAACCGGCAGGGAGTTCTCCGTACACCATCGCAGCATGGCTGCCAGATCGGCTTCCGTCGCTGGCTCCACAAAAAAATCCGCCGGGCCACCCACCCGCAATGTGGTGTGCTTGGCCAGCGGTTCGTCACAGCGAATGACGGTCGCCGGTGATACGCGAAATGACATTTCCCTGACAAAATCGCTTTTGCCCGGCACCGGTCTGGTCTGAATGTCGGTGGCCGTGGTCATGTCACAATCTTCAAATCCATGCTGCCGGTCTCCGCCCCATCGTATTGAGGCTTGCCCGGGACAAATTTTTCACCCAACTGCATGACCATGTTTTGGGCAATTTGTGTCGCCGCTTCCGGGGCGTACCACTTTGCGAGGGCTGTTTTGATTTGTTGCCGTTTGGTTTCGTCGTCAACCAGTTCCGTGAGCAACTTTGCCAAGTCTTCCGGAGTGCTGCTTTTTTGTTCTATCACGCGGGCGGCACCGGATTTTTCAAAAGCCCTGGCGTTGAAATACTGGTGGTTGTCCGCGGCGGTTGGCAATGGGACCAGCAGGGGCACCACTTGCATGGCCGCTATTTCCGCCAGTGAGGATGCTCCCGCGCGACTGACTGCCGCAGTAGCGGCCCCGAGAGCCAGTTCCATTTCCTTTAGAAACGGTTTCACCACCGCACTAATGCCATGCCGGGCATAGGTGGTCTTTACCTTCTCAAAATCATTTGCGCCAGTTAGGTGCAGCCATTGCCATCCGCAGTTTTTAAGCAGCGGCAGCGCAGCTAAAACCAGCTCATTCAAGCCGTGCGCCCCCTGACTGCCGCCGACCACAAGAATGGTTGGCAGGCTGGCCTTGAGTCCCAGCGCCATCCGGCATTCGGACGGCGTGAACGCTGGACGGCAGGCAGGCGTAAACTGAGGACGGACCGGAGTTCCGGTTAGCAAATGTCTTTTCGCCCCCAGCCTGCCAGCGCTTTCCGGAAAACCGATGAAGGCTGCATCTACGAAGCGCGCGAGTAATCGGTTGGCTCGCCCGGGGATGGTGTTTGACTCGTGCAGAAAAGTTTTTGCGCCCATGGCTTTCGCTGCGAAAACCGGAGGTGCGCTGGTGAATCCTCCCATTGCCAGTACCGCCGCCGGCTTGCGTCGTCGGAAAATCTTCCCGGTGCTAATGAGCGATTTAACAAAAGCCGAGCTAAAAGAAAAATAATTGCCGTTTTGTAGCGCAACCGCCGGAAGGGTGAACACCTCCAGATTGGTGGTGTTTTTTACCGCTTGTTGGTCAATTTCTTTGGGAGAGATGAGCAGCACCACGTCGCAACCACGCCGCTGCAACTGCTCCGCCACGGCCAGGCCGGGGAAAAGATGTCCGCCGGTGCCACCGCAAGCAATGGCAACGAGGGGTCTTGCGTTCGCGGTCACAGTCATGCTGCCTTGGCGGCAAAAGGGTTGTCGTCAGCGACAAAGTCCGGTGTTGAAACGGGTGCTGCGCTCGCGTACCGCGCCACGCTGAGCAAAAGCCCCACGCCAATGAGCATCGCCACCAGACTGGAGCCGCCGGCACTGATGAACGGCAAAGCCAGCCCCTTGTTGGGAACGAGACTGGTCACCACACTGATGTTAATAATAGCCTGATAGCTGATGAGTGAGGTGATGCCTATTGCCAGCAGGCTTCCAAATTGGTCACGTGCCCGGCGCGCAATAAAAAGGCCGCAAAGGGCAATCAGCAGGAAGGCCAGCAGGACGAGCGCGGTTGCAACCAGGCCGAGTTCTTCACCGATATTTGCGAAAATGAAATCACTTTGAATTTCGGGCAGGAATCCGTGTTTTTGCAGCCCATCGCCAAGTCCCAGCCCGGTAAATCCACCGGAGCCGATGGCAATTTTGGCCTGTTCCGCCTGCAATGCCACCCCATTGGCATGCGCCTCCGGGTGTAGCCAGGCGTTGATGCGCCCGGTGCGCATGGAGTCGTGTTTCAGTGAATACACCAGCGCCGCGCCAGCTGCCAAGGCCGTTGGTATTAGATGCAGCCAGCGAGCTCCGGCGAGAAACAGCATGGTCCCGGTGACTCCGCCAAGCAGGATGGTCGTACCCCGGTCCGGTTCGATAAAGATCAAGCCCAAGGCCGCCGCAACAATGCTTCCGGGAACGAGAATGCCCCATTGAAAGGTTTTTATTTTGCGCTGCGCATAATCTCCCAACCAGGCCACCATGATGATAACCGTGATTTTCACCACTTCGGATGGCTGGAAAGTGGCACCCGGCAGACGGATCCACCGGCGGGCACCGTTGAACTCAACGCCGTGCGAGGTGAAAACCAGGGCGGCCAGCAACAGCGAAATAATAAAAAGCGGCAGGGCTAACAGTTTCAGCAATTCATAGTCCATAACCGCCAGCACCACGCAGGCGATAAACCCCAGAACACACCACACCATCTGCATTTGCAGCATGTGGGCGCCGATTTCCGAGTGTGTGTGCTTATCCACCATCATCATACTGGCGCTATAAAGCATCACCAGCCCCAGAACGAGGAGGCTGGTGACACAAAATACCAGAGTGGTGACGGCTACCTTCATCTCAACAATTCCAGCATGTCTGCCGCTTGCGCGGCGGAATTACTTGGTGGGTGCCGGTGCCGGGGTGGAAACCGGCGGGGGCACCATGGGCACAGGCGTGGTGTCCGGAACGGGTACCGTTGCCGGGGGCGCAGGTGCGGGTTGTGCTTTTGACGGAATCTTTAATTTTTTACCGACGGCAATTTTCGTGGTTGTAAGATTGTTCGCTGCCTGGATGGCCTTCGCGGTGGTCCCATGTGCCTTGGCTATTTTCATCAAGGTATCACCGGACTTGACCGTATAGGTTGTCGTGCCTGCTTCCGTGGCAGCAGCGGCTGGTGCAGCCGTTCCGGCATCCGTCACGGCAGTTTTACCGCCTGCGGGAATCACCAGTTTTTTACCGATTTTCAGTTTGGTCGGTACGACATCCGGATTGGCGGCTTGCAGCGCCTTGGCCGATATCCCGTATTTTTTGGCGATCTTCGCCAGGGAATCACCTTTCACCACCGTGTATTCGGAACCGGAAGTTTCCGGTGCCACCGGCGGCACTGGAGGTATCGGGTTTGCCTGGGTGGTCGAGGGAGGTATAGTCGGTGGCACCGGAGTGGGATTCGTTGACATCGCCGGGATGGTCACTGGCGGATTCGAAACCGAATTGGGTAAGGTATTCGTATCCACTGGCATCGTGTTGGCGTCCACGACGGGCGGCGGATTCAATTCCAGGTCCGGCTTTTTGCGTTCGCAGCCTTGAATCAACATCACAACCAAGCCGGTCACGCTCACCGTAAGCACGCAGCCCACGGCAAGTTTGAGGCGTGAGCGACGCAGGCTCTGCTGCTCGAGCAGGGAGCCTTTGGGGAGAAACGGATTAGGATTATTCATACATTTTGGCGCGCGAGGCGTCCTTTCTTCGAGGTGCTGTTTTGGTTTTGATTTTTGCGCCGAGAAATTTTCCCTCGAAAAATTCCGCAGCGTGTTAAATGGTGTTTGTTTTGGGAGCCGGGCATTGGTCCAGAGTGAAAAAAACGACCGGCAGAAAGATAAACTGGTGAACTACTCTCGCTGACCGGCACAAGACCTGCCGCTCTCGCAGGAATTGTTAGCAATTGCGGCATGATCGCGCAAGCAACAAAACGTGTTTTTTCGATGTTTTTTTGTTGATCCATCGGCTTTTTATCGAAGTTTCAGGGTTGCTAGCGCCACCACCGCGCAGAGCACGCATAAAATGTAAAAGCGCATCACGACCTGCGATTCATGCCAACCCTTTTTTTCAAAATGATGGTGCAGCGGAGCCATTAAAAATATCCGCTGGCCCGTGCCGGTCCTGATGCGGGTGAATTTGAACCAGCTCTTCTGCAAAATCACCGAGACGGCCTCCGCCACAAAAACGCCACCGGCGATCACCAATACAAATGGTTGATGAATCAGTACCGCCACAATGCCGAAGGCACCGCCGAGTGAGAGGGATCCCGTATCGCCCATGAAAACCTGCGCCGGATGGCAGTTAAACCACAAAAAACCCAACCCGGCTCCGATAAGCGCAGAACAGAAAACGGTCAATTCCCCTGCCCCCGGAACAAACGGAATTTGCAGGTACGTCGCTGCCTTCACGTTGCCGGCGAGATAGGTAAAAAACAGGAAGACAAATCCGGTGATCAGCGTGCAGCCAATGGCCAGACCGTCTAGTCCATCGGTCAGATTGACCGCATTGGAGCTGCCGACAATCGCCAGCGAGACAATCGCCAGCCCCGTCACCGCCCCCACATGATAGGGATATTTGCAGAAAGGCAGCATCACGTCGGAAACCAGATTACTGTGCCAGACAGCCTTGCTGCCGGTGAGGTGCAATTCGCTACTTGCCGGCAGATTCCATAAGTAGATACCCACGAATGCCGCCAGGGCGAACTGGGTGATGAGCTTTACTCTCGGCGGGGTGCCATCCGAGTTCTGTTTCAAAATCTTCGCGTAGTCATCATAAAAACCCAGGCCAGCCAGAACCAGCACAGACAGCATCGTTAACTCCACTTGCGCATTCCATTGTGCCCACAGCATCGTGGAAAAAACCAGGGCCACCACAATCAGCAATCCGCCCATCGTGGGCGTGCCCTTCTTGCGCTCACGCACATCCGACTTGCCGGCTTCTCCCGCCCGGTCCACGTACTCCTGACCGAATTTTTGCAGAATCAGCCAGCGGATGATTTTTGGCCCCAGCCACCAGCAGAGCACCAAGGCGGTTACCGCTGCCCCGGCCGAGCGCACCGTAATGTAGCGAAACAGGCGCAAGAACGATACCCGGGATTCCCAGTCGCCTCCGTGCGCCCAATCCAAAACCTGTTGGCTTAAATAGTAAATCATCTCAGCTCTTCCAGGCTTTCAAAGTTTCTGCCAATCGCTCCAGCCGCACTCCGCGCGATGCTTTCAATAAAACCACATCGCCCGGCCGCAAAAAGTTTTTCGCGGCACGCGCCGCCCCCTCCACCTCCGCAAATTCAAATATGCGCGTCAATCCGGCGGTTCGCGCCGCCTGCGCGGTAACTGCAGCCATGAGGCCGATCGCCACCAGTTGTCCCACCTTTAGTTCCGCCGCGCGCAGCCCGACTTCCGCATGGGCCGCCACGCTATGTTCGCCGAGCTCGTTCATGTCGCCCAGCACTGCCACTCGCCGGCCCTGCAAGGGCAGTCCGCACAGGGTTTCCAGGGCCGCGATGGTTGAATCCGCGTTGGCATTGTAACAATCGTCCAGCACGCGCACGCCGCCCGCTTCCCAAAAATTCAGGCGCATTTTAGCCGGAAGGCATTCTGTCAGGCCGCTTTGAACCTCCCGACGGCTCAGTCCGAGTTCCGCGCCAACCGCCGCTGCCAGCAGCGCGTTTACCGCTTGATGCCGGCCTAGCAGATTCACGCGATACTCGCCGCCCCATTCTGCCTTGGGTGCCGCGACTTGGAAGGTCACTCCATTTTTGTCCAGCCGGACTTTGCTGGCACGCCAGTCATTGTTTTCACCAAAGCCGACCTGAACAATTTTTGCCCGGGTCCGCGCGGCAATCTTTTCCGACCAGCCGTTGTCTCCATTCAAAAACAAGGTTCCGTCCGCCGGCAGTTGTGCCGCAATCGCGCCTTCCTCCTGGGCCACGCCTGCGATGTCGCCAAAAAATTCCAGATGCTCGCGGCCGATATTCGTGATGACTCCAAATTTCGGGGCTATTAATTTGACCAGGGGCGCCAACTCGCCCGGATGATTGGTCCCGGCTTCGAGCACCGCTGCCTGATGGGCGGTCTCCAGACGCAGCAGGGTTGCCGGCACGCCGATATCGTTGTTGAAACTCGCCTCGCTCCAAAGCGTCGGAAATTTCTGGCGGAGTGCCGATGCGATCAGTTCCTTGGTGGTGGTTTTGCCATTCGATCCGCCCACCACGATAACCGGTAAAGCGAAGCTTCCCCGATAAGCCGCCGCCCATTGGCCAAAGGCCGCGCGAACATCCTGCACCGCCAGCACCGAAATGTCGGCCGGGAGCTTTGCCTTTAGTTCGGGGTATTTAGATTTTTCCAGCACGATGGCTGCGGCTTTTTGCCTGGCCACTTCAGCCACAAAATCGTGCCCGTCAAACTTGTCGCCTTTAATGGCAAAAAACAAATCACCCGCCTTCACCATCCGCGAATCAATGCAGATGGCTTTGATTTCTCCATTCGCCGGGCCTTGACAAAACTCTGCCGCGCAGGCCTCGGCAATGGATTTTAGGGTGCGCGATTCCACAATTTTATTTCAGTAAAAAGGTCGCCGTGACCACCGCCGTGATGGTTTTCTGTCGCGAGGAGGTGTCATTCATCCCCTCGCCGCTGGTGTCGTTGCTGTGCAGCGGGGTGATTTGAAAAATGCCCATGTCCGCATCGTGGAGCTGAGCGATGCCGCTGCCCCCGTTCGCCGCAATCTGCTCCGCTCGGGCGCGGGCGTTTTTGGTCGCTTCGGCGAGCATTTCAATTTTCGTCTCGCCCACGCTGGTGTAGATGAATTGCGGCGGCTCGGTGGTGAACAGCAGTCCTTGTTCCAGAAGCGGGGTCGAATCCAGATGCTCCAGTCGCGTGACATCCGCTGATTCCACATGCACAAACTGGCTTAACCGGAATCCGGTCGTGCGCTGCTGCGTCCAGCCCTCCGGACTTTTCTGCATCGCGCGGACTTCCTCAATATTGATGGGGGCAAAGGAAAAGTTGGTGATGCCGGCATTCCCCAGAAATTGTTCCACCACTTTGCGGTTGGCCTGGATTTTGTGCTGCGCCTCCAGCAGGGTTTCCGATTCGACCACAAAACTCCCGCGCCAGATGGCCAGATCCGAATCAATGTTTTTTCGCGCCGATCCTTTTACCGTGATTAAATGGGAGTTCTTGATTTTCACCCAGGCGCTGGTGCCCAGCATCGCTGAAAACACCAGGCCGGCGGCCAGAAACAGGCCGGCCACCATGCCAAATAAGTGGGTGCGTGAATCGTTCATGGTTTTTGCGGGTTGCGGTAGTTGTTGTCCGTGGCCAGAGCTGGCGCATTAGTCATCAGATTCGGATCCGGCGGTATGTTCAAGTAGCTGGCGCAGCGTTCGGCAATGTCTTTGAATACCGGACCGCATACTCTGCCACCGTAATAGCCTTCCTTCGGTTCGTCCATCACCACCGAAATACAAAGCTCCGGATTGTCTGCCGGCAAAAACCCGATGAATGAGGAAACATATTTTCCGCTCGCATACCCGCCGTTTTCCGCTTTCTGCGCCGTGCCGGTTTTGCCGGCGACCACGTAATTTTTCAGGGCCGCGCCAGGTGCCGTTCCGTCTTTGGTCACCACCGCTTTCAAAGCTTCAATCATCTGCCGGCTCGCCGTCGGGCTGATCACCTGTCGCACGCGTTCCGGGGCATAGCGCTGGACCACGGAGCCATCACGTTCCTGGAGGCGGCTGATGATTAGCGGGTGCATCAGCCAGCCATCGTTGGCAATGGCCGCCATGGCATAAACCATTTGCAGCCGCGTCACGGCAATCCCGTGCCCCATCGGAATCTGCGCTATCGAAACCTTGCTCCAATCCTTTACTTTGTTCAGGATGCCGCGCACTTCACCCGGCAGGGTGATGCCTGTCCCATGGCCAAAACCGTAGTTCCAGGCATAGTCGTAAAGGTTTTGTTCGCCGAGCTTGATGCCGATTTTGGCCGCGCCAATATTCGACGACTTCATGATGATGTCTTTCACCGTCAACATGCCGTAGGCCTCGTGATCATGTAGCACCCTTCCGGCATAGGCAAAGTGACCATGTTCGCAATCAAACGAATCGGTCAATTTCACGGTGCCGTTGTTCAGGGCACCAGACACCACGACAATTTTAAAGGTGGAACCGGGCTCGACCACATCGGTGATAATGCGGTTTTTGGTTTCCGGGGTGATCGTGTTCGGCTGGTTGGGGTCGAAATTCGGCAGCGATACCATGGCCAGTATTTCTCCGGTGCGCGGCCGCATGACAATGCCGGTGATGCCCTTGGGCGAATGCTTTTGAACAGCCTCCGCCAGCGCCTGTTCGAGAATATGTTGCACGGCCACGTCAATGGTTAACACCACGTTTAATCCGTCCCGCGCCACCACCTCCTCGTCGCGGAGTGAGACCAATTCCCGCCGGGCGCGATCCGTTTCCGTTAACCGCCACCCCGCCACCCCGCTCAATTGCTTTTGCATGATCGCTTCCACGCCGTCGCAGCCGACAATTTGCGTGAAGATCCTGCCGTTTACTTTTTTCTCCTCCACGGCGGGAAAGCCGATAACCTGGGCCGCCAGCGCTTGATTGGGGTAATTCCGCTTTTGATCCGGCTCCAGAAAAACGGCGTGTTCCCGCAGATTACGATAAAAACCTTTTTCCGCTCGCGTCAGCTTTTTTTCATCCAGACCAAACGTGAGGCCGCTCATTAGGGACGTCACCCGCAGCCAGGTTTCCGGAGAGATGTTTTTGGCGAGGCGCACATAGTGCAATCCATTCGTAACCAGCTCGCCCCGGGGATTGCGTGTTATTTGCGGAGTGAGTTTCCGGGCTAGCTCGTTGGGGTTTAAATTGAGCAGCGGTGCCAGCGCCTGGGCGACCATGGGTTGATAGTTTCCCACCAGGGCGGGATCTGCACTGATATTCTTGGTCGCGATGCTGGTGGCGAGAATGTTGCCGTTGGCATCCAGGATGTCCCCCCGGCGCGGTGCCTGCCAGAACTTCTGCTGCGTCAACTGCTCGCCCCGGGCCGCCAGCTCGTCATGCCGTATAACCTGCAAATCCACGAGCCGATAGCCCAGTCCGGCAAACGCCGCCGCTAAAAATAGCAGCAGCAGCAGCCCCCGGCGGAATTGTTCTTGGTTGATCATTTGACAAAGGCCAACCGCTCGTGGCGATCGGTTCCTCAACCAACGGCGTCACGAGCGGCGGCCAAAAAATATTGCTCACGGCGTCAAGTCGGGCCGCTGCCGCTGGGCAAACTGGCGCGCACTTTTCCTCTCCGGGGCAACCGGTGTTTCCACCAGGTGCACCACTTGAAACGGCGATGCCGGCGCGAGCCCAAGGTTCAATTCCTTGGCCCGGCGGTCCAGCATGACCGGCGAATGTAAAATCATGATCTGCTCGCCCAACCGCTTGTTGTCCGCCTGCAGTTGTAGCAGTTTGGTCTCATGCAGCCGGATTTGCTGCCCCAGCCGGTAGATTTCATTTTTTTGCCAGACAAATCCGACCGCCGCACCGCCAATGACGATGCAGGCCAGCACCACTTTCAGCGCCAGGCCAAATTGGCTGGTCACCGGCTGATTTTTACGGTTTTTTGCCATCTTTAAATTTTTTCCAAAACCCGCAATTGCGCGCTCCGGGCGCGCGGATTTTCCTTCAATTCGCCGTCGCCCGGCAAAATCGCCTTGCGCGAAACCCACCGCAGCTCCGGGATGCGTGCTCGGCGCAACTCCGGCACATCCACGTCGCCCGTGAACGTGTAATCCCGCGTCTGCTCGCGGCCGAACAATTTAACCATGCGGTCTTCTAGTGAATGAAACGTAATGACCGCCAGTCGCCCGCCCGGCTTTAAAATAGCCACCGCCGCGTCCAAACCGCGCTGTAACGAACCGATCTCGTCATTGACCGCGATGCGCAGTGCTTGAAATACTTTCGTCGCCGGGTGGGCTTTCTTCCCATGCCTCGGGGCCAACCGCTCGATCAAATCCGCGAGTTGCTTCGTCGTCTCAAATTTTCGCTGCGCCCGGTCCAGCACAATCGCCCTCGCGAAACGCCGGGAATCCCGTTCGTCACCGAATTTCCAAAAAATATTCGCCAGCGTTTCCGCGTCTTCACGATTCACCAGATCAGCCGCCGTCACGCCCTGCCTATGGTCCATCCGCATGTCCAGCGGGCCGTCCTGCTGAAAACTGAACCCGCGCTCCGCGACATCCAGTTGCGGAGAGCTGACCCCTAGGTCCAGCAGAACCCCATCAAAACTGGCTCCGGGCAGCCAATCCGCCATTTCTGCAAAATTTCCCCGCCGTATTTCAAAGCGGCCGGCATAATGTTCCGTCAATCGCACCTTGGCCGCTTCAATCGCGACGCCATCGCGATCGCACCCAGACAGCCATCCAGTCGGTGAACTCGCGTCCAGCAATCGCGCCGCGTGCCCACCTCCACCGAGCGTTCCGTCCACGTATCGGCCTTGCGGCTGCGGCCTCAGTGCGGTCAGCACCTCCTCCGCCATCACTGGTCTGTGAATGAATCCGGCCACTGCGCATGATTAACCGTTTTTGACCAGCCGTTCCTTCGCAAATCCCCAGGGCTCCCGCTCCGGCATCAGCATGGGCAGTTCTCCAGGCGAGACCGTATGCGACTTCATCGGCACAATTTCGATGTCCGCATCCGATAAGTCATTTTGCACCACCTTCACGTCGCCTAGAGAAAGCTCCGGCTGCACGGCCAGCGCCCCTTCAGGCCGCTGCGCTGCCGGCGCCCGGAACGGATTTAATTTTGTCGTCCAGTTCGTCGCGCGCGCGGGGCGGGCTCCGGGGGACGAGGCAAACTGTTTCTGCTCCGCTTGGCTTGCGCCACTGGTGCCCTCCTCGCTTTTCGGGTTGAAGGGATTCTTCGGTGCGTTGAATTTCGGCAAATATACGTGTTTGTTTTTCCGGTAAGCCGGCATTCCGTATGCGCCAAAAAAAGTTTTTCCTGCACCCAGCAATTTTCCAAGGTTCATATTTACTCCATCAATTCAAAGGCCTTGGGCGCTAGCAATTCGTCCGTAGCCTCCACATTTTCGTAACGAGCCGGATTCCATATTTCAAAACGGTCCAGCAATCCCACCAGCAAAGCTTCTTCCTTGATGTCTGCGGCCCGGGCCATTTCCTCCGGCAGACAAATCCGGCCCGTTTTATCGAGCGCCACTTGCACCGATTTGCTCCCGATCACCCGTTTCAGCACGCTCTTGTTCGGGTCGTTGTTCGGCAGCGCATCTATGCTGGCCTTCATTTTCGCCATTTCCGCCGGCGGCAGCACCCGCAAGCAGACTCCGGCCGCATGTTTGGGCCAGTAAATAACCGTCAGTTCCGTGCCTTCTTCCGCTGGACGCCATTTCGCCGGAATCTGGACGCGACGCTTCTCATCTACCCCGTGCCGATAGCTCGAGTTGTAGTATGTAGGCAGTGCCTGTTTCGCGTCGCTCATGTTATTCACCGTTATCCCACAAACGGCCAAAATCACCCAAAATGTCCCCCTTTATCCCACTTTGCCCCCCTTCTGTCAATCAAATTTGGGCTTCGAAACCGTTAATTATTCAAAAGTTATTCACAATTTGCCTCGAACTGTGAATTGTCAGCCTTTGCCCGCTTCTGTTAAGCTCGGGCGGTGCGAACTGCCGATTTTCATTTTGATCTGCCTCCTGAACTCATCGCGCAGGCTCCCGCCGCGCAACGCGATGGCTCGCGCCTCCTTACTCTGGACCGAACCAACGGCAAAATCCAGCACCGATTTTTCCCCGACTTGCTGGAATTTTTGCGCCCCGGCGACATCCTCGTGCTGAATGACTCCCGCGTGATCCCCGCCCGTTTACGCGGACTGAATGCCACAACCGGGGGAAAGTTTGAAATTCTGCTGCTGGAGGAAGTTACTGTGAACGATTGGTGGGCCATGCTGCGACCCGCCAAACGGGCTAAAATTGGCACGGTGATCCAGTTGCTTGCTGAAAATGGTACCCTCACTGAATTAACTGCCACCGTCAGCGGCATGAATGCGGACGGCCATCGGCGGCTCCACTTTGCCGGGACGGAAAATCTATTTGCGGAACTCGAAAACCTGGGTGAATTGCCGTTGCCACCTTACATTCAGCGTCCCGCCCAAAAAGCCGAGGACCGCGAGCGTTACCAGACCGTTTTCGCGCGCCCCTCCGGCTCCGTCGCCGCTCCCACCGCCGGGCTGCATTTCACCCCGGAACTCCTGGAAAAACTCCGGTCGCGCGGCGTTCAGGTCTGCTTCGTCACCCTGCACGTTGGTGCGGGAACTTTTCTGCCCGTCAAAGCGGAAAATGTGGCGGATCACCAGATGCATGCCGAGCGAATCGAGGTCGGTGCCGCCACGGTTCAGGCAGTGAATCAGGCTAAAAATAATGGGCATCGTGTCATCGCCGTTGGCACCACGGTGCTGCGAACGCTCGAAAGCGTTGCCCGGCTGAATCAGGGAAAACTCAATGTTCATAGGGGTAAAACCGATATTTTCATTTTCCCGCCGGCGCGGTTTCCCATCGTTGACGGCCTGTTGACCAACTTCCATTTGCCGGCCTCCACGCTGCTAATGCTCGTGAGCGCCTTCGCCGCTCCCGGCGAAACCACGCGGGGGCGCGACCTCGTTTTGGCCACCTATGCGGAAGCCATCCGTGAACGCTACCGCTTTTTTAGTTACGGCGACGCCTTGCTGATTTTATGAGCCAATCATCCCCTGCTCGCCAGCCCGGGTTGCCCTTCGTCTTTATCAACCTGGCCATGACCGCCGATGGAAAAATTGCCACGGCCAATCGGGCGGTCCATCGCTTCAGCAGCCCCCGAGATTTGACGCACCTTTACGAGTTGCGCGCCACGGCGGATGCGGTGATGTGTGGCGCTCGTACCGTGGAAATCTCGCAAAGTGTTTTGGACGGCGGCGGGGAAAAGTTCCAGCGCCAGCGCCGAGGCCTTGGACTGGCTGAAAATGCGTTGCGCATTGTCGTGAGCGGCAGCGGCTCCCTCGACCCCGAGGCCCGGATTTTTCGCGAAAAATGTTCTCCCATTATTGTGCTCACCACCAGGCTGGCACCGGCCAAAAAACTGGCGCGCCTGCGGCCATTGGTGGATGAGGTGAAAGTTTGCGGGCCACGGGAGATTGACTTCCGCGCCGCCTTCCACTGGCTTAAGGTCAGGTGGAATGTGCAGCGCCTTTTATGCGAGGGCGGCGGGGAATTAAATGATGCGCTGTTTCGTGCGGACTTGATTGATGAGATTCACTTGACTATTTGTCCCAAAATCTTCGGCGGCCGCACCGCCCCTACGATTGCTGAAGGCCTGGGCTTTAAGCGTCTGGCAGCAGCCAAAGATTTCGAAATCAGTCGGATTCGCCGGGTTAATGACGAGTTATTCACCACCTTTTCCCGCAGGAAATAACGGGGATTGACTCCCTCTTGACACGATCTGGCCGGCGACGGGAAAAGAACCAATTCGTCAGTGCTCCCTGCCGGGCGCACATAAAAAAAACGGGCGGGTTTTGTGAAACCCGCCCGTCGTGAGCTGAAAAAAGTGGCAGATCGCCTTACTGCACCAATTACGGGCTGGTCACCTTGTAGAACCGGGCCGGCTTGTTGGTCGCCTGGGCGTCCGTGAATTGGTACGTACCTGAAGAGACTTCCGCCGGATGGCCCAGGTTGGACCACTGGCTGAAGGGCAGGTTGACATTCGTGCTGCCCCAAACGGTAAACTGGCCAGCGGCACCCACGACATTCGAGAAGCCGAGTTTCAGTCCGGTTCCGGTAGCACCACCGCGATATGAAACCACGCTGAGCTGCGGCGCGGTAACCGGTCCCACCGACGCGGAGAAACTCAGGTTGTCAATCGCTACGTTCTGAGCACTGCCCAGCGTGTCCGCCTGCCATACGAGCCAGAGGGTGGTGTTCGGTGGCCAATTGGTGATGGCCAGGTTAGTCACGCCAATGCTAGTGACCTGATTAGCCGTCAATGGCCAGACGCTGATGGTATCATTGTTGGTTGCGAACATCACGTTGAGATTCGTCACGCTGTAGAGCGTATTGCCATTCAGGCTATCAATTGAGGTTCCATCCGACAATCCGGGCGAAAAGGTGGAATTGGCCGTGCTGTCAATCGAATAGCCAAAATACAACACCTGCTGTTTGGGAACATTGTGCCAGAGCTCGCCCAAATAACTGAGGTTGATCGTAGTGTACGTGTTGGTGCTGGTGTTGACCAGTGCCAGGGCGAAGGCATTCACGCCTGTCTTAGAGGTGGCCACCAGGCCCAGTGCCCGGTTGGTGACACCCGCAATAGAAGTCCCGTCGCCGAGATAATTCATCCCGTTATCCACAATGGCTCCTTGCGTCTGATCGCCGCGTGTGGCAGAGATCACCATGCTCTTCTGACACCATCCGTACCACCCGGCCATTTTGCTGGCCAGTCCATAGCCACCAATGTTGCCATTGGTGAATACGGGGTAACCAAAATCAAAAGGATTATCCATTGAATAGGTAAACTGGTTGGCAACATTATTAGCTAGCACATAGTTGGTCGAAGGATTGGCGGTGATGAGCGCCAAATTGGTGATCACGTAGGAGATCGTTAACGGATTACCGCCTTCTGCGCTGCTGCCGCCGGGAATTGGCAGGCTGTCAAAATTTTGCGTGTATAGTTGATTGGTATAAGAAACAAACGTGTGCGCTGGGGGCGTTGCCACCGTCAGCAAGGCGGGGGCACTGGTAATGGAGCCGCCGGGATTAGTCACGACCACCACGTAGTTGGTTGATTCTGAAGTCTTAACCCCGGTAATGACCAAATTCGCGGTATCTACACCGCTGAAATCACCTGCATTACCCAAAGCTACCGGAGAAGTGCCATTGGCTTTGACCTGATACCATTGATAGCTCAGCAACTGGCCGTAAGCAGAAACGGCATTCGTGATGTTACGCCCCACAAAAGTGGTAAAAGCCTGCGGCGGTTGCACCAAAGCGGGCGGCGCATACACCAAAGTCAGCACGGCAACGATGTTGCTTGCCGAACCGGCCAGATTGGTCACCGAAACAGAATAATTACCGGCATCACCGAGGGCAGCTTGGCTGATGCTCAAGGTGGGTGTCGCGGTTCCGGAGTATTCATTCGCATCCGACAACGGATTGCCTTTGAAATACCATTGGTATCCACCCTTCACGTCGGTGCCCGTCACATTTACCGTGATGCTCACATTGTTACCAATGTAATTGGTAAGGTTTTGCACCGTGCCAATAACCGGCGGCATACTGGTGGCGGTTACCGTCAATGTGGCCGCTGAACTGGTGACTGAACCATAAAAGTCCGACACGACGCACTGATAGTTATAATTGCTGGAGCTCAGGCTTACCGCATTGAGATTGAGCACCGCAGCGGTTTGGCTGTTCATGGCGACCCCGTTTTCCAACCACTGGTAGCTCAAATCATATTTGGCGGTGGCGGCCACGCTAAAGCTGACGTTGTCGCCCGCTGCTGCCGCCCAACTGGTCGGATTGCTGGTGATCAACGGGCGCAAATCAGGAGTAAAAGTGACGGACTTATAAACAATGTTCGTGACGACCAAACCATTAACCGTCGGAGGCATGGCCACCGTCGTGAGGATGTTGGTGGTGGCAATAATAATGCGTCCGTCCTGCACCGTATTCGTGTCGTTAATGCGGATGACGCGGTTGCCATAATAGGGGTCTTTGTTATCATTGCCGCAATCCGACGTGGTAGCATACAAAACCGGATTCGGCCCACTCCAATCGGCCGTCACACTGAAGGCACCTACGAGCACATTGGTCTGCGCCGCATTGGTGAAGGTTCCCGAAATGTGATTCGTGTATCCCGGAATGGCCAGATTGTACGCGAATTTCCAGGACAAACCGGAGCGGATGTATTTTTGAATACCATAGGTGGTGTCCGCCACATAGGCGATGGTCTGCTGCGGATTGATATCAAAGCCAATGCAAGTGGTATAAGGGGCTTGGGCTTGCAAATACAGGTGCAAGAACGAGGCAGACGTGGGCAGGTTTGCCGGATTGTTGAAAAAATCAACGCAGGTATAGATACCGGCGGGATAAAGGTTCACCGACTCGCTGGACTTGACCGTGTTGTACAAAACACCGTTGATAACCTTGGAGCAGGACGTCAACGCAATGCTCTGGAATTGAATGGGATCGTTTCCAGAATTTGCATCGTAATAAAGACTGCCGTAGCCGTTGCCGCAGCCCCAGAATTTGCCATTGCCATCCGTCGCCACCCCGCGCGGATTGGTTTTGCCCGTCGCTGTGCCATACCACTGGTTGCCTCGATACACTGTTGTGTAGTTGGTGAAAGCATCCACGGTGGCAACCCCGCGTTCATACGATAGATTTGACGGCGCGGTCTGACCACCGGTCGTGACCGACAAAATGTCACCGGCATACCCCGCAAACGCCAATACGCTGCGGTCATCCGACAATGTCATGTTCCCTTCCGTGCCAGCATTGCCATTCACGAGCAGCGCACCGGGGCCGTTGGTGGGGATGGCAACTTGCACCGAGGGCCGGGTTTGATTCACTCCATTGGGATCAAATTGATCAATGAAAATCTGGTTTTGCCGGCTACCGAAAATGTCGGACGCCGAATAATTGGTAATCCCGGTCACAGCCCCCAGCGGGAGGCAGCGATTCGTGGCACCATCGCCAAATTGGATGACAGCCAATTTGCCAGGTTGAAATATGGTGGGCGGCAAGGCTTTCGCGCTGCAAGCGAGCAGGGCAAACAAGCCCGTGTTTAACAATATGCGTTTCATTGATTTGATTTTGTTTTTTGTACGAACTTTTATTTTACAGACCCGCCCATTATCACCATTCACATTACAATCCCATGGCAGTTGTGTGACAATTAGGTTACGTCCGCCCCATCGGCAAACACTTCCCGGTTTTTGTCACACATTCGTAACGCAATCTACATATGATTGTCACACGGCGGCGCAATACTTTCACCTTTAGTAATTACCAAACTGATTATACGCATGAAATCAAACCTACGCCGTCATTACGCCTTCACGCTGATTGAATTGCTGGTGGTCATTGCCATCATCGCCATTCTCGCCTCCATGCTCCTGCCCGCCTTGAGCAAGGCCAAAGCGAAGGCTCAAGGCATCTCCAGCCTCAGCAACACCAAACAATGGGGACTTGCCCTGACCATGTACGTTGATGATAGTAATCAATTGCTTCCCACGACTAAAATCCCCACCGGAACTCCAGGATTTTCTGGCAATGAAGACACGCCCAATTGGCTGGATCTGACCAGCGTGGAATATCTCAACCGCCAAAACGGCACCACCTACGGCCGTGATGCCTGGTTCAATGCCCTTCCTCCATATATCCACGCCGATCCCCTCTACATGGTTGCTGTTAATTCCACCCAGAAAAATTATAGCAGTGGAAAAAATATTTTCTGGTGTCCAACCGCAGTTTCCCAGGGGGTCGAATCATCTACCATTATCAGTCCTGATCGCGTCATGTTTTCGTATGGCATTAATTCCAAGCGCGTGGACCCGTCGGATCCCATCACCACTCCGCTCAAGATGACCGCCGTTAGAAACCCGTCTGCCCTTGCTATGTTTTCTGAAAATCGTATGCGCTCCGATGACACCCCTTACTACGGCGACCCCGCCAAGGCGCAGGTTCTAGGAAGTCCGCAGTGCTATACCACCCGGTTCTCCGGGCGGCATGGCAAGGGCGGGAACATCGCCTTCTGCGATGGCCACGCCGCGTGGTTCAAATACGACTACGTGGTCGCGCATCAAAACAGCAACGGCAAACTCGCTGCCGACCCGGGACGACCGGATATTCAGTGGACCTTTGATGGACATGTGGTTCCCTAAACCCTAAATTTTTAAATCATGAATTTCAAACATCAGCTCCGGCCCTGGCCCAAGGTCCTCGCTTTCGCAATCATTCTTGCCCTGTGCAGCAGCACCTGGGCCAAGGAATCCGTCCTCAATTACCTCAAGCCCGGCAAGCCGGATGCCGGGGAAATTCTGGCCCCGCCCCCGCTGCCGGACTCCCCCGAGCAGATGACCGACATGGCAGCGGTAAAGAGCGTTTACCATTCCGCCACCGAGGCGGAAAAGCAGGCGGCTCACGATGAAAAGAAATTTTCCGTATTCAATTTTGCCGCCGCGGTCGGCTCGTTTTTTCAATCCACCAATCTGCCCAAAACAACCGCCTTTTTTGAAAAAGTGCAGTTGGATGCGGAAACCGTCACTGATCTCGGCAAGGATTATTTTCACCGCCCCCGCCCCTTCACCACCGATCCCAGCCTGGCCAACGGCAAACTGGAAAAATCCTTCAGCTACCCTAGCGGCCATTCCACCGAATCCATGGTGCTGGCGCTGGTATTGGCGGAATTGATACCGGCAAAACATGACGCGATTCTCGCCCACGCCCGGTTAATGGGCTGGCACCGGGTCCAAATAGCGCGGCATTATCCAACCGATATTTATGCGGGCCGCGTATTAGCCCAAGCCATCCTGAAACAACTGAAGAAAAGCGAATCCTTTCAAAGCGAATTTGATGAGGTGAAAGCAGAGTTGGCAGCAAAATAAGACCGGCTTTTTGCAAACAAGGAGTTGCCTGCCGCTGAGAAACCGGCAGAGAATTGGCATTTCTAGCACTCATGAACAAAATATTCCTTGTGGCTCTGACTTTAGCCGCCTTCCCCACAGCTCACGCACAGTTCACCCCGGGCAACCTGGTGGTCCTTCGCGACGGGTCAGGTCTTAGCGCGCTCACCAGTGCCGGCACCGCCATTTATCTGGATCAATACACCACCGCCGGCAGCTTGGTCAGCAGCCAGGCGATTCCTTCGAGCGGACCCACCGCTTTGGTAAATAGCGGTTCAGCTGGTTCGGAGGGGGCTTTAAACCTGTCCGCCAACGGACAATATTTAGTCTTCAGCGGATATAATACGAATGCCGGAGTGACCTCCATTGCCAGTTCCACGGCAGCGGCCGCACCACGCGGCGTGGCCACGGTGGATGCGATCGGGAATTACACCCTTGCCGCCACGACCTCATCCGCATTTAGCGCCAACAACGTTCGTTCCGGGACGGCTGATGGTAATGGTAATTATTGGGCGGCTGGAGCGAATAGCGGGGCATTTTACCTCGGAACTGGAACTCCCGGTGCGGTTTCCACGACTAGCGCCAATAATCGCGTGATTCAGGATATTGGCGGCAATCTGTACTTTTCAACCGGAGCGGGTTCGACTCGTGGTATTTATAAAATTAGCGGCAGCCCAACCAGTGGCGCCAACCCTGCCGTGAGTTTGATTAATAATGGAGCAGCGGCAAGCCCCTACGACTTTGCCTTTGACCCAAGTATGACCGTTGCCTACATCGCGGATTCGGATGCCTATGTCAATTCGACTACCATCGGCGGAGTCGAAAAGTGGACACTGGCTGGCAATGCGTGGACATTCAACTATTCCCTCTCGCTAGGCACCAATGGGGCGGTTGGCCTGGCCGTAGATTTCAGCGGGGTAAATGCAATTATTTATGCCACCAGCGCCAGCGGTAACAGCCTGTTTAGTATCATAGACACTGGGACTGGAGCTTCCGGCACGCTGCTGGCCACCGCCGGATCCAACCAGGCTTTTCGCGGGTTGGATTTCGCCCCCTCCCCGGTGCCCGAACCGGCCACGCTCGCACTGGGCGGACTCGGCATGGTGATGCTCTGGCGGTTTCGCCAACGCCATAAAACGGTGGATTAGAGCATTGACAGAAAAGATGTAGCGATGGGCAGCGAGGTTTTTTGTTTTTTGGCGAGGCTTTAGCGAAGGCGCAGGTTTGAAAACCCTGAGTGCCATGCGCCAGCGCATCGACGCATCTGGGCATTATTCTCGCAGGACTTGGGAAGTCAAACTGCGCTGAAACCAAGCCAAAAACCCAAAAGACCGTTGTTTCTTCCAAACAAAGGCGCATCGCTATACATTTGATGGAAATGCTCTAAAGTTGCTGACTGCCCATGGCAGAATCACCTCCCGTTAAACCGCTGTTCGGCTTGGAGGAGTGTTTCACCGAAATGATGCCGCGAGACAAAGCGGCGATTTTTTGGGGTGCGCGAGGCTTTGGCCAATACGCCAATTTCACCAACTGATGGCAATACCCCTAAGCGCAGCGGCGGATCAGGTCATCCTTGTTGATGAACCTGGGAAGGCAAACGAAGCTGAAGCGTAGCCCCAAAAAAAGATTACTACGCTCAAATCAAATTCCGCCTCGCGACCGCATGGTCGGAAATGGGCTATCGAACTTTTTCCACGTAGATCCGGTTCGGCTCGTTGACGCCGAGTTGCAGTAATGCCGCCAGATTGAAAATTTCCTGATTGGCACGGAACTGCCGCCCGGCCAGCTTGCTTTCTTGTTCCAATTCCTTCGCTGCCAGCAGATCCAGCGCCACGGGGTCATGGCTGAACCAAAGCTGATTCAGCACCGTGGAAAATTGCAGATAGCTCGCCGGCCCGCCCTCGGATTGTCCCAGCAAGGCGTCCGTGACATGCAACACCACGCGGTCTCCGATGACCGGTAGCGCATTGATTTCTGCCAGGGCGCGGGCCAGGCGTTCCCCGCTGTTGGCCTCAAAGCGGCGGGTATTATCCACGCTGCCCAGCGCCAGGCTGAACAGGTGACCGCACACGCCGGCATTGTTTTCGTTGATCAGCGGAGCCACGGAAATGATTTTTGTCATTTGCCGGCTGACGAGTTTTGCGACAAAGGATTTTTTACCGGCGGCCGGATCTTTTTCCTTTTTGCCAAATTCCAGATCACCCCACAGGAGAGCACCGATGACGGGGGAATCCGGCAGATAAAAAGAATTTTCATCGTAGCCGGTTTCCATCGCACCCGCCACGCGCACCCCCAGGGCTTCGCCCAGTGCAAAAAATCCCGCCGAGCGCAAATCCTCCGCGTGCTTGTCCCAGATCAGGATGTGCTGTTGCGGCAAGCCGGCTGCCAGGAGTCCTCGCACCATGGCGGCCACCACGGCTGGCCGGGTTCCGCACAATGGCCCGGGCGCTGAAAACACCTTGATTCCCACGGTGTCGTTGGTGGTCACCAGCGCCAGCCAGGCTGCTGCCGCATCGCGGGAATGGGTGAATTGCGTCAGCCCGCGATTGAAAGCGGCCTCCACCCGCGCGTTATCCGGCAGATAGGCGGAGAGCAGATTTTGACCTTGCACCAGGACCACGCGCGCCGTCGCCGCGCTCGCTGGTGCTGGCAACGATTCGGCCGCACGCAGCCGTCCGGTGAGGAGCAGCAGCGCCAGCAGGATGAATTGAGCCCTTGCGTTTCTTGACACTTTCGGACGCGGATGCTAACACCATCTGCAATGTTGGCCAAAATAAATTCTGTTTACGCGCTGATTTTCCTGTTTGCGTTCGCGCTGGTCCTTTCCGGTTGCACGCCGGCCGGCCCGCGCGCCTTGCTTCAAGGCAAACGTGAGCTTGATGCCGGCAATGATGCGGCGGCGGCGGAGCAATTTCGCCTTGCCACCTCCCTGCTGGTAACCAATGCCAATGCCTGGAATTACTACGGCGTGGCCCTGCAGCGCACCGGCCAGCCGGACGAGGCCGCCCGGGCCTATCAGATGGCCCTGAAATACGACCGGGATCTGGTCGAGGTTCATTTTAACCTCGGCAGTCTCTGGCAGGAACAAAACAAATTCGACGCGGCCGCTGCCGAATTTACGGCCTATTCGCTGCACCGGCCCAACGACGTGGAAGGCTGGCGCAAACTGGCCTACGCGCAATGGAAGCTGGGGGAATTTAACTCGGCTGAACGCAGTTACAGTTCCATTCTCGCCTTAAAAAAAGACGATGCCGAAGCGTATCACGGCCTCGGCCTGACCCGGCTGCAGCGGGGTAAATCGCGCGAGGCTGCTCAATTTTTTGCCGCCGCCCTCCGCTCGCAACCCGATTTCGGCCCGGCGATTCTGGATTATGCCATTGTGAGCCAGCAATATTTACGCGACCCGAAAACCGCGCTTTCCTATTACCGGGCCTGGCTGGCGCTAACCCCCCGCGCCGCGAATTGGGACGAAGTAAACACCCTGGCCAATGCGCTGGAACAGACCTTGTCCGGCGGGACTGCTACCGCCGTGGTGGTCAACCAACCGCCGCCCAAGAGCATAGCCGCCCCTGTCCCCGCCCCTTCCTTGGTTGTCGCCAAAGCGCCGGCAGCCGCCACCAACGTTTCGGCACCGAGACCTTTAGTCCTCGTGGCCCGTCCCGCCGCAACTTCCGCTCCCCTGGCTCTGAAAATTGCGCCGACACCATCACCAAAAATCATCACCGCTCCGCCGCCAGTTCCCAAGCTGGTGCCAAGAATGGCAACCGTGACACCGCCCGCCGTGGTGGCAGTGCCACCGCCGGAACCTGCGCCGGAACCCAAATCCAGCCTGTGGCACAAATTGTTTGGCTCGGAAAAAGCCGCCAGCGCGCCTCGGCCTCAATACCTCGAACAAGGCGTGACCCCGCTGCCCTCGCCGGAGGAAACCGCCAGCCGCGCGCGCCGCGCAGTCGAGCCGCCTCCTTTGGCCAGCATTCCTCGCTATCATTATCTCGCGCCCCGCCCGCCGGCAGCGGGCAATCGAACCGCCGCCAGCGGTGCTTTCACCCGGGCTCAGGTTTATGAGCAGGGCGAGAAATGGGTGGATGCCGAACAATGGTATCAGCAGGCAGCCGAATTCGATCCCGCCTGGTTCGAAGCCCAGTTCAATACCGCAGTCATCGCCCACCGCATGCGCAATTATTCGCCCGCCCTGGCTCGCTACGAACAGGCGCTGGCCGTCCGTCCGGATTCTGCCGATGCGCGTTACAATTTTGCCTTGGCCCTCAAAGCCGCCGGCTATGTGCTGGACGCAGCGGAGGAATTCAAAAAGATCCTCGCGGCCGATTCAAGCGAAGTGCGCACGCAATTGGCGCTCGCCAATCTTTACGCACAAACGTTGCACGACCCAGCCAAAGCCCGCCCGCATTACCTGAAAGTGCTGGCCCTGGATCCGCAAAATCCGGCCGCGTCCGATATCCGGTTTTGGCTCTCCTCCAATCCAGGCTGAGGCCGAATCCTTTGGAAAAAAGTTCAACCATTTTTGAAAAGTTTGGTCACTTTTTTTGGAAGCCTGTTGGGCTGACATCTTGGTGCTGGCAACCGCAGTTCAACCACGGATGCACATAGATTGTCACGGATAATAAAGGCGTTCGAAGATTGGCTTCGCTTCAACCGATGAGTGAATGACCTGCAACCCATTTTCGTCCGTGTCCATCGGTGTCCATCCGTGGTTTTTCAAATTCAATTGCGGAGTATAGCTCGGTAGTCTGCCAAACCTCAAAACAGGAAAGCTCCGTCGTAGCCGGCCTGCGCAGTGGATAAAACCTGCCGCACCTCGGCGCTGAAAAAAGATGAACCTTCCGCCAAAATGCAAAAAGGCTCGGGTTTCAAAAACACACGCTTCCGGCCGGCTACTGGTTCTCTTGAATCCATTGAGAATAAACTCTCTCCCCCAAATATTCGTACCCCCTGCTTTCCATCAGGCTGCCCGCCAGCAGCGCGTGAATAAAACCATTACGCTCCACTTGCACTGTATGAAAAATTTTCCGGGTTGGATTTTCCTTGAGCAGAAATTGAATCCGGCCGTTCAACGCGGAAAACCCCTCCAATTCGCCATTCGTCTGGCCCGCAAACGGAAAGGCTGCGCCGAGGTCGCTAAGCATGGCCCGGCTGCGTCCCCAGGTTCCGCCGGCCTCGCTGACAAATGTCTTCCCATTGAGCAGCGCAACGTAGTCCTGATACGCTAGCACGCACAGGCCATGTTCGCTCGAAGCTCCCAGCCAGTCTTTGAGTTTGTTCGCATGCAATTTCGCATCGTAGCCGTAATTACTGTCGAGAAACGCGATGCGCTTCACCTCGTTCGGGATTGCCGCCACGGCATTCAAATATCCGAAAATCAAACTCCCCCCCCCGCTGTGACTGGCCAGCACCACCTCGGTTTGGCTTGCCGAACAAAGGCGGCGCACGCTGTTCATCACGTCCACGATGGCATGATCCCCATGCGCCTTGCGCCATGCCGGCCAGCTTTTTTGACCTGCTTCCAGATAGGCCACCACCAGCGTCCGGTTTGTGATGACCTGGCGCAGCCAGCGCGTTTGGGCCCCAATGTGCTGAATGTCAAAGTGCCAGTCCTCGCCCGGCTTTATGGATCTGCCCATGGTTTGCTCAATCGTATTGCCGTTGGGCAGCGCGTAATAAATCAGGAGCACCGGTTGATTGGTGGGTCGTGATTCGGGCTGGTTGATGAGGATGCGCACATCCTCTGACCCTTGGATGACCCCAATCATTTCGTTAAAATGAGAACTCCTGAAAAACACAGGTGCGTTTGTTGGTGCGGCAATTTTATTTACGCTACTCCGTGGCGTCGCCGCATTGGTGGCATAACGCGGGTCCGCAATAATCCCCTCATCGCTAATAAGCCCGCATAGTTTGGGATCGGCCAGCACTTCGGCCACCTTTTTTTCCCCGCCGTTCACCAGCATGATTTGTGAAATCAGCCGGACACACTGGCTATAATCCACCCACGTGTCCATATGACCAAGGTATAGGGGTTGGATGGCCATGCCATTCGTCTGGTGCCAGCCATAAATCGCCACCTTGCGGGTCACGCTCGCCAATCTGGGCGAAATCACCACATCCTTTTTATGTCCGGCCGTCAGTGCGCCCGGCGGATGTACCTGCGCCAGCGCCTGGCGTTGCGCGCAAACGGTGGCATTGTGCTGCGCAAAAACCGGCACCGTCGTCATCGCCTTGCTGGGCGGTATCGGCGCTGGCACCAGTTTCACTTCGGCACTGGCGTAAATGGCATCCACCATTCTGCGGGTCGGCAATAAGCAATTTAAGCGGTCGGCTATGCGCTGGGCTGTTGCCGGCGATACGGGCGCGAGGAAATAATCGGCCTCCGAACCAATGGCCACGTAATCGGGCATGGCAAAAAATGTGGCCCGATTGGTTTGGCCTTGGGCAACATTGGTAACCGTAACCGGACAAAGTTTCCGTTGAAAATCCGGAATGTTCCCAGCCAGCACTTCCTCCAGCACCAACTGGTCCCGCTGCGGCCAATCCAGCGCCTGGATTTTTTGAATAAACTCACTGCCGCGCACTGCGTGAATGGCGCGGGGAGGCACGTCAAGTGTCTGGGCGGCTATACTGCTGGTGGCCAAACAAATCAAAACGATTTGCCGCAGCGCAGTCACAGTTCAAACGTCCTTGCGCGGAAACAGCGGGGCTGGCTCACCAATCGTGTGCCCCGCCGTCAGGCCGCCCCAGGCTGCCGCAGCCAGTTTGTCAGGCAAATCTGTCAGGCCCAACTGCCCGTATATCTTCTGCGCCGTGCCGGGCAGAAATGGGTTCAGCAGCACCGCCAGAATGCGGCAGGTCTCGGCCAGATTATATAAAACTTCATCCAGACGCTGCGCTTGTGCCGGGTCTTTGGCCAGTTTGAACGGTGCCGTTTGATCCACATATTGATTAGCCCGGGTGACTAGCCCCCAGATGCTTTGCAGCGCAGCTTGCAATTGATTTTGCTTAAGCAAGGCACGGGTTTCATCGGCCGCCTTCGCGGCATCCGCCGCCAGTTCATGGGAACGAGCGGGCACCACGCCAGCGCGATAGCGTTTCAGCATCGAAAGCGAGCGGTTCACGAGATTGCCCAGCCCATTCGCCAGCTCTGCCTGGTAGCGGGAGCGGAACCCGGCGTCCGTCCAGTTGCCGTCCGGCCCGATGTCCAGTTCCCGCAGCACATAAAAGCGAAAAGCATCCAGCCCCCATTCATTGATGACGGCAATAGGGTCAATGATGTTGCCGGTGCTTTTACTGATTTTTGCGCCGTCCTTCTGCCACCAGCCGTGAACCAGGATTTGTTTTGGCAATGGCAAACCCATGGCTTTGAGCATGATCGGCCAATAAACCGCATGAAACTTTACAATGTCCTTGCCGATGACGTGAATATCCGCTGGCCAGAGGTTCAGCGGAGCGTGCGCGGCGGCCATGCTGGCGTAGTTCACCAGCGCATCAAACCAGACATACGTCACAAACTCCGGATCGAACGGCAGCGGAATACCCCAGTTCAGCCGCGCCAGCGGACGCGAGATGCACAAATCCTCCAGCGTGTTGTTTTTGAGGAAGCCCAGCACTTCATTGCGGCGATACGAGGGTGCGATGAAATCTGGATTCGCCTCAATGGTATCAATCAGCCATTGCTGATGCGCCCCGAGCCGGAAGTAATAATTGTCCTCCTTCAGTTCCAGCACCTCGCCGTAGCTGGCGTCAAATGTGCCGTCCGGCAGACGGTCTTTTTCCGTGAGGAAGGTTTCCTCTCGGGTCGAATAAAAACCGGTGTAACTCGCCTTGTAGAAATGCCCGGCGGCGTGCAGTTTCGCCAGCGTGGCCTGCACAAACTCCTTGTGCCGCGGCTGCGTGGTGCGCACAAAATCGTCGTTCGTCAGCTCCAGCTTCTGCGCGAATGCCTGCCAGTCCCTGGCCAGCTCATCGCAATATTCCTGGGGATATTTCTTCTCGGCCAGCGCCGCTTGCTGAACCTTCTGGCCGTGCTCGTCGAGACCGGTAAGAAAGAAAACCTCCTGGCCCATGCTGCGACGCGCCCGGGCGATAACGTCCGCAATGATGGCTTCGTAGCCATGCCCCAGATGCGGCTGGCCATTGACGTAATTGATCGCCGTGGTGATGTAAAACCGTTTACTCATCGTGAACCGATAATGTGCCGGACAAACGCCGCAAAGGCAATGACGCCGTGCCAACGTGCCAGCCATCAACCTGCGACCCGAGCACGTCGCGGGTCATGGACTGCGAAGGCAGAGCGGCAGCGCCGACACCGCTTTCGCACGGGCAAAGCCCCCTTGAAAATACCACCCGCTCCGTGCACACAAAAGCCGCGTGCTCCCACCTCCCGCCGCATTCCCTGACACACGCCAGTCTGGGCCACACAAATTCTTCGTAGTCGCGTGGCTTGCCATCACCACCTAAATTCTCCACATTCTTCACATGGCTGCTGACATAACTTCGTGGCCGCACGCGCCGGAGCATCGCCTATGTGTTCGCGGAACTTATTTTGTCACGGCCAGCACTTACCAGAGCGTGCACCACTTTTCCGGCAAGGCACGGCTGGCAGTTTTGCATCGGGGGCTATTGCGAGTTACCGCCGATTTCGGCTGGCGACTCGAAGCTTGGGCGGTATTCTCGAACCACTATCACTTTGTTGGCCACTCCCCGGCGGATGCGGACACAGCGGAAAATTTGTCGCGAATGCTCAGCTTGTTGCACGAGAAAACCGCCAAGTGGGTCAATCAACTTGATTCCGCTCCCGCCCGGAAGGTCTGGCACAACTACCGCGAGACGCGACTGACCTACGAAAAATCCTATCTCGCCCGCCTCAACTACACACATCAAAATCCGGTAAAGCACGGCCTTGTGCCGGTGGCCAACCTGTATCCGTGGAGTTCCGCCCGCTGGTTTGAACGCACCGCCACGCCCGCCCAAATCAAGACCATTTACAAATTCAAGACCAGTCAGATCAAAGCGCCAGATGATTTTGCACCATCGCCGGACTGGTAACGTCATGAACTGCGGTGCAGAGCGATAGCGCCAACACCGCTTTCGCGCGTGCAAGCCACCTTGCAAACACCACCCGCTTCGCTGACACAAAAGCGGCCTGACGTTCCACTTCCCGCCGCACTCCACGCAGCCTACGGATTCACCGATGATCTTCGCAATATTGCACCGAGTCTTAAACTCCGCCCAACCAAAAACCACCCGATTTTTTTACAGCATCGCCAACCCCGCAAGGTCATGGACTGCGGTGGCAAGGCGCAGCCGCGACACCGCTTTCGCACGGGCAAAGCCACCTTGCAAACACCACCCGCTTCGCTGACAAAAAAAGCAGCCTGACGTTCCACTTCCCGCCAGATGCCATCATGTGGGCCGGCTTAAATGACCGATATCCGCGCAAAAGCATGGCAGTGTTACCGTCAAGTCCGGCTTTTGAAAAAATGCGTTTTGTAAGCACACTCCGTTTGCATTCTGCGCCTGCCGCAGTATTTTGCGCCTGTGCAACGATTTAAAGATCACTTTCCCGGGGCAACTCATGTGGTGTTGCCGGTGATTCATGTCGAAACCCTTGACCAGGCCCTGTCGAACGTGGCCATTGCAAAGAATGCCGGTTGCAATGGCGTTTTCCTGATCAATCATTTCATCCGCTGGCCGGAGCTGTTGCCGATTGCACGCGGTGTGGTGGCGGAATTTCCCGGCTGGTGGATCGGGGTCAATTGCCTTGGCTTGGAGCCGGAAGCTGTGGTTTCACAAATTGACTCAAATATTTCTGGAATTTGGGCAGACAACGCCGGCATAGACGAAAATTCCCGGTCCCAGCCGGCAGCGGAGAAATTTCTGCAAGCCCGGCAGGCGCGCAATTGGAACGGCGTATATTTAGGTGGTGTCGCCTTTAAATACCAGCGGGAGGTAACCGAACTGGAACAAGCCGCCCGGGTCGCCGCCCGTTACTTGGACGTGGTGACCACCAGCGGTCTGGGCACCGGCCAAGCGGCATCGCGCGAGAAGATTGCCGCCATGAAGCGCGGTCTCGGCGATGCCCCGCTCGCCATCGCCAGCGGTATCACCCCGGAAAATGTTTCCGATTATCTTGATCTGGCCAACTGTTTCCTCGTCGCCACCGGCATCAGTCGCAGTTTCACTGAATTGGATCCAGAGCGAGTAAAAGCGCTGCTGGATGCCGTAAAACGCTGACTGCCAAGCATCCCTCCACAAACCTCCATCGGCGGCGCTGGATCTCTGCTCATTGTATCCGGTTCATCCTGTAAATACTGTCACAACTCGCCCTGCTGATTCGCGATTCCTCAACCTTGAATTTTCGCACCGGTTGCCTAATATCAGCGCTGCATGCATGATTTTCATTTTGCCGATGGCCAGCTCCATTGCGAGGGCGTCGCGCTCAACACCCTGGCCAAAAAATTTGGCACCCCGCTCTACGTCTATTCCCAGCACACGCTGACCGATCATTTTCAGAAGTTGGATACCGCCATGGCTCCGGTGGATCATCTCATTTGCTTCGCCGTCAAATCCAACTCCAACCTCGCCGTTCTCCGCGTGCTCGCCAACGCCGGCAGCGGCTTTGACATCGTCAGTGCCGGCGAGTTGCAGCGCGTCATCGCCGCCGGCGGCAACCCGCGCCAATGTGTCTTCGCTGGCGTGGGCAAGACGGAAAAGGAGATTGAATTCGCCCTGCGCCAGCAGGTCTATTCCTTCAACTGCGAAAGCGAACCGGAATTGCTGCGCATCAATCGCGTCGCTGCCCGACTGAAAAAAGTCGCCCCCGTCGCCGTCCGCATCAATCCAAACATCGAGGCGCACACCCACGCCAAAATCACCACCGGCACCTACGAAAACAAATTCGGCATCGCCTTTGAACAGGTCGAGGCCATTTATGCCCGCGCGTCCCGCCTCAAAAATCTCCACCTCCGCGGGGTGCAGATGCACATCGGTTCCCAGATTACGGAAACCACCCCGTTTGAACAGGCGGTGAAAAAAGTTTTGCCGCTGGTCCAGAAATTGAAAACCAAATACGCGCTGGAATTTTTCAGCGTCGGCGGCGGTCTCGGCATCATCTACGATCCCATGCTTGCGAGCGGCCGCCCGGCCTGGTGGCACAGTCCCGCCGCCAAAAATATTCTCACGCCGGCCAGCTACGCCGCGCGCATTCTGCCGCTGCTCCAGCCGCTCGGCCTGAAAATTCTGATGGAGCCCGGCCGCTTCATTTCCGGCAACGCCGGTGTCCTCCTCACGCGGGTGGAATTCGTCAAGCGCACCGGCAAAAAGAATTTTGTCATCGTGGATGCCGCCATGAACGACCTCATCCGTCCCGCGTTTTACGATGCGCACCATGAGATTGTCCCGCTTGTTAAAAAAGCCGGCGGCGGCAAGGCCGTGGCGTCCGATGTCGTCGGGCCCATCTGTGAATCCGGCGATTATTTCTGCAAAGACCGGCCCCTGCCCAAAGTCGGCGAGGGCGACCACCTCGCGCTCTTGAGCGCCGGTGCGTATGGATTTGTCATGGCCAGCACTTACAACACGCGCCCTTTGGCAGCGGAAGTTTTGGTGAACGGCAAGAAGTTTGCCCTGGTTCGCGAACGTCAGCCCGTAAAAGATATTTGGGCCGGCGAGAAAGTTGTGGCATGGTTGAAGTGAAATGAACGGTGAATTCTCCATCGCGGACCACTGGCCGCACGGATTTGACGAGGACGGCTTGAGCAATTGGGCCGCCGGCCTGCGCGCCCGGCTGCGCGCGCCCGACGTTTCCCTGGGGCTGGTATTCCTGTCCCCTAAATTTTTCGAGCACGCCGGGGAGGTTTTGGAAATTCTCCGGGTTCACGCGCAGATTCCGCTGCTGGCCGGCTGTTCGAGCAGTGGCTTGGTCGCCAATGCGGAGGAAATTGAAAGTACCGGCGGTCTGGTTCTGGCGCTCTATTCGCTGCCTGGAGCGCAATTAAAAGGCGTTCGCTTGACCCCGGAAGATGTGAATGCCTCGGCCGATCCCATGGATTGGCCAGCCACCATCGGCGTGGCACCTGAAGCGGTGAATAGCTGGCTTGCCTTCCTGGATACGTTCAACTTCGACGCGGAAGGCTGGTTGCGAACATGGAATCGGAGCTATCCGGCCCAGCCGGTTTACGGCGGTCTCGCCAGCGGCGCTTTTCCGGAACCGCGAGCGCAGGTCTATCTCAATGGCGAGGTGTTCGAAGATGGTGGCGTCGCCATTGCCGTCGGCGGAGCGGTGACGCTGGCCGGTGTGATTTCGCAGGGATGCACGCCCATTGGCGAGGCGTGGCCGCTCACGCGCGTCGAACAAAATCTCATCCGCCATATCGGCAATCGCCCCGCCTACACCGTGCTTTCCGAAACGGTGCAGCAATTGACCCCGGAGGAGCAACGTCGTGCCCAGGGTAATTTATGCATTGGCCTGGTGGTGAACGAGTATTTGGAGACGTTTCATCGCGGGGATTTTCTGGTTCGCAATCTGATCAGTGGCGACCCGAATTCCGGCGTGCTAGCCGTCGGGGCGCTGCCGCGCATGGGCCAAACCATTCAGTTCCAGCGTCGCGATGCCGCCACAGCGGACGAGGATATGAACGAATTGCTGGCGCGCGCCCGGCAGGATTTGGAGGGGGCCACCATTTACGGCGGCTGCCTGTTTTGTTGCAATGGTCGGGGAAAAAACCTTTTTGGCAAGCCGAGCCACGATGCCGCATTGGTGCAAAAGCATTTCAATCTGCCCGCTCTCTCCGGCTTTTTTTGCAACGGCGAAATCGGCCCGGTCGGTGAAAAGAATTTTGTGCACGG
>CAISVF010000086.1 GCA_903888765.1 uncultured Verrucomicrobia subdivision 3 bacterium | reverse complement strand
TGGTGCGGGCGAAAGCGGTGTCGCGGCTGCGCCTTGCCACCGCAGTCCAGGACCTCGTGGGCGGTAGAGTTGCGGTTGGGGTTTATCCGGCGGCATGCATTCAATTGCCTGCGTGGGGAAGGGGAAGGCATTCGGCGAGGGGGAGGAGGATGAGGTGTTGGGCGCGTAAGGTTCCGGTATTTCGAAAGGTGGACGGCAGCCCAATTTTAGGGATAAATCAGCCGATGAAATACTGCCTCGTCGCCGCGCTCAATGATCGAACAAAATTATCTGCCCACGACTTATTTCCAGAATGGCGCAGCCAATCGCCCATGGCGCTTGATACATTGTGATCGGACTGAATTCAAGCACGAGCTTGGCAGCGGAGCGAGGGCGTGGCATCATCGCGCCATGAGCACGATCACGGTTCAGTTGCCTGATGAAGACTTTGCCTTTCTCCGCGTCTTTTCGGCAGCGCAGGGAACTTCGGCGGAGGCGTTCCTTGCGCGTCAGGCGCGCAACTTGCGCGAGCATTTGCAACGACCGCTGCAACCTGGGGTGATGAGGGCCACCGGAATCATCGCACCAGAGGTCAGTGGCGAGGAAACCTACCGCGAACATCTGGAAAAGAAGCACGCGTGAAGGTCACGCTGGACATCAACGTGTTGCTGGATGTGTTCCAAAAGCGCGAACCGCACTATGCGGTGTCCGGCCAGGTGGTGAGCATGGTTTTGGCGGGGACATTGGCGGGCGTGGCCCGGCACATGGGTTGACGACGCTTTATTATCTGGTGCGCAAACACGCATCCAAACCGGACGCCGAGGACGCCATGGATCAGGTGCTGCGCCATTTTCAAATCGGCAATCTCGAAGCGGTGGAGTGGCAGGAGGCACGGCGGCTCCCGCTTGCGGATTTTGAGGACGCAGTGGTGGCGACCGTGGCCAAGGCAACGGAGTCGGTTTTCATCATCACGCGAAATGTGAACGACTTTGCCGGTTCGCCCGTGCCCGCGATTGCACCAGCGGATTTCCTGAGTCAATTGACGACGGCGGTTTGAGATTCAACGCAGTCATTACGTGACTAGCCTCGCTGACAATCAGATCGCTCCAAAAACAAAAGCTGAAATTGATAAAGCAGAAATGCTGAAATGGGATTGTTTGACTTTGAAGTGATGGTTGAGGTTCATTTAATCGGCAAATTTGGCGGCTTTTTCCGGGAAGATCACCACGGTAAATAGGGTGTTCGGATGGCTGAATTGACTTTCGGTTTTTGCAATTTGGCGGAAAGTTCGTCTGGTGACGCCGTAGGTGCGGCATCGCTGTAGAAACGGCCGCAACAAGGGATTCGAGCTTTGCGGGTGCGGCCTATTTTATCTGCTGCCTTGAAGATATCGCTCTGATGGAGCTTTTCTGTTTTTGCTGGGGGGAACTACAAATATGGCAGCCCTACGGGCTTACGAAAAGCATGGGCAAATTTTTCATCCGAAATTCCGCAGTTGAAACCGCGAAATAAGCGAAATACGCCAAAATGCCGCAGCTTTGCGAGCGGGAACCGTTCACTCACTGAGGGAAGCATTTTTGGCACGGCGGGCACCCCTCTCAGCCTTCCCTTTCGCGTGGTTCGTCGTGGTTCGCGGTTCAGTTCCTGTATGAGCACATCAGGTTTCAGCCGACATTCAGTCACAGTGCGACCTGTTATGCCATACGTGCCGTAATATGCTGGGTTCATTGGCACAAGTAACAGATTACCTGGCCAGTTCGGTTCTCCTATGGAGCATTTCTGTTTTTGTTGGGGAAGTTACAAATATGGCAGTCCTACGGGCTTACGAAAAGCAGGGGCAAATTTTTCATAACCAGTGGCGAAGGTTTGGGGCTCCATTCAGCAAACGGCAAATCCGCAAGCTCTGGTGCGGGCGAAAGCGGTGTCGCGGCTGCGCCTTGCCACCGCAGTCCAGGACCTCGTGGGCGGTAGAGTTGCGGTTGGGGTTTATCCGGCGGCATGCATTCAATTGCCTGCGTGGGGAAGGGGAAGG
>CAISVF010000085.1 GCA_903888765.1 uncultured Verrucomicrobia subdivision 3 bacterium | reverse complement strand
CTTTCGGGTTGACGATGGCGGGAGGCAAACGATAATAGAGCAGTCATTAGACTTAACCTTAATATTAGCAACCACAACAACTATCCTATATCACGTATGATCCGTTTACCGCTTCCTCCTCGGGTTTCCTCTGTTTCCGGCGCGCAGCCCGCACTGCGGCGGCCCCAAAATCCCGGCTGGTGGTGTGGAATGTGGCTAAGCCTGTTACTCGCGGGTTTAATTATGCCGGCGACGGCGCAGAACCAGGCACCGATCTTTTTTGGCAGCGGCACGGCCGTGACGGCCAGCGCGGGGGGCACGAACCGCGTGGAGGTTGCACAGCCCACCCTCGCGATGAAGTGGTTTATTTGCAGCGAGGGTATTTTTCCAACCCGGAGTGGCAATCCGCTGAGCGGGATTCAGGATGCTCCGTTGATCGGCGAAATTCGTTGTCTGGCCTTTGACGCAAATACAAATATCCATGGCTGGCTGCCGTGCGATGGGCGGGTGGTGAATATTAATTACAATACGGCGTTATTTTCGCTGCTGGGAACCATGTACGGCGGGGATGGCGTCAGAACCTATGCCTTGCCGGATTTGCGCGATCGGGTGCCCGTAGGCATGGACAATGGCGATTATCAAATCGGGACCAAAGGCGGCAGTGACGCGGTGGCGTTGAACGTCTCCAACCTGCCCAGCCATACACATACCGCCGGGGGCCAAACCACCAGCCCGACGGGTGGCAATGTGCCGCTGGATACGCGCCAGCCCTTTCTGGCCTTGAATATCTGCCTGGCAGCCTCCGGTAATTTTGATTCCATCGGGTGGGTGCGCCTCTTCGGCTTCGATTTCATTCCTAGCGGATGTTATCCCTGCACGGGAGGGACGGTAGCCACGGCGGCCAACTCCCTTTGCTTTTACAAAATCGGCTCGGCCTTTGGTGGCAATGGCACCAGCACCTTCGGGATTCCGGATTTGCGCGGGAGAAGCCTGCTGGGGGCGGGGCAGGGAACAGGTTTGACCATGCGGACGGTTGGCGATGCTCCGGGAGCGGCCACGCATGCCTTGACGGAATCTGAAATGCCCGCACACACGCACGCGCTGCCCATCGGGACCACCGGGAGCACCGGGGGTGGCGTGGCATTTGACAATATGAAACCGGGACTGGCCTTAAACGCCGCCGTGGCGGTTTTTGGCCTCTACCTAGGCATTGCGGATGATCCGGCGATTGGTGAAGTCCGGTTCTATGCCAGCGCCCTGCCTTATTCCGGCTTTTACCCGGCAAATGGCACAGCGCTGCCGGTGGCAGGGAATGCCGCACTTTTCAACATGCTGGGCACGAATTATGGGGGTGATGGCAGCAGCCAGTTCAAACTTCCCGATCTGCAAGGCCGGTTGGCCGCATCCGCCGACTCCCGTCCGCTGGGAACGAGCTGGGGTACGGAAACCATTTCCCTGACCGCAGACCAAATGCCGCTGCACACGCACACGTATGTACCGGCCAGTGACGTTGCTACTAATTTCTCGGTCAGCATCGCGGAGGGGCAGACGAATATCACGACCTTGTTCGCCAGCGATGCAGATCTCCCGCCGCAAACCGTGAGCTTTGGCATCAGTGGCGGGGCCGACGCGGCGAAATTCGCCCTGGATAGCAACAACGGTGCCTTGACCTTCCGAGCGCCACCGAATTTTGAAGTGCCGGGGGACGCCGATCACAATAATGTTTACGAGGTGGAGGTGACGGCCACGGACAATGGCACGCCCCCCATGAGCACGACTCTCTTCGCCAGCGTGGTGGTCACCAACGTGTTTGAAACTCCCAACGCCGGCATTTCTTTCAACACCAACGCCACCCTGGGAGTGCCGCTGACGGTCCAGATTATCGGCAGCCCCTACCTGCCGATCGGGGCCTTGGATGATCCGCTCACGCTGACCAGCGTCATCGGCGATACCGGGTCCGTGGTGAGCACCGATGGCACCAACGTCACTTATCTTCCGCTCTGGGGTGAGACCGGTTATTTTGTTTATTACGTGGGAAACAGTGATGGCGGTAGCAACGCGCAGATTGTGTTCGTGCAGCTCCAGCCCAATCCGGGCTATAACACCCTGGCGGTATCGCTAGCGGACGACGGCAGCAGTGTGGTGAGTTTTCACGGTGCGCCGGGAGTGCATTACGCGGTGGAAGCGACGCCGACACTCACGCCCCCGGCGTGGACCGCGCTGACGACCAACACGGCACTACCGAGCGGCTGGCTGTGGTTCACCAACGCCACCAGCGAGGCGCAACTGTTTTATCGCACGCGGTATGTGCCGTGAGGGCATTGGTAGCGGGCGCAAAGGTATGCAGCACATGGAAGGTGGTCTGCGCTTGCGCAGGGCTGGATAAAGCCGAGGCGCACATCGCGAGCAACGCCAGAACAAGGGTTATAAAGAGCTTTTGCGTATGCATAGGTTCCACCCTGCGCCAGCCCGCAGGCCAAGCGATCCGCCTGCGCCGGTCGGGACGCGGAAGCGGCGTGAACGCCGCGCT
>CAISVF010000084.1 GCA_903888765.1 uncultured Verrucomicrobia subdivision 3 bacterium | reverse complement strand
CCCTCGCGGATCAACACGCTTTTGCCTTTTTCATGAACCTCCAGCATGTGCTTTTCGGCCTTTTGCTTCATGAACCTCCAGCATGTGCTTTTCGGCCTTTTGCTTATTCCAGCCGAAAATTTTCATGAACACATGGGTGACATAAACCATCAGGTTCACCGGGTCATTCCAACAGACGACATAAAAAGTGGGGGCCAGATCATCGTCAGACCGGGGGCGCTGCTTGATGACTGGCTGCGTGGCTGGTTCTGCAATGGATGGCATATTAGTGGCCGTTAAACTGCGATTCCGGACTGCTTGCCAAACCGCTGGCGCAGCTCGTCGCATAGTTCGCACCTCTGGTCCGGATAATTACCAGCCCTGCACCTGTTTTGCGAATCAAATTTCCCGGATTTCCCCTCCGAACGCTCCCGCTTCCCGCTCTTCAGAAACGGCTGGATTTCGTGAAACTTTTTGACCTTGGAAGCCGACCCTATGATGCACCTCGAAACTTAGCGATGCAAAGCAGCCCCGTAAATGGAGTGTTTTTAACGCCAAATCGGTTTGTCAGAATTTTATCAGCAGGAACCGTGCTGGCTGGAATTTTCAAACGGGTAGAGATAAAAAAACATTGATTATGAAGAGGATTTGAAGTGGTGCACCCATCAGGAGTTGAACCTGAAACCTGCTGATCCGTAGTCAGCCGCTCTATCCAATTGAGCTATGGGTGCAGTTTTGATGACCAGAGATTTTTCTGGCACCAAGATTTGCAATCTAACTTTGAACCATTTAGCTCTTGTTCAAAACGATGTTTGAATCGGCAAGGCTTGGTTAGTCCAATTAAAACCACGTTGCACGGCCGAATACTCTAACAAGAAATGATCACATACCGCAAGGCAGAATTCAGTAGAATTCAGCACGTTAGAATTCAGCGTTGCCACCGCGAGACAACCGGGCGCTCTGCCAAGACTAACTGGCATAGCTATCGTATTTTGTCTGGGCGAATCTGAAAATGTAAAAAGCGCGGATAGCTTTCGCCATCCGCGCTTTTGAATTTTCCGGTTGATTAAGCCTTGGGTACCTCGGCGGCCGCAGCTTCCTTGTCACGATCTTCCATCGCGGCTTTGCGCGAAAGGCGGACGCGACCTTTTTCATCCACGCCCAGGCATTTCACGGTGATGTCGTCTCCAACTTTCACAATGTCCTCAGTCTTCTTCACGCGGAAGTTGGCCAGTTCGCTGATGTGAACCAAACCATCCTTACCCGGGAGGAATTCCACAAAGGCACCAAATTCTTTCACGGTGACCACTTTGCCGCGATAAATCTTGCCAATCTCGGCTTCCGAAGTCATGCCACTGATGGCATCGACGGCAATCTTCATGCCCTCCGCCGAAACGGAGAAAATGTTGACCGTGCCATCATCCTCGATGTCGATTTCGCAGCCGGATTCCTCGACCAGGCGCTTGATATTCTTGCCACCGGGTCCGATGATCGCGCCAATCTTCTCGGGATTGACTTTGAGGGTGGTGATACGCGGGGCATATTTGCTGATCTCCTTGCGGGGTTCGGCAATGGTCTTGGCCATCTCGGCAAGAATGGCAAGCCGGGCCACCCGGGCTTTTTCCACGGCAATCTCCATGATGGCATGGGGGAGGCCTTTCAACTTGAGGTCGAGTTGGAAACCGGTAATCCCCTTCTCGGTGCCGGCAATTTTGCAGTCCATGTCGCAATACGCATCTTCCCAGCCGATGATGTCGGTGAGCAGTTGGTATTTGGAAATGCTGTCGCCACTGTATTCGGTGCAGATACCCACGCTGATGCCTGCCACCGGGCGAATCATGGGAACACCCGCATCCAGCAGCGCCAGCGTGCCACCGCATACGGAGGCCATGGAAGTGGAGCCATTGGATTCCATGATCTCGCTGGTGACGCGCACCGCGTAGGGATACGTGGCAAGCGGAATCATCGGTTCAATGGAGCGTTCGGCGAGCGCGCCGTGGCCGATTTCACGACGGCCAGGACCACTGATCCGGCCGGTTTCACCCACGGAGAAATTCGGAAAATTGTAGTGCAGGATAAACCGTTTCTGGTTTTCCCCGCCGGTGTAGGAATCAAATTCCTGAGTGTCATCGCCGGTGCCAAGGGTAGCCAGCGTAACTGCCTGGGTTTCGCCGCGAGCGAACAACGCTGAACCGTGCGCACGAGGCAGAATGCCCACTTCACTGCTGATCGGGCGAACCTGCTCAAAATTACGGCCATCCAAGCGCTTGCCGCTTTCGAGGATTAATTTGCGGACCGCTTCCTTTTGGATGTAATAAAAAGCGTCGTTGATGACGAACGGCGTCACCTTCTCTGCGCCATATTTGGCAACGAGTTTTTCGCCGACTTCGTTTTTGATGGCGTTGCACGCGGCTTCGCGGTTGAGCTTTCCGGGCGTGAGCAGCGCAGGAACAAAACGGTCGCCCGCGAGCTGTTTTGCATCGGCCAGAATTTCGTCGGGGACGATCTTCAAGGTAATTTCGCGCTTTTTCTTGCCAATCTTCGCGGCCAGTTCCTTCTGGGCGGTGATCTGGGGCTGAATGATCTCCTGCGCGTATTTCAGCGCCGCGTTAAAGTCTGCTTCGGAAATTTCCTTGGCCGCGCCTTCATACATGACGATGTCTTTTTCGTTGCCGACATAGACCAGGTCAAGATTGCTTTCCGCTTGTTCCGCATGCGTGGGATTGGCCACGAATTTGCCGCCAATGCGGCCAACCCGAGCCGCGCCGAGCGGGCCGGCCCAGGGAATATCGGAAACCATCAAGGCGGCGCTGGCGCCGATGATGCTCAAAATATCAGGATCATTCTCGCCATCGGCGCTGAGCAGCACGGTCTGCACTTGCACTTCGTTATACCAGCCCTTGGGAAAAAGCGGGCGGATGGGGCGGTCGGTCAGACGGCAGGTGAGAATTTCTTTTTCCGTGGGCCGGCCTTCGCGTTTGAAGTAGCCGCCCGGAAACTTGCCGGCGGCGGCCGCCTTTTCGCGGTAGTCCACGGTGAGGGGGAAGAAATCCTGGCCATCTTTGGCCTTGGTAGCGGCCACGGCGGCCACCACCACGATGGTTTCACCCATCTGAACGGTCACGGCTCCATCAGCCTGCTTGGCCAATTTGCCGGATTCAATAATGATTTGTTTGTCGCCTAACTGGGCGGTGATTTTCTCGGACATAACTAACTTTCTTATCGCCGCCTCCTGAGGAACTTCAGTGAACCCCGAAAATTTTCGGAGCTGAATGAAATTTCCCGAAGGCGGCAGAATTTTCTACGCGAGGATTTTATGTTAAAGGAAACCGGCAATTCGCGTGGAAAACCGGATTCCAGAAAACGAAAGGCAGGCCTTGAAGAAAAATAAAGCCGTGCCTCCCGTAAAATTTAGTGGCGCAGCTTGAGCTTCTTGGCAACGGTCTGGTAACGGCCCAGATCGGTGGTTTGCAGGTAATCAAGCAGGCGGCGGCGCTGGCCAACCATCATCAACAGGCCACGACGGGAACTGTGATCCTTCTTGTTGGTCTGCAAATGCTCGGTCAAATGGTTGATGCGGTGCGTAAGCAGCGCAATTTGCACGTCGGCAGATCCAGTGTCCTTGGCGTGCGTCTTGAATGTTTCAATCGTCTTTGTCTTCGCTTCCATAATTAAATGAGTGGCGGAGCATAATTTTTTGCTTTCTGACTGTAAAGCGAATTCATCCTGAAAAACAAACCGCACGCGGCGGGTATCTGGCACAAAACTTCAACTTTTCTTTATAGATTTCATTTACCGCCGCATTTGTTAGCCCTTAAACAGAGACCCCGGCCACCAAACAAGATGACTAAAGATGACCAACCGTGACCAAAGATCACCGAAATTAAAATTTCCAGCTGACACCCGTGAACCAGCCAGAAAAATCTGGAGACAGAACGACAAAAGGTTTTCCCATCCCTTCGGCCTTTTACCAATCATCTCGTATTTGCCCCTTCAGTCAGTTATAACAGAATTAGTGGATGAAAAAGCAAAGTATTGATTGGATGCGACTGGCTGTCTGGGTGGCCTTGCTATTGGCAATTCTAGCGGGCTGGTTTTGCTTCCAGCGTGCCAAGCTGGGCGTAATGGAACAGGCTAATCCCGCAATGAAGGTTCAGCGCCAGCGGGACGAACAGATTGAGTCGCTTTATGCGACGGCCAAAGAAATCATGCGCCGCACCGTGACGAACTCTCAACCGCACCTGATTCACAGGGGCAGTGAATTGCCAAATGAGAAATTGACTGACCTAGCCAAGCTGTTCAATGAGAAATTCCAGCCGGTGCTGACGAAGTGGGCGGCGGCGTATTCCAACCGCATCCCATTCAACGTTTCCGATATTACGATGGACCAGTTCCACGGCACGCTGGGGTCTCACATGTTCACATTCATGCTTGGCGACACGACACTGACATTCGTGCTCGACCGTAGCGGGGAGAACGCTCATGTCGGCTACATGATGGTCAGGCAGGCAGCGGTAGCCATAAACCAGCTACCGGCTCCAGGCACGCAGCCAAATCTGGCCTTGCCATTAACGCTGTCCCAAGCGCTGAACATGATCGCTGCCGACACCGGGACCAACTTCGAACCCAATGAGGTAATCATCCGGCCCACAGGCAAGTCCAGCGCCATGAACGGAGGGGCGTTCGTGGACATCTTGCCCACCGGAGCAGATCCAAACAATGTCATGAACTACAAGCTCTCCATGACATTCGACAGCAATGGGAAGTTGTTAAATTACGAACGTAATCCGAGTCTTTAACCTCCGGAATTCCCAAAGGCACACCCTTTGGCGCATGGTCGACGCGAGGCCCGGACATCTGGAGCAATGTCCAAGCCACTTTGCCCCCCCGTTTCTGATCGTCAATGGACAAGCGCGGCGTCCGACACTGATTACAAGGGCCATGGCTCAATCCGGCCGGTGATGAGAACAAAATGATGTTCCTCGGGCAGCAATCTGCTCAAATCACAGAGTCTTTGGGGTGGTGCCGCCGGCTACGGCCGAGAGCTTGGAATTGGCGGCGCAAAGCGCGTTCTTTGTTTTTGGTGAGCAGGGTGCGCTCGGTTAGCGGTGCGATTTCCCAACACCTCCGTGTTCGAATGGCCTCGGCCTAGTTGCCGCATGAGGCATTATTTTTAATGCTCATCCTGTCTCCATTCTAAACTAAAAATCGCAAAAACATCTGTTCAGCCTGAAGGTATTGTGCTACTTTACTATAAGTTATAATTTGAGCTGGAATCCGTCGGCCAAGTGGGGCTTCTGAATCAGTTCAATCTCGTTCTTTGACAGCGTGCAGCTATCTCAGGCGATTTCTTGGGCGGCCAAGAAAACCGGAAATTTTAATTTTCGGTCATCTTTGGTCATCTCCAGAATGCTCAACCCGAGGTAAAAGAATGTGAGTTGGCAAATTATTGTTATTGCCTTTCTGTAGCGGCAGTCTGTGACTGCCGACCATAATCCTATAAAAAGGTAGTTTTAATTGGCGCGCAAAAAATCGCCAAGGCAAAATATGACAAATTGTGACATTTTATGACAAAACCCGCCATTTATCGGAAGAATAACCACCTATGATAGCAGAGTGGCTTATTTGCTCCGCTCCGGCGGGTCGGCGACGGGATAAATGATAAAGTTTTGCGGTAGCGGTAAAATTCGGTAAAAACCGGTAAAGTTTTGGCCGAAAACCACCCTTTTATGGGTATCATATGACAATTGGGGAAATCTGCAAAACTTTACCACCTGTAAAAACAAAAGTGGTAAAGAAAGGGTAAAGTTTTTCGATTTTGCTAAGAAATTTCACTGTTTTTTTCGGGGTGCTGGTAAAGAAAAGGCAAAGAAACTGGTAAAGTTTTTGTGGCGTTCTGACTCCTGTAGCGGCGGTCTACGACCGCAAGCCGGGCTGGCAGCATCTCGGGCAGAGTTTCTGGCTCAGGGGATGATGTCGTATTGAACAAACGAGAGCCAATTCTGCCCGCAGGGACCGGAAATGGAAACGACCGACTTGGTACGACGAAAAAATGCCGACAAAAAAACAAAATGCGATTGACAAACCCAACTTGCCGTGGCTATTATTGGTTGTTAGATTTCTTAAAAGTATGAAAACTATGAAGAACTTAATGGGTTTTGCGGTGTGCGGCGCTCTTTTGATCGCTGCCTACGGGGTGTCCGCTGAGGATGCCAAATCTTGCTACGCAACGGTTGTGCGCGTTCAAGGTTTGGCCAGCTATTCTCTGGGCGACAATGTTTGGTATCCGCTGGTGCCCGGCAAATACTTGCCGCCAGGTTCCAGTGTGCGTACCGGAGATGATTCTACGGCCGACTTGGTCATGGAAAAAGTAACTCCTCAGGCGGGGTCCTATTTCAAGGGAGGGCGAGCTGCCGTGGGGGGGGTTGGCTCAGTTCCTGGCCTCATGAATGCTTTCAAGCCTTCGGTTGAACAAAACGTGGTGCGCTTAACACCCGGCTCCGTCATGACGATTGACAAGTTTACCTCCATGGATACGGGCATTGAAAGGGTTACCGACACGGAGTTGAATTTGAAAAAAGGCAAAATTTTTGCCTCCGTCAAAAAGCCCTCCGTAGTATCCCAGTTTATCATCAAGATTCCCAACGGCGTTGTGGGTGTGCGCGGCACTTTCCTGATCGTTGGTGCGGATGGCTCTGTTTATGTCTTTAATCCTGATACCAGTAATAATAGCAGCGGTGGCACTGGTAGTAAAATTATCTCCGGGGGTACGGGTTCGAAAGTAACTGTGACTGATGCAGTTACTGGAAAAACTGCAACGGTTGATTCAACCGGTACGACTGGTGGTACGACCGGTGGTACGACTGGTGGTACGACCGGTGGTACGACTGGTGGTACGACTGGTGGTACGACCGGTGGTACGACCGGTGGCACGACTGGTGGTACGACGACTGGAGATGTTGGTGGTACGACTGGCGGAACAACAGGAGGTACGACCGGAGGAACTCCAGCGCCGGGACAAGCCGACGTGGTTGTTACCATGAATAGCACCACGGGTGGCGCTCCCACAACGACAACTTTGAGTTACGGTCAAGCTATTGATATGTCCACTGGGGTTGTCACTAGCATAGCGTCGCTACCACCGGCAACTCAGGCCGCCATTGCTGTGGTTATTCAAACCATTCAAAACATTACCTCGACGCCTACCACCAAGCCGACTCCCCCGGTGACTAATCCGACTCAAACACAGCCGGTTTCTGACAATACCGCCGGCAATCAGCAGCCGAATCCTTGATATTTTAATAATTCCCTGAGCCAGCACCGCTTTAAGCCGTGCTGGCTTTTTGTTTACCCCGAGCAATGTGAAAATCCAGCGTCCCAAACGTGCATCCTTGTTGATTGCGCTGGCGGTGCTGGCGATTATTTGCACGGTTCGTTGGTGGAATCCTGAATATCCGGACCGTTTGGAGCGCATGACTTTTGATATGCGGCTCCGGCTGGCCCAATCATTTGCCAGCCCTGCCGCAACGAATTTTGCCTTTGTCTCCATGGAGGAATCCACGATTGCCGCCGTTAAAAACGGCACCTTCGGTTATCGTTACGGTTTGTATTGGCCGCGTCAGGTTTACGGGCGTGTGGTGGAGGAATTGTCCGCCGAAGGCGCACGTGGCGTGGTCTTTGACGTGCTTTTCGGCGAGTTGCGAAGCGATCATCCATCGGTTCAAATGGCCGATGGTAATATCATTCAGTCCGATGATTTTTTCGCGCTGCAATTGCACCGGGCAGGCAACGTTTTTCTCGCTGCCACGCCGGATGTCACTCCGCCACCCTTGTTTACCACCAACGCGCTGGCCATTGGCAACATTTCTGCCGAGCGCGATTCCGACGGCATTCTCCGCCGCGTCAAAGCGTTCTACGATGTGCGGCGCTGGCATCCGCTCTTTAAAAAAGCCGCCGCCGATCCTGACATCTGCGCTGATTTGGATCACGCCCGTTTCATGCCCGGGAAAATTCTGTTACCGCAAACCGGCAGCACCAATATTGTTGAAGTTCCCGTGGATGGTGAAAACAACTTTGCCATCGCGGATTTGGTGGGTGACACCTTGCCACCCGGCTCCGCTCCGAAAGCCAAAGCGTTCACCTATGAGCGCGTCTGGGACATGGGCATTGTTCTTGCCGCCCGGGAGTTGGGGTTGGATTTGGCTAAAACCGAAGTGGATCTGCCTCATGGGAAAATATATCTGCGCGGCGCGAAAGGTATGGAACGGGTTTTGCCCGTGGATGAACAGGGGTTTTTTTACGTGAACTGGGGCTTGCATCTGTGGCGTCTGCCCCTGGAGAGTGTGCTGGCGCAGGATAGGGCGCGTTTGGCCGGGGAAACCAATGAGTTACCAAACTATTTTGCCGGAAAACTAGTGGTGATTGGTTCGGCGGTGCAGGCTAATGACCTGACCGACCGCGGAGCGACGCCCCTGGAAAATGATACTCTGCTGGTGAGCCGTCACTGGAATATTGCCAATTCCATTATCACCGGCCGGTTTATTCGCCGCGTGCCGCTACCGGTGGAACTGCTGCTGGTTATTCTCTTGGGCGGCCTTACCGCGCTCCTGACTTGGGAACTTCGCGGATTCACCGCGACCGTGGTGGTTTTTCTCCTGTTAACTGGATTTGTGGGGTTGGGAGTTTTCTTCTTTATTCAATTTCGCTGGTGGGTGCCGCTGGTATATCCCCTCGGCGGAGCGGTTTTATTGCAGCATTTCATGCTCGTCGTCCATCGCGCCGTGTTTGAGGAAAAAGAGAAGCGCCGGGTTAAATCGGTTTTTTCCAAATTAGTTTCGCCCCATGTCGTGAACGAACTTTTGGCGGCCGACACGCTCGCTTTGGGGGGCACCCGGCGCGAAGTCACCGTGTTGTTTGCCGATGTGCGGGGATTTACCGCCTTCACCGATCAGGCCCAGGAACAGGTGGTCGAATTCGTGCGAGCCAATAAATTAAGTCCGGAGGCTGCGGAAAAATGTTTTGCGGAATCGGCGCGGGAGACTTTGGAAATCGTCAATTTATATCTCGCCACCGTCGCCGCCGCCGTGAAGCAGCACGATGGCACCTTGGATAAATACATTGGCGACTGCGTGATGGCATTTTGGAATGCGCCCATTGCCACTCCCACTCACGCCCTGGCCTGCGTGCGCGCGGCCATCGACGCGCAACGGGCCATCCGCGCTCTGAATGAGGCCCGCCTGGCGGAAAATCCCGCCCGCGAACTGGCAAACCAAAAGCGCGTCGCCGAAGGTTTGCCAGCCATGCCTTTGAACATCCCGCTCAAACTGGGCACCGGCATCAACACCGGGCCGGTGACGGTTGGCTTGATGGGCTCCGACGTGCATGGCTTTAATTATACCGTGTTCGGTCGGGAGGTGAATTTGGCCAGCCGGCTGGAAGGCGTCTCTGGTATTAGCCGCATTCTGGTCAGCGAGGCCACCCTCCGCCATTTGCAGCATTTTGATCCGGCGCTGGCCGCAACTTGCGTGGAACAAGAGCCCGCGCACATGAAAGGATTTCAGGACACCATCCGGAATTTCGAAGTGCCGTGGAAATAGTTTTTATTTTCTCCCTTTAAATTTGCTGTGAAATCGCTGACGATGTTCTCAGGCTTTTTTAGAGAACCACCAAAATACTCGCCATGCGTACCGCCATCTATCCGGGCAGTTTTGATCCGCTGACCAATGGCCATCTGGATGTGATCCAGCGGGCGGCCAAGCTGTTTGACCGTGTGGTGGTGGCCGTGGCGGTGAATGAGAGCAAGCAGCCGCTGTTCACGCTGCGCGAACGGGTTGCGCTGGTGAAAAAAGCGGTGGCCTACCTGCCGCACGTGGAGACCGATTCGTTTGACGGTCTGCTGGTGGAATATGCGGCGGCGCAAAAAGCCGGGGCCATCGTGCGCGGATTGCGCGCCGTTTCTGATTTCGAGTTCGAGTTTCAACTGGCGCTGATGAATCGCAAGCTCGATGAGAAAATCGAGACCATCTTCATGATGCCCAAGGACACCTACACTTTTTTAAGTTCGCGCATCGTGAAGGAAATCGCCCGGCTCGGCGGCGAGGTGAGCCCGTTCGTTCCGGCGCACGTGCAGGCGGCCTTGAAACGAAAATTGAAGCCGGGTAAATAGTTTCCCATTTCCGGTCCGGCGGCCATACGGCCCGTGTTCAGGGTGGAAAAATAAAATTAATAATTTATGCTCAAAATCAACCTCCGGCATCTCGAAGAAAATGGTTTGCAACTCAAAGGCGAACTATCCGTCGCCGACTTGGATCTGGGCGTGAATGACGAGTTGGTTCACGCGGAACGCCCACTCAAGTATGATTTGGCGGTGGAATTGTTGCACGATGCCGTCCTGGTGACCGGTACTCTGGTTTTGCCGCTGGACTGCGAGTGCGCCCGCTGTCTTAAAAAATTTAAAACCGAGCTGAAATTTACCGGCTGGGCGGTTCACCTGCCGCTGGAAGGCGAGGACAAGGTCCCCGTGGATAACGATTGCGTGGACTTGACTCCTTTTCTGCGGGAAGATATGCTTCTCGACTTTCCGCAACATCCGTTGTGTAAACCGGATTGTGCAGGATTAAAGATTAAAAAAACAGCGGCGCAGGCCGAAGTTGCTGAAAAACCGGCAATTGCAGCCTGGGCTGAACTGGATAAACTGAAACTAAAATAGAATTTATGGGCGTTCCAAAAAGAAAACCGTCAACCAGCCGGCAGCGTATGCGCCGGGCTTACAACAGCGTGCTCAAGCTCCCGCAACTGGGCAAATGCCCGCAGTGCGATGCTCCCTATATTCCGCACCGTGTGTGTCCAGCCTGTGGCTTTTACAAGGGCCGTCAGGTCTTGACCGTCACGGCCGGCGCATAATCGGGTTTTAAGGTTTTGCCTTTTAAGTTGCCCCGGTCGGTTTCCGGCTTGGCGAGTTAAAGTGGAAAATCAAAAACTACCAGCCATGCGCATTGCAGTGGATGTCATGGGCGGCGACCACGGTTGTGGTGTGGTTATTGCCGGAGTTAAGCGGGCTCTGGAGGAAAATAAAAACATCTCCGGTATTTATCTGGTCGGTAACCAGGCGGCCATTCATGCCGCCCTGCCGCCCCGCGGGTTTCGCGATCATCGCGTTCGTATCATCCATACTTCTGAAGTGGTGGAAATGGACGATAAACCGGCGATTGCGCTTCGCAAAAAGAAGGACTCTTCCATTGCCCGGGCGGCGGATCTTGTCTGCGAAGGCAAGGCCGACGCCTTGGTATCGCTAGGCAATACCGGCGGTATTTTTGCTGCCGGCACTTTCAAAATCGGCCGCATTGCCGGCGTGGAGCGCGGTTGTATTGCCACCGTCATTCCGCGTCATGAAAGCGAATTTGTGCTGCTGGATGCCGGGGCCAACATTGAGTGCAAACCCTTCCACCTTGCGCAATTTGCCGTCATGGGCAATGTTTATTCGCGCGAAATTCTAAAACACAAAAATCCCCGGGTGGGAATCTTGAGCATCGGCACTGAAGATACCAAAGGCAACGAACTGACGCTGCAAGCGTTTCAACTTTGTAAAAAGCTGGATTTGAACTTCATCGGCAATGTCGAGGGACATGACCTTTTTAAGGACCATGTTGACGTCGTGGTTTGTGACGGTTTTGTGGGTAACATTGTCCTGAAAAGCGTGGAAAGTCTCGCGGTGGCTATGTTTTCCATGCTCAAACGGGAATTGATGCACAGCCCCCAGCGTAAGCTCGGTGCCTATCTTGCCAAAGGGGCCTTTCAGGCCATCCGCCGTCGCATGGACCCGGAAGTTTACGGCGGGGCTCCTATGCTCGGTTTCAATAGTGTCGTGCTCAAAGCGCATGGTTCTGCCCGCGAGCGCGCTGTTGCCAGCGCCATCCGCGTCACGGCCGAAACCATCCAGAACCAGATTAATCAGGTCATCGCCCGCGATATTGCGGCGGCGAACCAGAAACTCGCCGGCGTTTCCGCTGCTTCATGAGAGCCAAATTTAAAAATCCGCGTGCCCAGCATGATTTCATCGGTCGCGCCTGTTCCATTACCGGGGTCGGATCGTACGTGCCGGAAAAGATTTTAACGAACGCTGATCTCGAAAAAATTGTTGAGACCTCAGATGAGTGGATCACCACCCGCACCGGGATCAAGGAGCGGCGCATCGCGGCGGCTGATGAAGCCACCTCGGATCTGGCTGCCAAGGCAGCGCTCCGGGCCATGGCCATGGCCGGCGTCACAGCTGAGCAGATTGATTTGATTGTGGTTGCCAGCATCACTCCCGACATGCCTTTTCCGAACACGGCTTGCCTGGTGCAGCAAAAGATCGGGGCCCGGCGGGTTCCGGCCTTTGACATCGAAGCCGCCTGTTCCGGATTTATTTATGCGCTGGAGGTCGGCCAGAACTTCATCATGTCGCGTTCCTGCGATACGGTGCTGGTCATTGGCGCGGAAAAACTCTCGTCCATCACGAACTGGAAAGACCGCAATACCTGTGTCCTCTTTGGCGACGGCGCAGGGGCAGCCGTTTTGCAGCATCGCCCGGACGCCCATGGTCTGTTGACTACTGTGCTGGGGGCGGATGGCAACAAAGCGGGGCTGCTATCCATGCCCGGCGGCGGCAGCGCCTGTCCGGCTACGGCTAAAACCGTGGCGGATGGATTGCATTTTCTCCGCATGGACGGCAAGGAAACTTTTAAGAATGCGGTGCAGGCTATGTGCAGCGCGGCCAACGAAGCCTTGCAGCGCTGTGAACTGGAAATTCGCCAGATCAAGTGCATCATTCCGCATCAGGCCAACCGTCGCATTGTCGATGCCGTGGGCGAACGCCTCGGTGCCACCCCGGAACAGGTTTTTGTCAATCTCCACAAGTACGGCAACACTTCTGCTGCTTCCGTTGCTATCGCTTTGGACGAGGCGGTGCATTCGGGTAAAATTCAGCGGGGCGATTTGATTTTGATTGTCGCCTTTGGCGCTGGACTTACTTGGGGAGCGGCAGTTATCGAATGGTAAAACTTAAATTTGACGACGGCAATTGACGTGCTAGGTTGATCCATTCTATGAGTGCAAAGAAAATATCCGGTTTAGACTCCTTGCCAAGCTCCGTGAACGTTTCCAGCCGTCAGGCTGAGCTGGAACTTCCTGCTGAGAAGGTTTCCATTCACAAAAACGGCATCGAGTTTCGCAGCTCCACTCCCTTTCACGAATGGGCTGAAATGACGGTGTCTATGCAATCGCCGCTGGATGAAAGCAGACTTTCCTGTCATGGGGTGGTGGTGGCTTGCGCCGGCAACAAACATACCGGCTACCACGTTTCCATGCTCTTCACCAGCCTTACGCCGCAGGTGGAAAAACAGCTCGGAGTCATGGCGCGCTCCGAGTTTGGCGTCGATTAAATGCCGGTTTTTCAAACTTAAATGCACGCCCCGACAAATGTTCGGGGCTATTTTTTTTGACGGTCTGCGTTTTTTTTTTTAAGCTTTTCTGGCATAGCATTCGCAAACCGAACTGAATTTACTGATCCTATTATGAACTACGGCTTGAATATTAAAACCGAAGGCACCTTGGATTTTCTCTCGCTGGGTGCGCTCGTGAACCGGCTGGACCCCGGCATCATCCCTTTCCGCAAGGCGTCCCACTGCGATATCCATGTCAGTGGTGGCGAATTCAATGTTTCCGCTAACCTTGCCGATTGCTTCCGCCTCAACACCGGCATTGCTAGCGCGATGGTGGATTATCCCATCGGCGATCTGATTGCCGAGCGCGTTCGGGCCATGGGGGTCAAGCCGTTTTACAAGAAATTCAAGCACGATGGCGTGCGCGGGCCGAACATGGCGACCGTTTATTCCGATCGCGGTCAGGGGGTTCGCGCACCTGTGGTATTCTACAATCGCAGCAACGAGGCTGCCGGCCAGCTCAAGCCCGGCGACTTCAAATGGAATGAAATTTTCGGCAGCGGCGTTCGCTGGTTCCACAGTGGTGGCATTTTCTCCGCGCTCTCCGAAACTACCGGCGAACTCATAGTCGAGGCCATGAAAGCGGCTAAGGCGCATGGCGCGGTCACGTCGTTTGATTTGAACTATCGCCAGAAGCTCTGGGACATCTGGGGCGGCCAGTCCAAGGCGCTGGATGTGCTCGGCCGGATTGTGCAGCAAGTGGATGTGCTGGTCGGCAACGAGGAAGATTTACAGAAAGGCCTCGGCATTGAGGGGCAGGATGTGGAAAGCAAATCCAAACTCGATCCTTCGGCGTTCTATGCGGTTATTGATAAGGCCGTAAAAAAATTCCCGAATGTTAAAGTGGTGGCTACCACCTTGCGGGAAGTTCATTCCACCAATCGCCACACCTGG
>CAISVF010000083.1 GCA_903888765.1 uncultured Verrucomicrobia subdivision 3 bacterium | reverse complement strand
GTTTGCCATCAAACCACCCGAATCATCTCATCCAGCACTCGTTGGATAGGGGTGTCAGGGCTACACCCCATTGATCAACGGCTGGTTGTAAATAATACCTTTAAAAGGTTAAAAAAGCTTTACCAGGCAAAAAAACAAAAGTGGTAAAGAAATGGTAAAGTTTTGCGATTTTGCTAAGGATTTGCGATGGTTTTTCCGGGCGGCTGGTAAAGAAGTGGTAAAGAAAAGGTAAAGTTTTGCCGCGCTACATCCTCGGTATCGGCAGTCGATGACTGCTGATATGGATGCTATTATAAAAAGACTAATATTAGTCTTGGCGCACAAAAAACGGCGTGAAAAAAACCGCCAAAATGCGCCAAAAACCGCCATTGAATTTTTATAAAAAGCACATAGACCTAAAATAAGGTAACTAAAAAGCAAACCAGATAGCGGTGCCGGCTCGGTGCATCGTGACACGGTTACTGGAGCGCGGACTTCAGGCCGCTTCCGCAGTCCAAACCGGCGAAGGCGGATCGCTTGACCTGCGGGCTGGCGAAGGGGGAAGCAGCGTAAACGCCGCGCTTCCCGTCCATGAACAATTGAGAACCGTGGCAAGCTGCACCCGTGCCGGTTCAGGCAACTTTTGTTACCAAAAATGCGGCCTGCCGGACTGGCCAGATGAAATGAATTGATCGGGACTTGAAACGCTTGGGTAAGCGTGATCGCCCCGGACCGAACAACGGCTGAAAAACCATGACCGACAACTCGACCCAACGCACCGGAAAATCCGCGACCCTGTTTGCCCCCTGGCATGAACGGCTGGTGCGCAAACTCTTTAGCTGGCCGGTCATGGCGGTGCTCGCGGTGTTGCTCATCGGCGCCGGGCTGGCCAATCATTATGGCCGGCCCTGGTACCACCACCATCGGGAAAAACAATATGCCGGTCAGGCGGAACAGTACCTGGCCCAGGGCGACTTTCGCCAGGCGGCGTTTCGCGCCCGCACGGTGTTGAGCTTGAATGAAAATAATGCCAGCGCCATCCGTGTGCTGGCCGAACTGTCCGACCGTGCCGGATCCACCAACGCGCTTTACTGGCGGGAGCGGGTGGTGCAATTGGTGCCGGCGCTGACGAATCAACTGGCGCTGCTCAGCACGGCGATCCGCGTCGAGCCCTATCCGTTTCCCACCGCCACCCGCGCGCTGAACGCCATTGCGCCGGCGGATCGGGAGTCCGCCGAATATCAAAAACTGGCCGGGCTGCTCGCGGTGCGGCTGTCCCAAAATCAGACCGCCGAAGCGCACTTTGCCGAAAATCTCCGACTGGAACCGGATAACCCGCTTAATCGCTTGTCGCTCGCCGTGCTCCAATTGCAATCCACCAACCCGCAGGTGAAGCTCTCCGCCCGGACCACGCTGGAAACTCTGGTGGAGAATCCGCGCGTGGGCATCCTGGCCCTGCGGCCGCTGGTGTCCGAAAGTTTCGATCGCAAGGATCTGGCGCATGCCGAGGCGCTGTCCCGGCAGGTCGTCACGAATGATCAGGCCAACCTGCGCGACTCGCTGTTTCATCTGACG
>CAISVF010000082.1 GCA_903888765.1 uncultured Verrucomicrobia subdivision 3 bacterium | reverse complement strand
GCCTAACCAGTCGCCGGAGCCAACCGCCGTTGGCGCTGTCAGTTCCGCTATCGCGGTTCACGCCGCGAGTCGGCGGTGGCTCAGCTCGTTAGGCCACTCGACCACATCACATGGATCAATCAAAAGACATTGAGGTTGAGATAACATTCCTGACGCCCGAAGAAGGAGGCCGTCGGACGCCTGCTTTCAGCGGTTATCGTCCGCAATTTTACTACGACGGGATTGATTGCGATGCGCAGCATACATACATCGGCACGGAGCAGGTTCTTCCCGTCCAGACGGTTCGTGCTTACCTTGCATTTTTCGCCCCGCACTTACACGCCAGTCGGATTCATCCTGGTTTAGAATTTTTGATTCGCGAAGGTTCGCGCACTGTGGCACGCGGTCGAGTGTTGCAGATTTTAGAGCTGGAGCAGTCAGCCGAGCGAGCTAGGAGTCGTTCCAAATGACGTGGGTTCAACCGTAGGCATAGCCAACCAATTCAGAAAAACTGATGCCCAAATTCGCCATTTTTCCATCCAACCAGCCGTAGTGCAGGCCCATTCCGTTCGTGGGATTGAATGCATAATGGCTCTCCCGCACCACGAGCACGGGTGGGGCAGCCGCCAGCTGAGAGCGATATATATCGGCACGACGGCGGTTTAAATTAAGCCAGCAGGCATCATCAATGGGCGGCGAGGCACTACGTGCCTCCAGTTGCGGTGCCTCGTCCGGCATCGCCGGCTTCCGGCAGCTGATCGCCAGCAAACCAAGCGCGATCACGGGCAACCACAGGACGATGGTCCGGAGCACGGTGGTTCAGGCTTTGAGCTTGCGCTCGAGAATTTCGCCGACGAGCGCGGGGTTGGCTTTGCCTTTGGAAAGCTTCATCACCTGGCCTTTGAGCGAGTTGAGGGCGGCGATTTTGCCGGCCCGGTAATCCGCCACGGGGGCGGGATTGGCGGCGATGGCATCGTCGCAGAATTTTTCGATGGCACCAGTATCGCTGACCTGGGCGAGCCCCTTTTCCTGCACGATGACGGACGGGGCTTGGCCGGTGTCAAACATTTCAGCGAAGACCTGCTGGGCGGCGGAGTTGCTGATGGTTTTGTTTTCCACGAGAACGACGAGTTCCAGCAACGCGGCCGAAGAGAACTTCAAATCCGCCAGGGTGAACGGTAGGATGTCGGCGCTTTCCAGCCCCAGCGCGGCTTGTTCGGCGGCGGCCTTTTCGTTCGCCTCGGCGATTTTGGACTGCAGGTTGTTAATGATCCAATTGGCAACGGCCTTGGGGTTTTTGGCGGGTTTGGCGGCAACTTCAAAATAATTTCCCAGGGCAACGTTGCTTTTAAAAACTTCGGCGTCGCCGGCGGGCAAGCCGTATTCCCGCATCAACCTTTGCTTGCGCGCCAGCGGCAACTCCACCACCAGCGACTTTACGTCAGCCAGCCACACCTCGGTGGGAGCCGACGGCATCAGGTCGGGATCGGGAAAATAACGGTAATCATGGGCATCCTCTTTGGTGCGCATTTGCTCGGTGATGCCGGCGACATCATCCCAGCGGCGGGTGGATTGGATGAGCTTGTCGCCCCGCTTCACGGCGGCGATCTGGCGGGGGATTTCATAT
>CAISVF010000081.1 GCA_903888765.1 uncultured Verrucomicrobia subdivision 3 bacterium | reverse complement strand
GGTTTGGCGACCGCATCGTTTCCGCCCTGGTAATGCTGGTGGCCGCCTGGTGGCTGGTGGTCCGTGGCAAGAACTGCCTACTATGGTTTATTTGACAGGATTATCTAAATGCGTTATAGTGACTCAGTTATTACCAATTTTATTCAATTGCGACGACTGGATATTCAGAATCATTTACTTTCATAAAAATCAACTACACACAAAACGGGGTGGCGATGCCGGGGGCGTCGCCATCTTTTTTAAGCGAATGAGCTCGGAAAATTTAAATTTGCAGGATCTTTACTGTGCCGAGCAGGGTATTGAAAAAGATGCCTTTGAAAGAAAGGCTTTGCTGGCTTGCCTGCCTCGTCGCTATTGGCTTTTGGGCTGGTTGCGTTGGTATTTGAACCGTTCCTATTTTGATTTTGATTCTCAGGTTATCAAATATCTGGCCACCTGTCGCAGCGTCCCGGAAGTCATGGCAATCTACGAAGAAGTACAAGTGGTGCAGGGCTTTCAGCGAGGCGTGCTTGGCTTTCGGGTTACGCGCAAGCGAGTGCGCATTTTCGCCAAAAAATATTTGAAACCTGAGCGCTCGTCTGAAACCAGCACCTCCCGGAATATTAAGACTGGCCCTGAGGTAGCGTGACCAGGCAAAGGCTTCGACCGTTGTGTCGAACCACGTGGGCCATGGCTATGTCTTTCCATCACATTTGTAGCGCCGTGCTACCCATCGCTACCCATTTTCTGCCTACGCGCTGGTCCCGGAAGCGGTTTGTGTGGATTCAGTGAGGGCGCGCGCAACCAGGGCAAAAAGTTCGCCCAGTTTAAAGGGCTTGTTCAGGATCCAGGATGCCCCGGTAAGTTCGGCCACTCGCAAGTAGTCCTGGCTCTGTATGAAGCCGCCACCTGACATGGCGATAATCGGAATGTCGGGGCTTATTTTGCGCAGGGCGGAGATCAATTCCAATCCATCCGTTTCCGGCATGATAATGTCGGTCAGCACCAGATCAAACTTGGCTTGGGCAAATAGCTTCAAACCGGCTTTCCCATCGGCTCCTTCCGTGATGTCGTATCCGGCTTTCTGAAGCCCGCGATGGATCAACGATCGTAAATCCGTATCATCGTCCAATAATAGAATTTTTTTCATCTCAAATTTGTGCCTTCGGGCCGGACCGCAATTCCGCCAGTGTTTTATGGATAGCCTCGGTCAATTGACTCCCGCTGGTCGGTTTGGGCAGAAAAGTGATGCGTTGTTTTGCCAATTCCGCTTCGGTGGGCAATTTCGTATTATAGCCACTGGTGACAATCACCCCCATGTCAGGCTGGATTTTCCGGAAGGCTTCGGCCAGTTCCCAGCCGGTCATGCCGCCGGGCATCACCACGTCGGTGCATAATAGGTCTATGGTTTTGGCCCGGTCGCTCCAATTTGTCAGGGCTTCCGGGCCATTCGTCGCGGCTAATACATCGTATCCCGCAAGTTTTAAACATTTGACTACCGCTTCCCGAACCGGTTCCTCGTCTTCCACTACCAGTATATTGGCCTGACCGGAAACCAATGCGCGTTTTGCGGCAGTGGTGCGTTCCTTGGCAGCCATGGCGGTGGCGGGAACATAAACGCGAAATTCACTGCCTTTCCCCAATTCGCTGTTCACTTCCACCCAGCCGTGATGTTGCTGGACAATTCCATAAATCGTGGCCAAGCCCAACCCGGTGCCTTTTCCCACCTCCTTGGTGGTAAAGAACGGTTCGAACAGCCGTTTTTGGGTTTCCTGGCTCATGCCGGATCCGGTATCGGTCACGGTTAGGCAGACAAAATCACCCGCCCGGGCCGCTCTCGAATTACCCTCAAAGTTCTCTTCAATTTGCACGTCTTGGACCCGTACCGTTAATTTACCGCCATTCGGCATGGCGTCGCGGGCGTTAATGCACAGGTTCATGATCACCTGTTCCATCATGCCGGGATCCGCTTGAATCCGGGTGTTTCCCACCGGTGGGTGAATGTCCAATTTAATGTGCTCGCCCAGCAAACGCTTCAGCAATTTCAATTGCTCTGCCATCACCTGGTGTAAGTCAATCACCTGCACTTGCATGGCCTGGCGGCGGCTGAAGGTGAGCAGTTGCCGCGTTAGCTGGATGGCCCGGTTGATACCGGTTTCCAGCGGGGCTAGCGATTTTTTAAGGTCCGCCGTTAAATCCGGCTCCATGTTCAGTAGCTCTTGTTGGATCGAGAGGGCGGCCAAAATGTTATTGAAGTCATGCGCCACGCCGCCCGCGAGTTGGCCGACGACTTCCATCTTTTGGGCTTGGATCAACTGTTTTTGCAAGGATTCCTCGCGCGTCACGTCATGGTTCACAGCTACATAGCTCGTGATTTCTCCCTGCCGATTTCGTGCCGGCGAGATAATGGATTTGTCATCGTACAATTCGCCGTTTTTTCGCCGGTTAATGAACTTGCCTCGCCAGATTATCCCTTGGGAAATGGTTTGCCAGAGTTCCTGATAGAACTCGGGCGGATGTTCCCCGCTTTTGAGCAAATTGACGGATTTCCCTATCACTTCCGTTCGCAAATAGCCGCTGCACTGTTCAAACCCCTGATTCACATACAAAATCCGGCCTTTACGATCGGTGAAAATGATGGATTCGGCCGATTGATCTATCGCCACGATCAATCGCTGGCTGGCTTCTTCCGCTATTTTGCGTTCGGTGATGTCTCGCAAAAACGCGTAAATCACCTGGCGGTCTTTTTCCGCCAAATATTGGGCACTGACTTCCAGTTGGATTGCGTGGCCATCTTTGTGGTGATGAACTGTCTCATATCGGCTTTGGCCCAAGGTTGCGATTTCTTGCAGGTGCGCTGGCGTATCGAGGAAACTATGGGTTGCTTTCACCAGGGATATGTTTTGACCGATGAGTTCGGCCTCGGTATAGCCGCTCATATGGCAATAGGAGCTATTGACTTCCTGAATATAACCTTGCCGGTCCACGCACCAGAACCCGTCCATGGTTGTCTTCAGGATGGTTTGGAATCGCGACTGGTTCTCGCGCAAGATTTCCTCCGTCTTCTGGCGTTTCTGCTCGTGCGCTAGCTGGTCCAGGCCAATGGAAATGTCCCGGGCCGATGCTTCCAGTAGCACAATTTCCGACCGCCCGAAATAGTCTTTCTGGCCGGCATAAACCACCAGAGCTCCGGCAACATTGCCATCCAGCCGGATGGGAACCGACAGGCTGGACGCAAAACCATGGCACCCGGCCTTCTCACGCCACGGCTGCATGAGCGCATCGTTGGCAATGTCGTTGCATGTGCAGGCGCGTTCCTCCCGGATGGAGACGCCGGTGGGACCATATCCCTCGGGCCGGTTGGCCGCAGAGATAATCAGGTCATCCAAATAGCCTCCTCTATCGCCGTGCCGGGCTGCGAAGTTGACCATTTTGCTATCCGGGTCCAGCCAGCCGACCCAGGCCATGGCAAAGCCCCCGGAGTCCACGAGTATGCGGCAGATTTCGGAAAACAACTGCTCGCGGGACGATACCTGCACAATGGTCTGGTTGATCTCGCTTGCCGCTGCATACAGGCGCGTCAGCTTTTGGAGTTCATTTTCCTGGCGCAGGCGTTCCGTAATGTCTCGCGCCAGGACCAGGATCAATGATTGACCCTGCCATTCTTCCCGACGAATGACGGCTTCAATCGGGAACACGTTGCCATCTTTGCGCCGGTGCTGGCCAAAAACGGTGACAATCTGGCCCGGCGCAAGGGATTGCCAGGTTTGCTTGGCCTGCTTGGGACTGAAATCTTGCTCCAAATCAAAAACCGTTAATTGCATGAGTTCGTCACGGGTGTACCCGCTGATGGCGCAGGTCACCGTGTTCACATCCAGAATGCGGCCTTCCAGGTCATGCGCATAAAATGCCTCACCCGCCTGATGCAGATACGTCCGGAATCGCGCCTCGCTTTTGACCAGGGCCGCCTCGGTCCGCTTGCGTTCGGTTATATCGAAATGGGAGGAAAGATAGATCTGACCGTGTTCCGGATGCTGGCAAGGGACAGCGGTGGCGTAACTCCAAAATACCGTTCCGTCTTTTTTTATATTTTGAATTTCGCCACTCCAACTGCCATTCCGGGATAAACTTTGTAAAATCTCTTGTGCTTTATTGGTTGTCGTGTTTTCCGTGGGCGCGTTCAAGATGCTCACCTGCTGCCCGATAAGTTCTTGCGCCGCATACCCGAACATTCTTTCCAGACTCGGGTTCGCGTAAATAATGGTCAGATCGGAAGCCTTGAGCAGGTAAACTCCTTCCCGCAAATAGCCCAGCATGAACCCCTGAAATTCCAGCGCTTCCAGCGATTGTCGCCGGGCGGCATCGGTGGTTTTTTGGCGGTAGATCAGCAGAGCCATCAGCCACAGTGCCACATCAATCACCGCCCGGGCGGCGAGGGCATACTGGGGGTTTGTACCCGCAGGCGATAGCCAGAAACCAAGGACCAACAGCACCGTTATCAATCCGGCGAGTTGCAGGGAGAAATAGCGCCGGCCGACAAAACTGGATAGGAACAGCGGGAGGCAGTACCAAACACAGTCGGAAATGCCCAGTGCTGTGTTCAAGTCATAGGCTACCTCTCCCACCAGCGTGAGCCAGAGCAGTGCGAACAGCAACATTTTCGGAGGGTTCACGCAGCTATTTAAACAGTTTTCCCGATCATTGCAACTACTGTCATTAGACAAATTTTTTGTCCCGTTCCCCTGCTCGGGTTCGCTAAGCCGCAGCGGACGGCTAAAATAAATGGGAATTAATGATTCTCGAATTGATTGCCGCGTTTTTTTTCGCTTTCATCAGCCCCAGAAAATATGAGTTCTCATTTACCGTCTGGACGTCCGCGAAAACTGCTTGTCGCGAACCGCAGTGAAATCGCCATCCGCGTCTTTCGCGCGGCCACCGAGCTCGGCTTGCGTACCGTCGCGATTTACGCGGCGGAAGACCGGCTCGCCATTCATCGCTTTAAGGCCGATGAGGCGTATGTTGTGGGCGAGGGCAAAGGTCCCGTGGGGGCGTATCTGGATATCCCGGGCATCGTCGCGTTGGCGAAGGAGAAGGGCGTGGATTTCATCCATCCCGGCTACGGGTTTTTGTCTGAGAATGAGGATTTCGCGGCGGCCTGTGCAGAGGCCGGCATTACTTTCGTCGGTCCGCGGGTGGATTTATTGCGCATGATGGGCGATAAAACCGCCGCCCGTGCCCTGGCCCAAAAAGTGGGCGTGCCGGTTTTGCCCGGAACCGAGGAGGCCATTGCCGACCGGGATAAAGCCTTGAAGGTCGCGCGGGAAATTGGTTTCCCGCTCATCATCAAAGCGGCCTTCGGCGGGGGCGGTCGCGGCATGCGCGTCGTGCATAAGCCGGGGGATCTGGCGGATCTGCTGGCGGAAGCCCAGGGTGAGGCCGGGCGGGCGTTTGGCAATCCAGCCGTTTTTTTGGAGCGCTATATTCCCCGTGCCAAACACATCGAGGTGCAGATCCTCGGCGATCGCCATGGCAAAGTGGTGCATCTGCATGAGCGGGATTGTTCGGTGCAGCGCCGCCATCAGAAGGTGATCGAAATTGCTCCCAGCGTGGAGATGGATAAACGGGTGCGTGCCGAGTTGTGCGAGGCGGCCGTGCGCTTGTGCCATGACATCAAGTACGACAACGCCGGCACTGTGGAATTTTTATATGATTTGGATACGCAGGAATGGTTCTTCATCGAAATGAACCCGCGTATCCAAGTGGAACATACCGTCACCGAGGTCATCACCGGTCTTGACCTCGTGCGGTCCCAAATCTTGATCGCCGATGGCAAGCCCATGCACAGCCCGGAGGTCGGCATTCCGGCGCAGGAAGACATGCCCCGCAATGGTTACGCCGTGCAATGTCGCATCACCACCGAGGATCCGGAAAATAAATTCCAGCCGGACTACGGGCGCATCCTCACTTACCGCTCCGCCGGTGGCTTTGGGGTGCGTCTGGACGGAGGCATGGGCTACGGCGGCGCGGTGGTCACCCCGTTTTACGATTCCTTGCTGGTGAAGCTCACGGTCTCCGCCCCGACGTTTGGCAGCGCCTTGCAGCGGATGGACCGGGCATTGCGCGAGTTTCGTATCCGCGGGGTTAAGACGAACATCCCTTTTCTGGAAAACGTAATCCACAACGATACGTTTAAACAGGGGCTGGCCACCACGACCCTGATTGACACCACGCCGGAGCTGTTTAATTTCAAGCCGCGCCGGGATCGCGCCACCAAATTGCTCAAGTACCTGGGCGATGTTACGGTCAATGGGCATCCCTTGGTCAAAGGTTTTCAGCCGAAAGAAAGTTTCCTGCCTGCCCGCATTCCTGGTTCCGAGCCCAAGCAGCTCCCGGCCAAAGGCACCCGCCAGTTGCTGTTGGAGCTCGGACCGGCAAAATTTGCGGAATGGATCCTCAAGCAGAAGCCGCTGCTGATCACCGACACAACCTTGCGCGATGCCCATCAGTCCCTGTTTGCCACGCGCTTGCGGTCCTATGACATGCTGGCCGTTGCGGATGGCCTTGCCCGGCGCACGCCAAATTTATTCAGCCTGGAAATGTGGGGCGGGGCCACGTTTGATACCGCGCTGCGGTTCCT
>CAISVF010000080.1 GCA_903888765.1 uncultured Verrucomicrobia subdivision 3 bacterium | reverse complement strand
TGCTGCAATATGATATTCCCGTCTCCTTCACCAAAAAAATCCATCAGCCGCATCTGGAAAATTTTTTCAACGCCATTCGCGGCACGGCTCCGCTGAACTGTCCCGCCGACGAGGCATTCGCCAGCGAATATGTCATTCACAAGGCCAACGAGGCCATTGCCGCGCAAAAAGTGATCGCAATTTCTGCCCAGGAAACCAAAGCTTGAAAGCCCAAATTAATTTATGAACAAATGCTTCCTTCAATCTGTTAGTCTCATTTTGGTCTCCGCTGGCATGGCGTTGGCCGAGGATAAAGTGCCGCTTAAAACCGAGACGCCGCCGCCGCTGTTTGTCGGCACGCCGGTGCCGATCAATGTTCCAAACTTGGAGCCGAAGCTGAAGGTGTGGCCTAATTTTGAAGTGCCCGCCGGAACGGTGAACCTTGCCAAGGGGAAAAAAGTCACTGCCAGCGACAGCGAGCCGGTGGTCGGGACGCTGGATCTGCTGACCGATGGCGAAAAGGCTGGGGACGAAGGTAATTGGGTTGAACTGAGTCAGGGCAAACAATGGGTGCAGATCGATCTCGAAAAAGCTGCGACCATCTCCGCCGTCGTCGTCTGGCATTTCCATTCGCAGGAACGCGTTTATCGCGACGTCTTCGTGCAAGTTTCCGACGATCCCAAGTTTGAGAAGGACGTCACGACCATCTACGATAATTCCGCAGCCGGCAAAGATCGTCCCTACATCGAGAGCTGTCTGGGTAAATTGATCGATGCCAAGGGGGTCAAGGGCCGTTATGTGCGTCTTTACAGCGCCGGTAACACGACCAACAAGATGAATCATTATATTGAGGTGGAAGTGTTCGGCAAGCCGGTCGCGTGATTCGCGCTTGAATGAAAAATGCCGAAGGCCGAAACCGATTTGCCCCGGCCTGAATTCAGGCCGGCAATTCCGGCTGCATTTTCCCTTCTCCATTCCACCGTCACCCGCCGCTGGCTGCTGTTTGCGGCGCTGGCGTTGTTTGCGTTTTTAATCCGTTTGCCTCAACTGGGCGAACGGCCCATGCATACGGATGAATCCGTAAACGCCTTTCTCATCGGCAAACTGCTGGCCGGGGACCAATACCGCTATGACCCGCAGGATCGCCATGGGCCTCTGCTCTATGTGGTTGCGGAGCCGCTCGTCAAACTGCTCGGAGCAAAAAACCTATCCGACCTCACGGAAACCCAGCTCCGTCTCATTCCGGTGCTGGTCGGCAGCACTATGGTTTTGCTTTTCGGAGCGGCGGTGGATCTGTTTGGATTGATTCCCTGCCTCGTGGCCGCACTGCTGTTTGCACTCGCTCCTCTGCCGGTTTATTATAGCCGCTATTTCATTCATGAGACCCTGTTTGTTGCCGCCACGTTGGGGCTGATTTTAGCCGGCTGGCGGACGTTGCAGAACCCCGGCATTTTGTCCGCCGCGCTCACTGGCGGATGTGCCGCGCTGATGCTGGCGTGCAAAGAGACGGCCATCATTCATTTTTTTGCGCTCGGAATTGGATTGCTGTGCGTTCGCCTTTTGAAACCCAGCCTGCCTTATCCACCTGCGAAAGTGTTGGCAACGATGCTGGTAATTTTTGTGGCGACCGGCATCCTGCTATTCACCTGGTTCGGACAGAACTGGTCCGGGCTGACGGATTTGGTCCGGGCCATGCCACGCTTCGCCGCCCGGGCGAGCGGCGAGGGACATGAGAAACCCTTCGGCTATTATGGTCATCTACTCGATCCGCTTTTCATTCTGGTGTTTGTGGCCGTTGCCGGCGCCTATGCGGCGATTTGTGATGTGGTCAGCAGCCGCAGCAAAGCGGGTTTGTTCATTGCCATTTACGGCTTGGTTATTTTTCTGATTTACTCCGCCATTCCCTACAAAACACCCTGGCTTGCGCTTAACCTCTGGCTGCCATTCTCGCTCCTCTGTGGAGTCGGTGCAGCCGCTTTCGGCAAACTGCTCACTAAGCCAGCCGCCCGCTGGGGAGCTGGCCTGGCTTGCGGATTTTTTCTGCTGGCGCTCTTTGCGCAAACCAAACTGCTGGTTTTTCAGCATCCGGCGGATGAAAAAAATCCCTTCGCCTATGCCCACACCAGTGAGGATCTGCTCCAATTGCCGGTTCGATTGGCAGAACTGGCGCGGGAAAAACACATCGCCCAGCCGCGCATTGCCGTCGTTGCTGCGGATGCGTGGCCGTTGCCCTGGTATTTAAGGAAGTTTTCCTGCGTAGGCTACTGGCAGCCGGGGCAGGCAGCCGGGGCGGCGGATTTTTTTATCACCACCAGTGAGGTGCCCGGTCCGCTGGCGGCTCAGTTACAGGGTTTCCGTCCGGACTTTTTCGGCGCCCGGCCCAATGTCCTGCTCATATTATGGTCGCCTTCCGCCACCCATGTGCTAGCGCCATGAGCGGGATTCACATTTTCAACCACCGCGCGATGGCCACGAATTTTCAAGTGCGCGTTGCCGATGAGGAAAAAACCTATGCCGGCCAGGCGGCGCAGGCGGTATTGGCTCTGTTGGAGGATCTGGAAACACGCCTCAGCCGGTTTCGCGCCAACAGTGAAATCTCCCAAATCGCCGAACTGGACTTGGGCGAAAAAATGCGCTTGAGCGCACCGGTGTATGCCTGCCTCAAAATTGCTAAGGCGATGGAACAGGCCACACAAGGCGCCTTCTCTCCCACTGCCACGGTGCGCCATCAGCAGGGGGAATCACCGGCTTGGTCGCTGTTGCCAATGGAATCTTCCATCCGCTGTGATTCCGGCAAGGTGCAACTGGATCTCGGGGCGATCGGGAAAGGCTTTGCGCTGGATTGCATGGGGGACGTATTGCGGGAATGGAGTTGCCCGGCATTTTTGCTGATTGCAGGCGGCAGCAGTATTCTGGCAGGCAAGGCACCGGCGAACTCGAAGGGGTGGTCCTGCGGTTTGGGCGAGGACCAGGCAGCCGAGCGTTACTGGCTACAAAATGCCTCGCTAAGCGGCTCCGGCTTGGCCGTCCAGGGACAGCATATTTTTGATCCTCGCACCGGTGGGATTGCGCGGCGCCAAAATCGCGCCTGGGCGCTGGCTGACAGCGCCGCCGAATCGGATGCGCTTTCGACAGCCGCAATGGTGCTGGATGAAATGGAAATTTCTGAAGTCGTTTTGCCCAACCCAAACTGGCTCGTCTTTCTGGAAGAATCACAGGGCGCGCGCCCCGTTGGCCGACGCTCTCTGCTGGTGCGAGCCTGAAATCTACTCGCCGAGAAAATGCAAAGCCACGTGGCGCCGGTGCGGTTCCGTGCGATGCTCCCACAAATAGATTCCCTGCCAGGTTCCCAGCGCCAGCCGGCCATGTTGGACGGGCAGCGAAAGATTCACCGTGGTCAGCGCCGTGCGGATGTGGGCGGCCATGTCGTCGTCGCCTTCGGCGCAATGGATAAACAGGGGGTCACCGTCGCGCACGAGTCGCGAAAAAAATGCGTCGAGGTCGCGACGCACGTCAGGATCGGCATTTTCCTGAATAAGCAGGGAGGCGGAGGTATGACGCAAATGGAGGGTTAGCAGGCCGTCCCGAAAATGATGGCCGGCAACCCAGCGCTGCACCTCTTCGGTAAATTCCACCAGACCACGCCCGCCGGTGGAAATCAGGATTTCGTGGAAAGCCTGCCGCACGGAACTATGGGGCGTCCACCGGCGCGCCTTTTTCGGCCAGGGTCTTTTCCAATTCAGGATTGTGCGGCTGACCGGCGGCTAGCGCTTTTTGATAATGCCAGCGGGCCAGCTGAGGAGCAGCGGGCTGCTGGTTGACATAAATCATGGCGAGATTGTTATGCGCCGGGGCGTATGAAGGATTGAGGCGGACGGCGCGACGGAATGCCGCTTCCGCCTGCTGGCGCTGGCCTTTTTGCCCTAGAGTAACGCCAAGATAGTTTTGGGTTTCCGGATTGTTCGGATCCAGGGCTGCCGAGCGGCTCAAGGCGTCGAGCGCCTCATCATATTTGTTCTGGTGATATTTCAGGGAGCCCAGGGTGGACAGATTGTACGCGTCGTTGGGATTCTGTGCGAGGGCTGCCATAATATGTTTTTCGGCTTCGGCCAGCTTGTCCTGCTGCAATTCGATTGTCGCCAGATTGGCTAAAGCCACGGCGTTATTGGCATCGCGTTCCAATATTTTCTGATAATCGGCGGAGGCTTCAACATACTCATGCCGGCTGAAATGCTCGCGTGCTGAGGCGGCTAATTCCGCCGTGCCGGGTGGTAATTTATCACTGGCGGATTTGGCCGGCGCGGTGGCGGTGATGGCTGGTTCGGGCTGCCGGAATTGCGCCAGTTCCTCCGGCGTGAACGGAATCTTTTCCGCTTCCAGCACTGCTAGCCGTGCCCGCAAGGTGGCCACCTGTTGGTCGGAGTTGCTGCCGCCCGCAGTGGCTGCCGCGCGGTCGCTCCGGCGCGAACTTTTTTGTTTCGCGGCTGCCAATTGCTGCGCCAGGTCGTCGCGTTCTGCGGTCAATTTCCGCATGCTCTTTTCATAGCCGCTGGCGGCGGACCCTTTGGTCAGCTCGCGATTTTTCTTCTCCAGCGCAGATTTTTCATCCGCTGCATTGGCCACCGCCGTGCGCAGCGATGCGATCAGCTCGCGATCTTTTTTCAGTTCCATCGCCGCGTCGGTTTTGGCGGCCTCTTTCAGGCTGGCCAGTTGGGTTTGCAAACGGCCGTTTTCTTCGCGCAGCGCGGCGAGCGTGGTAGTGCTTTCGCCGGCCTGCTTGAGTTCCTTCCGCAGATGCTCATTCTCATCGGCCAGTTGCGTGGCGTGCACCTGTTCAGTTGTGAGTTTCTTCTGGAGTTTGTCGGAGGCCGCTGTCTTGCTGTCTGTGCTGCCGGTTTTCCCGGTGGTGGCGTGGTGGGCTTTGAGCAGCTCGTTTTCCTTCATCAAGTCGCGAATTTGTTCCTGAGCGCGGGTCAGTTCAGCGGCATCCACGGCGGCGGGTTGCGTGGCCAGCGCCTCCTTAAGTTTGGCTTGCAGCGCGGAGTTTTCCGCCTGGGCGGATGCCAGTTGCGCATTCAAGTCTTCCAATTGCGCTTGCATGCGGGCGGCATTTTCTGCGGAAGGGATCGCGGGTGCGGTTGGCTTGGCCACCGGCGCATTGTTGGCCAGCGCCCGGTTATTCAAATCCGAAATTTTGCCGGCCAGATAATTCAAACGGAATTTGATGATGCTGGGGTTCCATTCGGGGTAGGTTTTTTGAAACTGGCCAAGACGCAGCTGGGCCTCAGTGTAGGCGGTTAGCGCCTCGCGCGGCTGCCCTTCGCTAGCGAGCTTTTCGGCCGCTTGAAGGGTGCTGTAAATACCCAGATATTGGGTGTCGGCTTCCTGTTGGGCTTGAGCGGTGACGACCCAGCCGGTGAAGAGCAAGAGCGCCATCAAAAATGCTTTCATGGGAAAATGATGCCAGAGGAAATGATTTTGGCAACCATCTCGAAAAAAATGCGTTTTATGGGTGATTTGCGTTGACACTTTTTGCGTCCATCCAGAGCATTGGTGGAAACCATGAATAATCGGAAAGATCAAACCCTTTTTTGGGGCTGCTTCATCGCACTTATCACCACCAGCTATGCTTTTATCAGCCGCATGATCTTGTGCGGCGGACAATTCAAGACGGACTTCGGACTGGACAACGTGGTTGTCGGAGAACTTCAGGGCGCGGGTATCTGGTCGTTCGGGGTGAGCATCATCCTGTTCAGCTTGTTTATCGACCGCATTGGTTACAAGGTGGCGATGATTTATTCCTTCGTGAGTTATCTAGCTTACACCGCGATGGCGGTTGCCGCTTATGGTTGCATTCACGGCGTGACCGGTGATGCGCTGGTGGCCGGACAGAAGCACGGCTACCAATTGCTTTACTGGGGCAGTATTATTCTTGGGCTCGGGAACGGAACGGTGGAAGCCTATGCCAATCCCATCGTGTCCACGATGTTCAACACAGAAAAAGTGAAGTGGCTCAACCGCCTGCACGCCGGCTGGCCGGCTGGGCTTGTGATGGGCGGACTTTGCACCATTGCACTGGCGCAAAACACCGATTGGCGCATTAACCTTAGCTTGATCCTGATCCCGGCCATCGCCTTCTTTCTCATCCTCATCGGCAAGCAATTTCCGAAAAGCGAACGGGAACAGGCGGGCGTGAGCTACCTGGCCATGCTCAAGGAACTGGGAGTGTTCGGCGCTTTCGTTGGATTTGGCCTCGTCTTTGCGCAACTCGGGCAGGTTTTTGGCTGGTCGCAAAATGTCAGCTGGATGCTCACCGGCGTGGTCGTTCTGGCGTTTGCCGTCCTCACTAAATCTTTTGGCCGGATATTACTGGCCTTCCTCATCATCATCATGATGCCCCAAGCAACGACCGAACTTGGCACGAATGGCTGGATCACCGCACTCATGGAAGACCCCATGAAGGCGGCCGGATTTAATTCCGCCTGGGTTTTGGTTTATACGTCGGCCATCATGCTGGTCTTGCGCTTTTGTGCCGGGCCGCTCGCCCACAAATTCTCCCCGATCGGTCTGCTCGCGACCTGTTCGGCGCTGGCCGGGTTGGGCATTCTCGCCCTTTCCCACACCGCCCATTCCGGCACCGGAACCATCTTTGCCGCCGCCACGCTGTTCGGGGTCGGCATTACTTTCTTTTGGCCGACCATTCTCGGTTTGACTTCCGAGCAATGCCCGCGTGGCGGGGCGCTCACCTTGAATGCGATGGGCGGCATCGGCATGCTGGCGGTTGGTATTCTGGGCGCACCGTTTCTCGGTTATATGCAGGAAACCTCCACCACCCAGCAGTTGCAGGCTGCCAACCCCGCGCTCTACCAGCAAGTCACGATGAAGCAAAATTACTTACTCGGGGCGTATGAAGCTATTGATCCGGCAAAAAGTGCTGCGGTCACCGACGCCAAATCACAGAGCGATCTCCAGGCCGCCACGACCGCTGGCAAATTCAGCGCCCTGGGTAAAATGGCCATGTTTCCGCTTTTCACCTTTGCCTGTTATCTGGCGTTGATTTTCTATTTCAAATCGCGCGGCGGCTATAAACCGGTGCAACTCGAAGCTAAATGACCTGATCATAGCGATCTTTCCTTGCCAAAAATAAAAACTCCGCAGTCCGCTGCGGAGTTTTTATTTTAAGTTTGGCTGGACTTATTTTTCAACGTCTCGTAGCCCCATCGCAGCATTCGCTCGGTAGTTTCCCAGCCCACGCAGGAATCCGTGATGCTTACGCCGTAGCGCAAGTCGGTCGCATTTTTCGGGATCGGCTGGTTCCCCTCGCTCAAATGGCTTTCGACCATCAGGCCGATGAGGGATCGGGTGCCGCTGACGCGCTGTTCAATCACGCTGCGCCAGACTTCTTCCTGTTTGGCGAATTTTTTTTCCGAGTTGGCATGACTGCAGTCCACCATGAGTACCGGCGGCAGTTTCTCGGATATTAATTTTGCTTCCGCCGCCGCGATGCTCGCCGCGTCATAATTGGTCATCGCCCGGCCGCCCCGCAGGACCACATGGGCATGCGGATTGCCGCTGGTGCGAACGATGCTCGTCACGCCCTCCTCGTTCATCCCTAAAAAGCTGTGCGCATGCCGGGTTGCGCCCATGGCGTCGATCGCCACCTGTAAACTCCCGTCCGTGCTATTCTTTAAACCGACCGGCATCGAAAGGCCGCTGGCCATCTCGCGATGCGTTTGGGACTCCGTGGTGCGCGCGCCAATCGCCGCCCAGGTAATGAGGTCGGCAATGTACTGCGGCACGATGGGGTCGAGAAATTCCGTTGCCGCCGGCAACCCCAGACGGTTGATCTCCAGCAGCAATTTCCGCGCGGTCTTTAATCCGGTCTCAATATCCTGTGAACCGTCCAGATGCGGATCATTGATGAGGCCTTTCCAGCCGATGGTTGTGCGCGGCTTCTCAAAATAAACGCGCATCACGATTTCCATTTTATCCGCCAACTCCGGTTGCAGACGACTCAAGCGCGTGGCGTATTCCAGGGCGCTTTTTTCATCGTGGATGGAGCAGGGGCCGATGACCACGAGCAGGCGCGGGTCGGTCTGTTCCAAAATGCGGATGACCCGCTCGCGCGCCAAGGCCACGGTGGCGTTGGCCGCCTCGGGAGTGGGTGAAAGCGACCGCATCGCGCGCGGCGAAAGCAGCGGGACAATTTCTTTAACATGTAAATCCTGCGTCCGGTACATGGAGTTGATTATAACACAACCGGCGGCGGGTAAAAGTTCAATGTCCGGTGATGTTCCAGCCGGATGACCTGAAGCTAATCCGGTTGTCTTTCCGCTGGAAATTCAGACCCATGCCAGAATGCGGCGTTTGCTTCCCTATTTTTAGGACACCAGAGCTGAAAAATGGACTTTCGCGTTCGGCCAAAAAATCCGATGCTTCACACATGACTAATTCCTTTTCTCGCATCAGGCTGGCTGCCATAGGCTTGGTTTTGACGGCCGCCCTTGGAACGGTTTTCCTGGTGGGATGTCGAACCTGTCAGCCGGCGGCTTGTTCCAACAACGTGCCGCCTTCCGGCTTTACTGCGCTCTTTAACGGAGGCGATCTCACTGGCTGGTGGGGTGCCACCACCGAGGACCCCCGCAAATATCTGGCCTTGCCGCCCGCAGAATTTGCCGGCAAGCATGATGCCAGCCTCGCGGACATCCGTCAGCATTGGTCGGTGCAGGCTGGGGAATTGGTGAATGATGGTCACGGGCTCTTTCTCACAACCGAAAAAAACTATGGCGACTTTGAATTGCTTTTGGATTATCGCACCGTACCGCTGGCCGACAGTGGAATATATCTGCGCGGGTGTCCACAGGTGCAGATTTGGGATTCCACCGAGACCGCCAAGTTTTCGCTGGGCGCAGACAAGGGGTCTGGAGGGTTATGGAATAATTCTCCCGGCGCTCCGGGCAAAGACCCGCTGGTAAAGGCGGACAAAGCCTTTGGTGAATGGAACCATTTTCGCATCGTCATGGCGGGCTCACGGGTTTGGGTGTGGTTAAATGGCCGGCAGACGGTGAACGGTGCCGTCCTGGAAAATTATTATAATCGCAAGCTGGCGGTGCCGCCGCGCGGCCCGATTCAATTGCAAACTCACGGTGGCGAGATCCGCTGGCGGAACGTGTTCTTGCGCGAATTGGGGAGTGATGAGGCCAACCGCTGGCTGCGTGGTCAGGATCCCCGGGGATTCAAGCCCGTCTTTAACGGGAAGGATTTCGCGGGTTGGGTCGGGCCGTTGGATTGTTGTCGCGTGACGAATTCGGCGATTGTTTGGCAGCGCAGAAAAGGCGGCACCATTTATACGCAGGCGGAATTTACCAACTTCACGGTGCGGCTGGAGTTTAAACTGCCGCCCGGCGGCAATAATGGCTTGGCCATTCGCTATCCCGGCAGCGGTGACACAGCTTACGTCGGGATGTGTGAGTGTCAGGTGCTGGATGACCAGTACGAGCAGGCCACTGGTGAGAAAATTGATCCGCGTCAGGCCCACGGTTCTGCCTATGGTATGGTGGCCGCCCAACGCGGGTATCAGCATCCGATCGGTGATTGGAATTACGAGGAGGTCACTGTGGTGGGCCCAACCATCAAGGTGGAACTTAACGGCACGCCGATCCTGGATGCGGATTTAAGCCGGGTCACGGAATTTGCCGGCAATCACGCCCATCCTGGCAAAGACCGTACGAGTGGGCACTTTGGCTTTGCCGGACATAATGACCCGGTCATGTTCCGTAACATTTCCATCCACCCCTTGAATTAACGTTTTGTGCATATGACTTCGCCTATTACCTCTACCCGCCGTTCCTTTCTTAAAAAGGTGGGGGCCGCTGCGATCGCCGCGCCATTTATAACCTCTAATTTGCTTGCAGCTCCGCCCAGCCGCCGGCTGCGGCATGCGAGCTTTGGTGCGGCTGGCATGGCTTGGGCCGATCTAACTCAGATTGCGAATTGCAGTAATGTTGAAATCGTTGCGGTCTGCGATGTTGATCTTGACCGTATGGTGGAGGCAAAAAGGAAATTTCCGGATGCGCGTTTTTATCAGGACTGGCGTGAACTGCTGGACAAGGAGGCAAAGAATATTGATTCCGTGAATGTCTCCACGCCGGACCATATGCACGCCCCAATCGGCATTAGTGCGATGCAGCTTCACAAGCATGTTTATGGTCAGAAGCCCCTCGCTCATGAGATTTATGAAGTGCGGCGGATGACTGAGTTGGCTCGTCGCCAGCGCGTTGTCACGCAAATGGGGATCCAGATTCATTCGGATGTGTATTACCGTCTGGCAGTGCAACTCGTGCAGGGCGGGGTTATTGGCAAGATCAAGGAGGTGCATTCCTGGTGCGGTAAATCATGGGGCGACATGACTGACCTACACAATCACACGGACTGGGTGCCGGACAGTTTGGACTGGAACCTCTGGCTCGGTGTTTGTGCCGAACGCCCCTTTATAGGTGGACATTATTATCATCCCGGCAATTGGCGAAAACGACTCGACTTTGGCACGGGCACCTTGGGAGACATGGGCTGCCACATCTTCGATCCGGTTTTTGAGTCCATTGGCCTTGCTGCGCCACACACCATCCGCTCGGAAGGTCCGCCGCCGAACCAATGGAACTGGTCGCTCAATGGCCAGGTTTGTTATACTTTTGAAGGCACCCATCGAACTGCCTCCCGGAATTTGCCCGTCACTTGGTATGATGGCACTTCCCGTCCACCCGCTTCCGTCCTGGGCTTGATTGAAGGCGAGGAAGTTCCGGATTCAGGTTCGATTTTTGTTGGCACTGAAGGGGTGATGCTGTTGCCGCACTTCAGCCTCCCCACCTTGTTCCCCCGGGCAAAGTTTCAAGATTTCAAATTTCCGCATAGTAAAGGTTTCAAACATTGGGAACAATTTGTCGAAGCTTGCCGGGGCGAGGGGAAAACGATGGCGGATTTTGCTTATGCCGGCCCGCTGACCGAAACGATCCTGCTAGGGAATATTGCGGCGCGTTTTCCGCAAACGTCATTGAAGTGGTCCAGTTGGCGGATGAAATTCGACTTGGCGGCTGCGAATCAATACCTCCGGCGTGACTACCGTCGGGGCTGGTCGGTCAAATCTCTTTAAGGAAAAACCACTCTAGCGCTCCTTGAGTCTGCCGGGAGATTTATTCGCACAAAGCCAAACGCCAGCTTGCTGGCTTGGTTTTATCTCAAAATGGTGTCGCGGAACCGGTGGGTTTGCTTGCTTTGTAGCCGCGGTATTTCAGGCATCTCAAGGGCAAATGATGCTCGGCCATATTGGCCTTGGTACATGAGAGGCCGCGTGCCAATGCGCTAACGTTAATGCAAGCCCCATCTACCGTCAGGATATGGCATTCTTTACTTGAGAGCATGGGTTCCTTTATTTCAATCAGAATTGCACGTTGCTGCCAGTGACACTTGAGTGGAGGAACCGGTATTATCTGCTCAATCCCTAAGGCGTACCTTGTCTATGAAAATGTTTTTTGAAATTAAATTTTGTTTAAAATGTCAAGGCGTGCGCTTCATGCTGCCGGTCTTGACATTTCTGGCTTCCTTGGCCTCCAGCCGTGGCATGACGCTCTTGGATGACTCGTTTAGCGATGGCACCCGCAACAATCAAGGGTTGCCCGCCGATGCTGCCTGGTATGTTTCCAGTCCCGCTTCGTGGACGACCGGGGTTCATGCTTTGACAGTGACCAACGGCACAAGCGCGGTTCTGGGGGTAACCTATTTTGGTTTGAATTCGGGCGCACCGGTCAGTCTCGGAATCGGTGATACGCTTACGGCCACCGTAAGCTTCATTTTTAATAATGTGGCAGCTGCCAATGGCTCTCAGGGGTTTCGCCTGGGGATCTATGATTTTGCCGATTCCGCGCTTTCGCCCCGCTGGACGACGAATGATTTAACCGGGAATAGCGTTCTGGGAAATGGTGTGAAAGGCTACGCGCTTTTTCAAAATTTCGGCCAGATCTTCAATAGTGCGAGCCCGATGGATCTCCGGAGTCGGTCCAATCTTGCTTCCACATCGTTGCTTGGCACCACGGGGGACTATAAAACATTGGGTGCCGGGCCGGGCAATACCAATGGCTTTGCCGGATTCACCAATACGGGGCAATATTCGCTGCAAATCGCTTTATTCCGGACCAATGCCACGGACATGTTCGTGACCGCAACGTGGCAAAATCAGGCCGGCGGCGTGCTGCTCTCCACGACTGTGCTGGATACGAATGCCGCCACCTTCAATTTTGATGGCATTGCCTTGCGTCCTTCCTCCGCCGCCAGCTCCGCAACCAATATGACCATCACCGAGGTGCGCGTTGATATGGTCGGTGTGGGCACGGCTCCAGCCATTAGTCTGGATCCCCATGATGCGAGCGCTTATACCGGCCAGAGCGCTTTTTTCAGTGTGGTTTCGGATGGCACTGCCCCCTTGAATTACCAGTGGTATTTTAATACCAACCAGTTGCTGGCGAATGCGACCAATTCCCTGCTCGTCTTAACCTCTTTGCAGACTGCCGATGCGGGCCGGTATTGTGTGGTGGTCACCAATTTTTTTGGAGCGGTGACAAGTGCGCTGGCAAAATTGTCTGTGACGACCCCCGTGGCTCCGACCATTGTGGCGCAATCCCAAAGCCAGACTGTGTCGCCCGGGGCGAATGTTATATTTTCGGTTTCGGCCAGCGGATCAACGCCTTTCAGCTATCAGTGGTTTTTTAATACCAATACAGCGATCGCAGGAGCGAATGATGCCACGCTCACCTTGATGGGAGTGCAGGTCGTCAATGGCGGAATGTACTCGGTGGTGGTGAACAACCTGGCCGGTACGGCGGTGAGTTCCAATATCGGGCTAGCGATCAATACAAACGCCGTCGCGCCAATCTTTACGGCTCAGCCGGCATCCCTCATTGCGCTGGCGGGGGATTCGGTCGGCTTTACCGCGACGGTTTCCGGGACGGGGCCCGTTTTTTATCAATGGTTTAAAAATAACACTCCCGTTGATGGTGCTGTGGCTGCCACCTTGAATCTGACCAACGTGCAAAATTCGGATGCCGGCAGTTATTTTTTGCGGGCTTCCAATAGTGTGGGCAGTGTCACCAGCAGCGAGGCCACCCTGACGATCACCTCCGGTATGAGTGTTCCCAACACGGCGTACAATCTGACCGGGTTTGGCGCCGGCACGACCGGTGGCGGCCTGATTGTGGAAACCGATCCCGCGTACCGCAAAGTAACGAATGCACTGGATCTGGCCAACGCACTGGTGGCGGCATATAAAACTGCCGGTGCGGTGAAAGTGATTGAAATCACCACCAATCTGGACCTGGGTTGGAACGAAGTCGGCCCGGCTGTGCAAGCCCTGCCCTCAACCCCGTTTCGTTCCCATAATCCGCCGCAGTTACATCCCCGGTTATTGATGACGGGGGTGAGCCTCATTGATATCAAGCCGCGCAGCGGGCTGACCATTTTTTCAGCCAACGGTGCCGCCATTCGCCATGCCACCTTCAATTTCAAGAGCACCGGGAACATCCTGGTGCGCAATTTGAAATTTGATGAAATGTGGGAGTGGGATGAGGCCAGCAAGGGAAACTACGATAAGAACGATTGGGACTTTATTGACCTGGGCAATGGTGGCTCCGTAACTAATATCTGGGTGGATCACTGCACGTTTACGAAGAGTTACGATGGCGTCCTGGATACGAAGGCTGGCAGCTCGAAAATCACTCTCTCCTGGTGCAAATATGTCGGGGATGATGGAGCGGTGAATAGCAACAGTTGGGTGCGCCAGCAGATTTCGGTGCTGGAGTCCAATCGGGCAAGTTACGCATTTTATAATTTTTTACGGAACAATGGATTTAGCCCCGAGGACATCATTTTGATTGTTCAGGGACACGATAAAACCCACCTGGCGGGGGCGAATGAATTTGATCCCGGCAACGCGACGCTCTCGATGACCTTTCATCACCTCTGGTTTAACAATGCCTGGGATCGCTGTGTCCCGCGGCTGCGTGCAGGCAATGTTCATGACTATAATATTTACGTAGATGACAGCCTGGTGCTGGCCGCCAAGGCCATGCGCAATTCAAGGGCGGCCGCCATGAGCCTCGGCAATCAAAACACCTTGAACAACACTTATAACTTTAATCCTCCCATCAACGGCAGCATATCCACTGAGAATGGCGCGGTATTGGTGGAGAAATCTGTGTATATTGATTGCCTCACGCCGCTGCGTAATAATCAGGCTGATCCTTCAAACCCGGCTTATACCGGAAAAATCATGGCGCTCGACACCATCTGCCAGCTCAGTGGCGCCTTTTTTCGCGGCAATAATACCGATCCTGCTGGCGCCGCCACCTTGGGCCCGGTACAGGCACCTGTGGTGCCATTCTCCTGGAATCTGCCCGGCGGTGTTTTGCCCTATGGATACACGCCCGATGAGCCCAGCCAACTGAAAGCGATGCTCGCCGTCGGCGCCGGGGCGGGCGCCCTCAATTGGAACAAGACGAATTGGCTCCTGACTGCCTATGCGCCGACTCCGCCGGGGATCATCGCCCAACCGCAAAGCCAGGTGCTGTCTGCCCATGAAAATGCAACCCTGATTGTGGCTGCCACCGGTAGTGCGCCGCTGAGCTACACCTGGTATTTTAACACGAATGCTGTGCTTCCCGGTGCGACGAATTCCACGCTGAGCCTGGCCGATGTGCAATGGACGAATGCGGGGAAATATTCTGTGGTGGTCAGCAATGGCGCTGGCTCGGTGACGAGTGTTCTGGCCACGCTGACCGTCAGTAATCCCGCGACAGGTTTCGCGGCCTGGCAGGCGACTCAGTTTATGCCCGGGCAGCTCACGGATGCCGGCATTAGTGGCCCCGGTGCGATGCCGCTGGGCGATGGAGTGCCAAACCTGGTCAAATATGCCTTGGGACTCCCTGCCTTTACGTCCGCATCTAATGCCTTCCTGACCACTCTGGTTTTCACCAATGGTTCTTGGTCGCTGCTTTATCGGCGGCCGGCTGGCGTGACTGATGTTATTTATGATCCGCGCACTTCCACCGACCTGCTGACCTGGAGCAATGCCGGCATGATCCAGCAATGGCTGGGCACCGATACGAATAGCCTGCAGCTATGGCGAGCGATGTATTCCGGAGCATCCGGGAGTGTTCGGTTTTTTCAATTGCAGTTGCACCAGTAATTTCCCGCTCAGGGCAAAGTTAAATTTTGGATGCTTCCGGTTTTGCCGCAGATGCTTTTCGACTCGTATAACCCAGCAGCTGAAATCCAGCCAGCCCCAATGCGATGACCGCCAGCACCAGCAAGCGCCGGGGGAATGAGATGGTGTCGGCCGTTTGTGTTTCCAAGCCAATGGTCAGATCCGCCCAGGTATCCACCACCACGGCCCGTTTGAAAGTCAGGAGCCGGCCTTGCTCGGGAATGTTGGCGCGAATGACGGCGGGATTGGCCACCGCCGCATCCTGTTGCTGAATCAGGCGCGCGGCCAGCTTCATGAATGCCGCATTTTCATCCGCGCTGTTGTTATCAATAATCTGCTTGGCGTCCTGCTGGGTGTAATTCCCGTCTTTGTGATTGCGCAGTTCATTCAGTTTGCCGCTCAAGCCGCCATTCGCGCCGGCACCGGCGGCCTGACGCACGTTTAATCCCACCAGGGCCTGTTGCAATTTTAAATTGTTGAGTTGCACGCGTGCGTCTTCGTTGAAGGCTTCGTCGTGGGTTGACCAGCCGTAAGCCGATTGAAAGGCGCGCCGCGCCTGTTGCGGGTCGCCGTTTTTTAGCGCTGAGTTGCCCAGCGCCAGCATCTGTTCGGCCGCCTGCGTTTTCTGGCGCTGCCAGCTGGATTCGTTCTGCAAATAGCTTTGCAAATCCAGCGCGCCGCCATTCACCACCATTTCCTGCTGCTGCAATTGCAGGGAGCCGTCCCACTTTTTAACCTGCCACTGGCTGTTTAGGAACACGCGCCAGGTGATGTTTTCCAGCGGCAGATCAAATTTAGGTGCCAGCAGTTCCAGCTTTAAATCACTGGCGTTGGTCCGGCCTGCGACGCTGGTGAAAAATATTTCCACCGGCAAGGGCTGGTCGCCGTGCGACTGCTGTTCCAGCGGAATCAAAATCTGATCCCGCTCGCGCCACGGCCAAACCCCGTTTTGGTTCACCAACGAGAACCAGAAAGCGGCTCCCGCCGGCAGGGTGAAGTGCAGTAATCGTTTGTCGCCCGGCAGGATTTCCAGCCGCACTTGCGTGAGCATGTGGCCGGCATCGGAAATAACCGAGGTGAATGTGATGTTATTGATGCGCGCCGGCAACAATTTGGTGGCTTCATGCCGCTCCAGTTTGAGTGGTAATTGAAAGTCCGGCTCAACCAGGCGATAGGCAAAGTTGGCCTCCGCTGTGGGCAGGTCCTTTTGCAGCCCGCGTGGAATGGCCTGCCACTCCGTCGGTTGCAGCGACGCCGGCAGCGGCTCTGTGCGTACCTGCAAACGTCCGGCCGATTGCACGGTGGCAAAACCTCGCTGCAAATTCACATTGGCTGCCAGCACGCCGCGCAACGAGGTCTCCGTTGATTGTTCGTTTATCGGCGTCTGATATTTTACCTGCAACCGGTATGGGCCGATGACCCGCCGGTGTAACTTGATTTCCCATGTCTGGAGTCCGTTGGTCTCCGTATCCTTTAGCGCCAGAAAGTCTGCCAATTGGTCGCCTTGAAACGTCACACCTTCGGCGTTCGCCGCCAGCCAGACGCAAAACGATTTTAACCCGGTATTCTCAATTTGGTATTGCAGATTCGCGATGACTTTTACTTGCGCCTCGTTCACGGTCGCGTGTTGCAGGCTGGTGACCTGAACCCAGGGATCCACCTGCTCAATGTCGAGGCTGAGTTGCCAGGGCGTTTCCACCATGCGGAAAGCCAGCACGCCTTTCTGCCGGATTCCGGATTTTTGCGGATCCATTTGGGTCGCGCCGGCGCGGTGGGCCACTTGTAGCCGCATTCCTTGTTCCGGCACGATGAGCATGGTTCCGCGCTGCTTGGCGGCCTCGCGCAATTGGATTTTCGGCACCGCCCAGGCGTGGTTCGGCTTTACGCCCGCGCCGGCTAGATTGATCAGGAACCGTTGTTGCCCTTCGGTTTTGCCGGTGAGATTGAGCGTAATGACGCGGCCGGCGCTGGTTTTTAATTCCGTCCAATGGCTCAAGGCTGCGCCGCTCACCGACTCCACATCAAAGCCATCCGGCATGACGAAGCTCAGCCGGAAAATGCCGGCGCGGGAGATCGTCACATTCGCGCTGCTGGCCAGGACGGTGCGATCTTCGCCTAGCGAGAGTGTGTCCTGCGTTTCCACGCGCACGTCTGGTTCCACTGGCGACGCTTTTAATAGCGCGGTCGCCAGCGGATCCGCATGCCGGAAAGCGCGCCGCACGGTGAGTCCGGGAAATCGCTCTGCGAACGGCGCTGCCAGATGGGTTGGGAAATCCTCCAGATTGATCGCGGTTAATTTTTCGGCCGTGACCTCATCCAATTGGACTTCATTGCCGGTGGCAACCCCGATCAGGCCGATTTGCCCCGCCGCTCCTTCCAGGGCCAGTAAGCCGACCCGCTGGGCGTAGGGCAGGGTTCCGGTGGCAGCTTGCGAGCGAATCATCAGGGCAAACGGGCGTGATTGTGGCGAGCCCAGCGTGACGCGGAGCTTGCGTGCGTCAGGATCAAAGCGCCAGAGGGAGACCAGCGATGGCCGGCGGCCGGCGGCGGCCGGGGTGTTTGCCAGGGACGCCTCGGCAACATCAGTGATTGTGGCGCCCGGCGGCACGCTGAAAATTAATTCTCCCAGCTCCCCTTGGGCGGGCCGGATGGAAACCTGGTGAGCGCCTTCGATGACGCCCGCAGCGGGCACATAGAGTTGCGAGAGTTCTGCGTAGAAAACAGGCTTCTCATTTTTGACATCCCGGCTCCTCGGCCGCCAGCCGATCCATTCTGCGCCGGGCGTGAGCACCAGGTTCGCCACCGTGTTGCTGCCAGCAGCCTGGCGCTGGATGGATACCGCCTGCGGCGAAAAGACATCCACCTCCAGATTCGCCAGAGAGATCGTGGCGCAGTTGATGAGTCCGCCTGGTAAAGGCATCGATAGCCCGCTGCCTGCCTCATTTCTGGTGATCTGCATCTGATATTGCAGTTCAATCTCGAACGTGCCACCGGATTGCGCCACCAGTTGCTGCGGGCATCGTGCTCCGCTGGGCGACGCCTCCAGTTTGAGTGTTTTTGGGTAGTCCAAGCGGGTTAGCACCGCCGGGGCAAAAAGCAGCGGCAGCGCCTGTCCCTTTTCCGCCTGCCAATGAATTTTTGCCGTGCCCAGAGCGTAATTGTCCTCGATGCGAATTTGTTGCGTGACGGATTCGGCCACCGGCGCTGCCCGTGGTGGGGTGGGCTCCGCGCTCCAACCTTGCAGAGTGCTGCCCAGTATAAGTCCGGCAAGTATTACTGCTGTCGCCCCGGGCGGGATGGCGCGTGTTGGCGGCAAATGAACTGTTGGCCTCGCGGGTACCTGCCAGAGTAGTTTCAGCGTTGGCAGAAAAATGTGTATTGTTAAAAATCCCGCCAGAATCATCAAAAAAATCGGCGCCCCATTGGGCTGACTCAAGGTCACCCAGCTGAGGATGATCCAGCCGGAAATCACCCAGGCTGACTGGGATAGTTTTCCGGTGCGCCGCCATGCGGTGGCCCAGGCGAGCAGTGCAAACAGGGCTGGCCATGCTTGGGTCAGGACACTATGGTTCGCTTCTGATTTCGGAAGATTATCCGCTTCGACCGTCAGACTCTGACCAGCCGGTTGCACAGGTGCCAGAAATACCATGCCTTCTGGCAAGGCGTGGGCGGAGAGGTCGTGTGTGTCAAAAATCCGGCTGAACGAAACGACCGCCAGGCCGATGGCGATCAGGCCAGCCAACGTCCCTAGCAAGTGGCGCGTACTAAAACGATAAGTTCCAGCCGCACCCGCCCATCGCCAGACCACCAGCGCCAGCGCCAGCAATCCCAGCGCCGTGATCAGCCGGACCGCGACCGGATCTTCCTGGTTAACCTGCGTCATTTTTTCGATTTGTGCAAATCCTGACCTATCTACCATTCCGCCGGCGGGCGTCAGTGTGCCGTTACGATAAATCAGCCGCTGATTTTCATCGGGTTCGAGTTTCCATTCTGCCAGCATGACTGGCGCGGCGACCGCCGGCGTGCTCACGCTCACGCGCTTCGCATTGGGCGAGCGGGTGGCCAGTTTTAGATCAATGGTCAGCACCGTATCCGGATCAGCATGCTGCGGGAGCGGAATCAAATTGGATTTTCCATCCATCACCGGCACCACGGCTGAGTGATTAACGGTGGCCGACCATAATTCCATGCCCTCCGGCAGCGTGACGCGAAAGGTCGGGTTGCCGCGGGTTTTAACCAGATAGTGGGCGTCGGTAATCGCCTGGCCTTCTTTGGAGATGCGCGTGGTGAAAGTGGCGCGATCTACCACCTGGGCGAGAGAATTGCCTTGTTCCAGCGGGCTGAGCGCCAGTTTCAGTTTGAACGGCCGGGCGGAGTAATGGTAGGCCGCCAGCACCGGCTTGTCGAAAAACAGCCGATACTCCGCCGGCACTTCGCCGGGTTCCAGCGCCAGCAGCCCGGGCGAAACGTCCGCTGGCTGCACCTGGAACTGATATGCGCTGATGATGATCGTGTGCCCGGACTCGGATTGGGCATCGAGCGGGCGCGCGCCCGTGAACGCCAGGGTTTCACCCTGCGGCTTGAATGGCCGTTCATACGTCGCCAGCAGCGTGTACGCGCCGGTCACCGGCGTGTGCAGTTGTACCAGGTAGCCCTGTGGCGTTTTTTCCCAGTTGCGGATGTCTTTGCCAGTGAACTCAACATTGTAATATTCCTCCGCCAATTCAACGCGGAAGGCGGATACCGGGGCGCCGCTGATCCCATAGTTGATCACACTGCTCCCGTAGGCAATGCCTTCACCGATGGAAAATAGATGGAATCCATCAGCCTGCACGGTTTGCGGCAGGCGTTCGACGCGGAGCGTCGCGGACCAGTCCGGCTCGCTTAAGCGGAACGCCGCTTGGATGCCCGCCAGGGGGTGCGGGAAAAATGCGGTGGCGATTTCGGTCAATGACTGCGTGCGCTCGGTGGTAAGGCGAAAGCCGCTGTCCGCCGAGGCGCCTATGAATCCGCGCACGGATTTTGCCTTCACCACTGCGATGTGCGGCAATGTCCAGTTGGTTTCACCCAACGCCTGGTTGCGTTCCAGCCGCAACTGGATGACCTGCCGGTCCGCCACCGGTTGCCCGTAAACCAGTCGCAGTTCAGCTGTGGTCGGGTGGTCGGAGGTCTCGCTGGTGAAATAATCACTCAGGCCGGAGGCCGTCAATTTGGCCACCGAGTAACCTTTCGGAATTTCCAGCCGCAGTTCGCGGAGCGGCGCTTCGCGGATATCCAGCTCAATTTCGGCATCCACTGCCAGCTCACTTTCGCCGATATTGTAGGCTAGCACTTCCGACACGCCGATTTCCGGCATGATCTGGTCCGCCTGCAGCTTCAGCGCAAAATCTGCACTGGAAAAACGGTAGGCAAACCGCTGGCTCCCGGTTGCGTGAAATAAATTCCCCTCTGGAAACTGGTCCGGAGAGATCTGGGAGAGGCCGCTGGCGGTCAATACTTCCAGCCGCACGGCTCCTTCGTTGACGATGCGGAAGCTGCCGGCAAACCGGGTTGCGCCTGTTGGCTCGATTTGCAGGGCGTCCGCCGCTTGCGGAAACGCGCCCAGCGGTGTCTGCACTTGCACCAGGAGTTCAACGCCGTCTTTCTGGGGTTGGTTGAACTGCACCGCCAGCCGGCGATCGGTCGCGTTGGTTCCCGGTTCAACGGTCCAGGCGAGCACCGCATCGCCCTGTACGCGGGTGACCTCCCCGGCCCCGCGCAGTCGCAGCTCGAGCCGGCTCATTTCGCCTTGCATGATCTTGCAATTCAGCCAGGCCGCCTGCCGCATCAAACCGGGGCTGACGCCGATTTGCGCCGTCATTTCCGCCGCGTAAAATAATTTCCCCTCCACTTCCGGCCGTGCTTGTTTCCACGAAAATTTCACCGCGCCATCCACGGGTAGGTAGCTTACAAAATTGCTGCCCGTGCGCTCAGGCCGGGCGGCGCTGGCAAATTGGAATTCCGTGTTCGTTGCCAGATTCTGCAGAATCACCGGCTGCACGGCGCTGGTCGCCACGTGAAAATCCACCCCCCTCCAATCATTGCTCCGGCTTACGGCCGCGTGGAAGCGGATTTCGATGGGATAAATGCCGCTGTGATCGAAGGTTGCGATCAAGCGGTTTTGGCTGGCGGCCAGGTGCCACTTCGGGTGGGGGACGAGGCTGGTGAGTGCGACCGGGCCAGACAGTAATTCCAGCGTGCCGCCGTGTGCGTCCTCCACCTTGGCGCTGGCGGTGAGCGTGAAGGCGGCTTGGTCGCCTCCCAGGTCGCCGGTCAATTTGAAATCCTGCAAGGATACTCCGCTTGCCGCCGCGCGTGCTATGGCCAGAAACAGTAATAGGCAAAGCGTGGAGACGGTGATTTTTGTTTTCATGATGCAATCCAATTTTAACTGTGGCGGCGGCGGAAAATTGACGGGTGCCGGTCGGTTTTCATGGTGGGGCAGGTGGACGTGGTGGCCTGGTGTTTCATTTTGCCAACAGGCTTCGTGCCTGCAGGACCTGCCGGACCAGTTTCTCGGGGCGGGGATCTGCTCCGTATGTTTCCGGAACGCCGCCCAGCAATTTGAGCAGTTCCTCCGGCGTGACCTCCTGGGCGAACGGGCTTGCGGTAAGCCATTCGGCAAAGGCACCGGCACTGGCGGCGAGCCGCAGCGCGGCGCTGGCTTGCCTCAACGCCCCGGCCTTGCCCTCGTATGGCACCTCCCAGCTGCGCTCGCGGTACTCGCTCGTGCCCGGAATCCGATAGCGTACATGCACCGTGCCCACTGCTCCGCTGCCGTCCGGCAGGGTCTCGATGGTGTAAAGGGCATTGCCGGTTTCCTGTGCCGCCAGTTCCGCCGCCAGCACCGAATTATCGCGGAATTGCTCCTTGGTGAGTTGATGTTTGGCATAGCCGATCTGCCGCCAGGACGCCACCCGCTGGGGATTGAATTCCACCTGCACCTTCACGTCTGCTGCGGCAACTTGCAGCGCGCCCGCCAGTTTGGCGGCAAAATCCGTTCCCGCTTCCTCCGGGGAATTAATGAAGGCGTAGCGCCCGTCGCCGTTGCCGGATAATTCGGCCAGCAATTCGTCATTGTAATCTTCCCAGCCGATCCCGAAGCAATCCAGCGCGATGCCCTGCTTCCGCTGGGTTTCGACTTTTAACTTCAGCGCGCCGGGGTCTGCATTGCCCAGATTGGCGGCCCCGTCGGTCAACAGCACCACGCGATTCATGCCGCCCGACAGGTAATGTCGTCGCGCGGTTTCGTAGGCCAGTCGCAGGGCTTCTTCCAGGTTGGTGCCGCCTTCCGGCGTGATGTCGCCAACGCGCTCCAGCGTTTCGCCCGCCAGGTTGCCGGCCAGGCCATCTGCCCATAAGCGCGCCGTGCGGGCAAACGTAACCACGCTGACGATGTCTTGCGGTTGTAATTGGCGGTTTAACACTTGCAGCGCCTCACGGATGATCGCCACGCGGTCCGCGCGCTCCATCGAGCCGGATTTGTCCAATAGCAGCACCAGGTTCAATGCGCGGCCCGCTGGCCGGCCGGCTGCTGCCGTCTTGACGGCAAGCCGCAGTAAATCGCGATTCTGCACGAAGGGATAACGCGCCCGCTCTGAAATAAAGGCGAGGGGTTGGCCGGTTGCCGGCTCCGGATCGCGGTAGTCAAACGCGTTAATGAATTCTTCGCTCCGGATGGATGTTGCGTCCGGCATTTGACCCTTTTCCAGGCTTGCCGCCGCGAGCTTGAAGGATACGTCGCTGACGTTCAGGGAAAAGGTGGAGAACGCATTCTCCCGTGTCAAAATTTCCGGTTGCGGTATGAGGACGGATAACGTCCGTTTACGGGCAACCATGTCACCATTTTCCGATTGGGTCGCTTGTCCTTGGATATCCATCCGCGCTTGCGCACGGCGGTTTTTCCCGTCTTCTTGCGTGGGCTTCACGTTTTCGACAAATTGTTTGGAACGGCTTTTTTCTTCCAGCGTTGAATCCGGGGTGGACTGGTCATTGAGCGTGCTTGGCATTCCGCTTGGGCCAAAGTGGTCCTTTATTGCAAAACTATCCATAGCCATGCTGTTGGTTGTGGCAAATTGAAACCTCCCACTGGTGCTGTTTTTCGGCAAGCCAAGAAAATAGCCTGCGCTATCGCCATTCGCTTTACTTCTTTCGGCCATGTTTATCGGGGGCGCTATTACCGGTGCCTTCACGGTGTCTCCCATAGCCCTGTTTTGGAAGGTGCGGCTGTCATCCGGCAAACCGTTTGCGTCACCATCCGCTGAGTCGGCTGGCTTTAACCAGCGATAAGCGCGTTGTCCCGCTATCGGCGGTGCCGCTACCTGTGCTTTATCCCAGGAGTTTTGCGTCATGCCGAATGCAGACGGGTTGGCTGGCGTGTTCAGATTGCCAGCCAAAGGGGAATCAGCCGGGATACCCGTAGAGTAATTGAGTTCGGCGCTGCCTCGCTTGGTTGGATCCTTATCCTGAGAATCGAAATAGTTGCCTCCAGCGTCTGTCGGCGCTGGAATTGCTTCGTTCATGTTCTGCTCGGTGCTGCCTCCACCGCGAGCGCCACCACCAGCATTCCGGAAACCACCACCACCTCCAAACGCATTCACGACCCCCACCACGGCACCATTGTTTTGGTTCTGGCCACCTCCGCCACCACCACTGCCGCCACCCCCTCCGCTGCTATGAATCGCGCCAAACACCTTGCGTCGGTTCCAATCGTCGCCGGTGTTCCAATCTAGCTTCTCAGAATTGACGCGTTCGGGTTCTCTTCGGGTATTTTCCGACTCCAATTGGGAAGCCGGCTTCGCCGGTTCCACCGTAGTGGTGCCGCCAGCGATGCCGCCCGTAAACC
>CAISVF010000079.1 GCA_903888765.1 uncultured Verrucomicrobia subdivision 3 bacterium | reverse complement strand
CCGACCATAATCTTCATAGTGGTTCTCCGTTAGGTTGTAGGCTGCTGTTTGTTGACACACCTCAAACTACTTACCCGCCTGCCGGATAACCACGTTTTACTCAAGCACCAGTTCACGCTTAATGTTCTACAGTCGTATTGGGTGCGGATGAGTTGGGCACCCAACTTCAGGGCTCCTTCATTTGGACCGGAGATGTGGTGCCGACAGACAACAATTTACATGCGGGATTCCGCCGGTCATTTGCCTTGGACACCGCCCCAACTCGCGCCCAACTGCACCTTTTTGCCTATACGCGCTATCAACTTTTCGTGAATGGTGACTATGTCGGACGCGGCCCCAATCGCTTTGAAAAGCGCCGCCCAGAATACGACACCTGGGACATTGCTCGCCACTTGCACGCGGGAACCAATGCGATTGCCGTCTTGGTGCATCGTGATTGGCCGGGCGATAATACCCACAGTTTTAGCCGCAGCCTGAGTCGTTTCCGCCGGCATGATGCCGGTTTCACGGCGCGACTGGAACTGGTAGGTCAGACCGGCAAAACCGAAACCATGGCAACCGATTCCTCCTGGCATGGTTTCGTAGAAACCGGTTTTGGCCAACCGCTGGAATCGGCTTATGCGTCCATCCCGGAAAATTATGATGCGCAGAAATCTCCCGGCGCATGGCGGTTGCCCACGATGGATGATGCCAGCCTACCCTTCGCCCGGAAAATCACCACGACCAACCTCTCGGTTTGGCCGGTGCTTTCGCCTCGCACCATCCCGCTCTTACAGGAAAAGGAAGTTCATTTTGCGGTTGAACCCGCTCCGGCGACTGCCATTCTCACTAATGGTGGCGAATGGAAACTCCATTGCCAGGAGATCGTCCAAGCCTATTGGGTACTCGAGTTTGACGCCACCGCCGGAACCAAAATCATCATGACCCCTCAGTTACCAGAAGGCAAGCGCACCGCGCGCAGTCAGTGGCTCTGCCGCGAAGGGCACCAGGAATGGATTGGCAATGATACCTTTGCCTTCAACACCCTGGAGATTCGCATCGAATCCGGCCGGGCTTCGCTGGTAAAGGCGCGGCTGATGGAAGTGCGGTATCCCTTTGAGCGCATCGGCTCGTTTGCTTGCAGCGACCCGGCTTTGGATAAAATCTGGAAGCTGACCGCGCGCTCATTGGAATTATTGAGCGAGGACGCTTATACGGACTGCGCGGATCGCGAACGTTCCGAATGGATGGATTGCGACCCGCCTATGTATGATGCGACGCGCGTCATGATGGCCGGGCCCGCCATCAATGGGGTCAAAGCCTGGAGCGATCCGCGTCTTTTCAAAAACATGCGGCGGCGGGTGGCACTCACCCAGGAGCCGGATGGGATGCTGCGGGCGCGCACCTGCTCGGAGTTGGTGGACATCCATACACGCATGGAAGATCGCGCATGTGATTGGGTGGATGGCTTGCGAAAATATTATGAGGCCACCGGCGATCAGGAACTCATCCGCGAGTTGTGGCCGGAATGTGACAAATTATTGCAATGGTTCGCCGGACGTATGACCACCAACGGCCTCGTGCGGGCGCGAGAATGGATTGCCTGGGATAATCCCATGAGCTACGCCACCTGCGAGGGCGCGGGAAACAACGCGTTCATTCAGCGCGCGTTTTCCGATGCTGCCTGGCTGGCCGGCCAAACCGGCAATCCGGCGGCCGGTGCCCAATGGGCCCGGGTGGCGGAACAGATTAAGTCCCATTTCAACCGGTTGTTATGGGATGAAAACGCCGGCGCTTATTTTTCGGCCGTGGGAACGGTGGAGGTTTTACCCGGCGACCGGTTGTTTAAAAAAGCCATCACCCTCACCAATCAAAACGGTTGCTATGAACCGACCCTGCACGCAAATCTGTTTGCCCTGGATCGCGGCATCGTCCCGCCGGAACGCCTTGACCGCGTGGTACAATGGACCTTGTCGCACGAAAGCCAGATCAAACAGGTCATGGCAAATTATTATTACTTCAAGATTCTTTATGGGCTGGACCAGCCCCGCTGCGACCAGATTGTCCTCGACCGCATCCGGCATGGCTGGCAGAGCATGCTGGAATCGCCCTGGCAAACGACCTGGGAAAGCATGGGCGGAGGGTCAAAAGTGCATTGTTATGGCATCGTGCCCGGTTACATTTTGAGCGCTTATGTACTCGGGGTGCGCCGGGATGCGCCGGTCTGGGAAAAACAGCTCATTATCGAGCCGCATCTGGCTGACCTCACGCATGCGGAGGGCGTCGTTATTACCGAATTCGGACCGGTATCCGTGGCCTGGAAAAAACCCGGGGAGGAATGGCAGTTCCAACTTTCTGTGCCGGAAAATTGTGCCGCCACGCTGGCATTACCGAGCCTGGCGGGTACTCCCGACATCAGGCTGGACGGCCAGCGTGTGGCCGGCCAAGCCAAAGGCACTCGCTATCATATAGTGGTTGCGAGTGGTTCACACACTGGCAGCTATTTATCTGGTGCCAGATGAAAGCCTGCCCCATACCTTGCCACTCACTGGCACTGGAATAATATAGATCCTTCAAAAATGCCCTGACTACGCAGGTGAAATTGCGCCGCTGATGATGGTCAACCGGGGCCAACCGTTCCAATCAACCTTGGCACAACCCCGCCAGACGACCTGGTTTTTCGATGTCATAGGGATGGGCTACTGGCTTGGATTTTTGCAGGCATTCCCGGTTGCCTTCACTTTATCCCGCACGCATTTTTGCCGCCCGGCGACGTAAAGATGCGCTGGCAGTGGAACGGTTGAAGTGATACTTTGCGCCGCTTTTAATGCCCCGTCGAAAACCCAGACCGAAGACGCAGCGTCAGCCAAACACCACCGGCGGTGCGGGCAACCATTGTCGCGCGCTGGTGCCAGTGGATGGCACCGCCATCCGGAAAAAGATCAAAAAAGATTATGAAAAGGCCTTGCGCGACCTGGATCATTCGCGGCAATTGCTCGACCAGTTTCAGCAGGTTGATCAGCCCCAGTTTTCCCGCTGGTTGAACAGTCATTTTGGCGCCTTGCTCACGGAACTCCGGGAACTGAGTGTCAAACTGGCGGAGGATGAGGCCATTGTTATCATGGTGCAAAACGAAGTGATCTTCGGTGGCTCTTCTTACGCTCGCGCCTTCAAAAGGGTGATGGACTTCAAAGCGCATCCCACACCACCGCCACCGCCCGGCGGTGATCCCGAAGGGAAGCCGGATCCGTTTGAGACAGGTCCGGATTGGGAAGAGCCGAAGGACGAGGACGATCCGTTTAAATCCATTTTTGAAGACATGTTTGGCCAGCCCGGGCCGGACGATAATTTCTGGGGCATGCCGAAAGAGGCTTTTCCCGCCATAGCCGGGACGGCTCACACCGCACAACGGCTCAAAGAACTTTATCGCGCGGTGGTGCGCCGGCTGCATCCCGATGCGCATCGGGAAATGACCGCCCAAAAAACGGAGTGGTGGCATCAGGCACAGTCGGCCTACGAAGCGGGGGACGCAGAGCAATTGGAAGTGATCCTGACGCTCTGCGAAATTGGCGAGACCGGTTCTACAGCGCAGACCAGCGCCTCGTTGCTACAACGCATCACGGCCCAGTTGAAAAGCTCACTGCGCGAGATCAAGCGGCAGATCAACCAGCAGCGGCGGGAACCGGCGTGGAACTTTTCCAACCGGACCGACCACGCGGCAGCGGCCGAAAAGTTACGGCGGGACCTGACCGGCGAGTTGCAGGCGATGCAGCGTCGGCGGCAGGAGATCCAGGCGATGATCGCAAAATGGAAGGCAGCGTCGGAAAAGGTCAAGGCCCCGCGCCGGCGAAAGCCGGAGCCGGAATACCCGGAATTTCCCTTTTGAAATTTTCGCCGGAGGCGACGACCACGCAAACGCGTAGGTCACGCGATTTTTCGCAATTTGGTCACCCGGCCCACCTCTACCCATTCCACTACGAAAATATTTCCGGCGTGGTCAAAATAGGAGCTATGCGGAGCAACAAACTGGCCGGGAGTAAAACGATCCCGCGGCTTGTCGCGCAAGCCTCCATAACCGGGCCCCTGGCCAAGGTGAACAATAAGCTGGTTGTTTTTATCCAGCAAGGTGACGCGCGATTCGAGGTCCGGAACCACCATTACTTCGCCAAACGTATGGAAGTGACACGGCGCGTGCATCTCATTGGTGACAAAACTGACATGCTGGCCAGCCAGGGTGAAGTATTGCAAACGGCGGTTGCTGCGATCAGCGACCACCAGCAGCGGCTCGGTCCCACGCGCATCCACCATCAGGCCGTGCGGACAGTCGGTCTTGCCGGCTTCCTTGCCTTTGCCGCCAAAACTGCGGATATATTTTGCGTCCCGGTCGTATTGATGAATGAAACTTTTGCCATAGCCGTCCGCGACATAAAAATCGCCATTCGCAGCAATGGCAATGTTGGTCGGGTTGAATTCATCCGGCATGGTGTAGCCGTTGCATTGCTCGGGCGCCCATTTACGCCATAGTTCCTTGCCATCCAGGGTGGTTTTGGCAAAAAGATGCCGCTTGGGATCGCATAGATAAAAAAATTCGTCCTTTCCCTCCTTGCTCAAGTGCAGACCGTGCGCGCCGCCTTTGTATTGCCGCCCCCAGGAGCGGACAAACTTTCCATCGGCATCAAACACCACAACGGCATCGTCAATTTTGGCATCCTTGCCAACGGTGTGCTTGATATGAATGAAGCCCTGCGCATCCACAGCCACCCCGTGGGTATTGCCATAGGAGTGTCCGGCGGGTAGTTCGCCCCAATCATGGATGACTTCGTATTGATGCTCCCCGCTGCCAACGACCGGCAAGCGTGTTCCGGCTTTATCCTGCGCCAGAATATAGGGGGCAGCCGAAAACGCAGCAGCAGCGAGTCCGGTTTTCTGGAGGAATTTCCTCCGGGTCACAGTTTTGTTTTTCATAGGGATGTTCCTTTATATTGTTTTTGGTGTAGCTCAGCGTGTGTTTAGTTTTAGTTCAGGCTATCAAAGGGTCAATCACATTCGCGGGGACCACTCCGGTCAATCGTTGGTCAAGTCCCTGGGAGCGATACGTGAATTTCAAATGGTCGAAACCAAGGAGTTTCAAAGCCGTGGCATGAAAGTCATGCACGTGGACCGGGTCTTTCACAATATTATAGGAAAAATCGTCCGTCTCCCCATAAACCAAACCGGGCTTGGCGCCCCCCCCGGCCATCCACATGGTGAAGCAACGCGGATGGTGATCGCGGCCATAATTCTCCTTAGTCAACTGGCCCTGTGAATAAATGGTGCGACCAAATTCGCCGCCCCAAACCACCAGCGTATCGTCCAACATTCCGCGCGCCTTTAAATCCTGAATCAAACCGTAGCACGCCTGGTCAACGTCCTTGCATTGCATAGGCAGCCGGCCGCCAACATTGGAGTGCGTGTCCCAGTTATTGTGATAAATCTGCACAAAGCGCACGCCCCGTTCCACCAACCGCCGCGCAAGCAAGGCGGTGTTGGCGAAGGTGCCGGCGGTTTTCGCCTCGTCACCATACAAAGCGTAGGTGGCGGCCGACTCATGTGAAAGATCGGCCAGGTCCGGCACGCTTGCCTGCATGCGAAAGGCCAGCTCGTATTGATGAATCCGCGTGTGGGTTTCCGGATCGCCCACGGTGCGGAAATTGATTTCATTCAGCGCCTTCAAGCCATCCAGCGTCTGGCGCCGGACTTGTTCGTTCACGCCGGCAGGGTTGTTGATGAACAGAATCGGATCGCCGGACGTGCGGAGGGACACGCCGGCATGTTCGCCCGGCAAATAACCCGCGGACCATAACCGAGAGCCCACGGCCTGCAACTGCTCGGTGTTGGTGGACTTGGCCATCAGCACGACAAAGGTCGGCAGGTTTTCATTCAGTGAACCCAAGCCATAGGAAACCCACGAGCCCAGGCAGGGCTTGCCCGTAATCTGACTGCCCGTCTGCATAAAGGTGATGGCGGGCTCATGATTGATGGCATCCGTATTCATCGAACGGATAAAGCACAGGTCATCCACCATCTTGGCTGTCCACGGCAGCAATTCCGAGAGCCACATGCCACTCTTGCCATATTGCGCGAACTTGTATTTCGACGGCGCGATGGGCAGGCGCTTCTGGCCGCTGGTCATGGTGGTGATGCGCTGACCCATGCGGACGGAATCCGGTAAATCCTTATCAAAAAAATCGCCGAGCCGAGGCTTGTGATCGAATAAATCCAACTGCGAGGGCCCGCCAACCATGTGCAGGTAAATCACCCGCTTAGCTTTCGGCGGAAAGTGCGGTCCGATGGCCCGCAACATTTTTTGCGCGTCGCCCTCAGCGGCGGCATTTTTGTTCCCGGCAAAAATCAAATTCGGCGACAGCATGGCCAGCGCCGCCGTGCCCATGAGACTCGCGCCGCGTTTGAAAAACTGGCGCCGCGTTTCGTAGCGAACGTAGTCCTGCAACAGCGGATGCGGAGGTAATTCAGGAAAAGGTTTCATGCCGCGAGAAAAAGGGAATATCTGGCCGCAACGGAAAGCCCGCAGCGCCGGAGCAGGCAAGGCAGCGCCATTCCGTAATCGCGGCCCCATAGCGCAGAATTCCAACAGTGGCTAGAGATGCTCATTTATTTAAAACTTCGTCCAGGTTCATTAGCTCATTCGCGATCATGGTATAGGCGGCTAAAAGAGGTTTAGCTATCCCCGCAGCGGGTTTGGTCTCACCGAGGGCGAGCAGCGCTTCGGCAGCCTGCGGCTTGGCTTTATAGTGCAGATACAAAGCGCCCAGGCTGGATTCCAAAATGGCCCGCTCCGGCGGCCGCAGCGACCGGGCCAACAGGCGCTCTGAAAAGTAATCCAGCGGCGCGAGCCGGCTCAAAATACCAGCCTGCGCCAGATTACGGGCGGCCTCAACAAATTGCGGATCATTCAACGTCACCAGCGCCTGTAACGGCGTGTCGGTGCGATCCCGCCGGACGGTGCAGGTTTCGCGCGACGGAGCATTAAAGATCTCCATGGAAGCCGGAGCCGCCTGGCGTTTCCAAAAAGTATAGACGCTGCGACGGTATAAATCCTCGCCGTGAGACTGCACATAGTTCCGGGTATCGCCGCCCGGCATCCCCACCTTATCCCAGATGCCCGGAGGCTGATAAGGCCGCACGCTCGGTCCGCCAATACGGTCCGTGAGCAAGCCGGAAGCCGCCAGCGCATAGTCGCGCACCATTTCCGCATCCATGCGAAAACGCGGTCCGCGGGCCAGCAAACGGTTCTCGGGGTCTTTTTCCAATTTTTCCGGCGAGACCACGGCAGATTGCCGGTAGGTCGCGGACAGGACCAGCAATTTAAAAAACCGCTTCACATCCCAGTGGTTTTCCCGAAAATCCACGGCCAGCCAATCCAGCAATTCCGGATGCGATGGCGGTTCGCCAGCCACGCCAAAATCGCCCGCCGTTTTGACCAGGCCGGTGCCAAACAGCTCCTGCCAAAAGCGGTTGACCGTCACGCGCGCCGTCAACGGATTTTGCGGCTGTAACAGCCACCGGGCAAAACCCAATCGGTTGGCGGGGGCTCCGGCGGGCATCGGCGGCAAAAAGCCGGGCGTATTGGCCGTTACAGGATCGCGCCGCTGATCATAGGCACCGCGGAATAAAACGTATGCTTCCGGAGCATTCGTGCGCTCGTTCATCACATAGGCCACGGTGCCCCGGGCACGTATCGCTTTCTCCTCCTGCAGCAGAGAGCGGTCCGCCAGGAGCAAATCGCGATAGCCTCGGTCCACCCGATTCAGCCAGAGCCCAAACAACTCATCCGTCTCGCCGGAGGTTCGCACCGGCTTGAGGGCGAGCCACTGCAAGCGAGGCCAATGGGCCAGCTCCCCGACTTCCTCGCGCTTGAGTTCGCGTGCAAACACCCGCAAATCCTGCAAGCCAGCGCCGGCCATAGGCGAGGTGCTATCGCGCTGCCCCAGCTTGAATGGCACCGTCGTCCGGGTGGTATCCTTGAGGTTATCACTCAGCACCTCCATCTCCTGCAACTCACCATCCACATAAATCCGCACCCCTTTCGCCCGGGAAGAACCGTTGTAAGTGACGCAAACATGACTCCAGCGATCCCGGGGCAAACTTTGCTTGCCCGCGACCTTAAGCGCGTTCTTGGGCCATTCGTGAATCAAATGTAACGTCGGCTTGCCGCCCTCCAGCCAGAGGTCCCAGCCGCGAAAGGTTTGATCGCGGTCCGCCATGCGGGCGAAAAATGAGCCGGATTTATCGTCCGTTACCCGCAGCCACACCGAATAACTAAAGGCATTCGTGCGCTCAAAATCACCGACAGCCGCAAACACCGGCGGTGCGCTGCCGCTGATCTGATAAGCTTGCGCAGCCACCGCACCGGCCAGCCAATTCGTATTGACACCGAGCGGGACGAGGTGATTCACACCGGCCAACTCAAAATGCAGGTCCGTGCCCGCGCCCTCATCCAGCGGCGCGGCAAAAACCTGCCTTGCCAGGGCCGGCTCTCCGGAGAGTCCCGGATGATACGACTCAGCGAGCCAGTTGGTGAAATCACCGCGCGCAGAATTTTTCCGCGCCACAATTTTCTGTGCGGAGGCGGGAATTTCCGAGCCAAGCTTTTGCCAGCGGGCATCATCCTCCGGCCGGGGAACCACGATCACCGGCGGAGTGTCTTTGATATTGCCATCCATCGCCTTCATGGTGAGGTTGTTGAAAAAAGCCGAGAGGGAATAAAAATCCTTCTGCGTCATCGGGTCATACTTATGATCATGACAAACCGCGCAGCCGGCGGTCAGACCGAGCCAGGTCTGCGCGGTGGTCTCCGTGCGATCGCGGGCATAGAGCACATAATACTCCTCGTTAATCAAACCGCCCTCGTTAGACGTGGTGTTGCAACGGTTAAAGCCGCTGCCGATTTGCTGGTCGCGCGTGGCGTTGGGCAGCAGATCGCCCGCCAGATTTTCGATGGTGAATTGGTCGAAGGGGAGATTCCGGTTGAACGCCTTGATCACCCACTCACGATAGCTCCACATCTCACGATAATTGTCGTAGTGAATCCCGTGGGTATCGCCATAGCGGGCCACGTCGAGCCAATAGCGGGCGCGATGCTCGCCCCATTGCGGCGAGGCCAGCAAACGATCCACCACTTTCTCGTAGGCACCCGGCGAACGGTCCGCCACAAAGGCTGCCACCGCAGCGGGCTCCGGCGGCAAACCGGTCAGATCCAGCGTGACCCGGCGAATCAGCGTGCGTTTATCCGCCTCGCGATTGGGGGAGAGATGCTCCGCTTCGAGGCGCGCCAGAATGAAGTGATCCACGGGATTCCGCACCCAGCCGGTGTTTTTCACCTGGGGCAAAGTGGTTTTTTGCGGCGGAACAAAAGCCCAATGCGGCTCGTACTGCGCGCCCGTGGCAATCCATTTTTTTAACCGCTCTTTCTGCATCGGCGTCAACACCTTGTTCACCTTGGCCGGAGGCATTTGATCGTCATCCTCCAAAAAAATGCGGCGGATTAATTCGCTCTGGCCCGGCTGGCCGGGAACGATCGCCACGGAACCATTCTCCAACTTATTAGTGGCACTCTGCGGCTGATCCAGTCGCAGTCCGGCCTTGCGAGTGGCCGAGTCGGTCCCGTGACAGGAAAAACAATTTTCGGAAAGGATCGGACGAATATCACGGTTAAACCGCAGATCCGTGGCAATGGGATCCGCCCCCGCCAACCACGGCCAGGCCAGCCAGGCCAGCCAGCATCCAAAATTTCGGTTCAAGCACATGTTCATTTTAGCATCCGCGATTCTAAGCTATAGCGACCGGATCAATCCAAGCCGGAGTACAACGCGGGATACAGGAATGCAGAGAGAATGACAGGCAGACATTCATCATGTCAAAATATCTTATCATTATGAGCAAAAAAAATTCAGGGCCAAGGTCACGCGGTGAAAATGAGACGGAATACGAACCGCATTAGTTTCAACCCAAATCGATGAAACCAGCACAGGAGGTGCAGTATAATACGGTTCTTAATGGCCCAAGGGCGCGGCGCGCGGCGTTTACGCCGCTTCACCATTCGCAATCCCGCAGGTCAACTGATCCGTCTTCGCCGGTTTGGACGCTGAAGCGGACTGAAGTCCGCGCTCCAAGAACCGAGTCAAGCTGCACTGCATCGCAGGGTGGGTTACGAACGGACTGGCTAATCCGGCCACGCATTCACCGCTGCCGCCCGCAAAACGAAACCGGCCGCAGTGCCGCACGCTTGATGCTCCATGCGCCATCGCCCGTTCGTATCCATTCCCTTTTACGCGGAGAGGCGGCTCGGCTAAATAGCCTTGGCAAACCAGCAAGGCGGTGGAACCCATCGGCGTATTATTCCACCCTCCGAGCAGCGCGCTTTGGGTTTGGAGCCACGGTCCAGTCAAGCGCCATCTCCACTCAAGATGGCGGATTTTGGCGTATTCTGGCGGTTTTTGTCGCGCTGTTTTTTGCGCGCCATGCCTAAAATACCTTTTTTGGCTATTTTGACTCGACAGTGAGACTGCCGCTACCGGAGCCAGACCGCCACAAAAACTTTGCCAGTTCCTTTACCTTTTCTTTACCACCCCCTCCAAATAAACCTGCGAATTCCTTAGCAAAATCGCGAAACTTTACCATTTCCTTTACCACTTTCGTTTTTACCGGTGGTAAACTTTTGCAGATTTCCCCAACTGTCATAGAATACCTATAAAAGGTTATTTCATGGCCAAAAGTTTACCGATTTTTACCGAATTTTACCGCTACCGCAAAACTATATCATTTATCCCGGCGTTGGTCCGTCGGAGCGGAGCAAATAGGCCACTACGCTATAAAAGGTGGTGGTTGTCCCGATCAATGGCGGTTTTTGTCACATTTTGTCATAAAATGTCACATTTTGTCCTGCCGATTTTTTGTGCGCCAAGTAATTCTACCTTTTCTATGGAATTCTG
>CAISVF010000078.1 GCA_903888765.1 uncultured Verrucomicrobia subdivision 3 bacterium | reverse complement strand
TTGGACCGGCGGAAGATTGGTGGGGATCAGGGGTCCGCGATAGACGATCTCCGGCGTATTGCAAAGTTTCCAGCCCATATTCGGAAACGCTTTGTCCTGAGGGTAATCAAAATAGCAGGGCGAACGCGGCGTCAGCACGACGGAATATCCTTCCGTCAATGCCTGTGCCAATATTTCCGGCTTGTTGTGGCGCCACCAGAAAATCACCGTGTTGGTGGCCGGGCGGGCGGAAACAATTTCATCCCACCCCAGCGGGATATGGCCGTGCTCCGCGATGAATTGCGACATGCGGCGGACAAAATAACCCTCCAATTGTTGGGGACGCTCAAGGCCCTCGGCGTGCAATTTTTCTTTTACGCCGGCAACGGCATCCCAGCCGGTGGTATTCACCTCATCGCCTCCGAAATGAATCCAGGGCGAAGGAAAGGTTTGCATCACATCCAGCAGCACCTTTTGCAGAAATTCATACGTCGTCTCCTGTACCGGATCATAGGTAAACAATTGGCCATCCAGCGTCGGATAGGTGCGGGTAGCCGCCCCGGCATGGCCGGGCATGTCAATCTCCGGCACCACCACGATGTGCTTCCGGGCCGCGTAGCCGATGATCTCCTGCATTTCTGCTTTGCTGAAAAAGCGGGGCGGCGCATTGGAATCCGTAAAACTGCCCCGCGCCCCCACCCCGGTCAATTCAGGATAACCGCCGACCTCCAGGCGCCAGGCTTGATTATCGGTCAGGTGTAGATGAAAACGATTGAGTTTGTAGGCGGCCATCCAATCGAGCAATTGCAAGAGGGTTGGCTTGTCAAAAAAATGGCGGCTGACATCCAGCAGCAGGCCCCGCCAAATATAGCGCGGCGCATCGGTAATGTTTACGCCGGGAATTTTTTGGCTGGCTGGTCCCGCCAGTTGCCGGAGCGTCTGGCAGCCATAAAATGCGCCCGCAGCAGAGCGAGCCTGGATCACGATACCCGCCGCTTCCACCGAGAGATGATACCCCTCCTCGGGCAACTCGGACGGTCCATTAGTGGTCAATAAAATCCGATTTCCCCCCTCCGCCGTAGCCATGGCCAGCTTCCAGACGTCCGCTAATTGGCGTGCTTCCTGGATAAAGGGAGGATCAGCGAAAATTGTGGTCTGGGCATTCAAGACAAACGCATCTGCCCGCACCTCGACCTGATCTGGCCACGGAATCAGATTTAACCCGGCAACCGCCGCATAATTGCCCATGGCAATAAAAGCGATCAACCCCGAAAAATATTTAACTGCGTAACGCATGGCCCGAATGGTTGGTATTTTGAGTAAATACGCCAACTGCAGCCAGTCAGGGCAGAGTTCGTACACCCCAAGCGGTCCGCAATGGACATGAAAATTTTGTCATGCCGGCTCCATGAAAGATAGAGCATAAAGATGCCCTGACCGCCTGGCAAAGCCGGGCAGTCCGGGCAAATGCGAATATTCCCGCCGGGCTGATGCCGGGCTGATTTTTCAGCCCCCCAAATGTGGGATGGCGTACTTGTGGAATTAGCTTAATTTAAGCCAGCTTCCACTTGCTGAAGCTCAGCCCCCGGTGACTGGTTGCCGGTTATGGCCGGAGTCCGGCAGGTTGATTGCTATTATTTATGAATAGATTTCCGACCAAAGGGTTCCGCCTCGCGTTAGCCATGGCGATACTATTTTATTGCCGGCAAGCCTGGGCTTTAACCGATTCCATCACTTTAACCGTCACCAATACCTGGACGAAAGCACCGGTGGTTTTCAACCTGCAGCGCTACAATCTGCGCGCCACCAACTATCAAGTGCGGATTTATTCCGACGCAACCACCTATACGCTGCTGCCCACCAACCAGATTCCGGAGGTGGCGACCTATCGCGGCCGCATCAGCGGCGATTCAGGCGCGGTGGTGGTGGGCAGTTTCAAGGCGGATGGCAGCTTCTATTACAATGTCAGCTATGGCTGCCGCTGGCAGGACAGTCTCGCCAATTCCGATCCCTATGACGGCACCAACCGGCTTTCGTGGGGCGGCTGGGGTGCGAACGTGGCCACCCCCAATGTTCCCACCCTTGGTTATGTCACCAATTATTCCACCTTCCCCACCAACCTGCCGGTGCACATCACCTGGGCGACCAACAATTATCCCACGAACGCGACAGCCAGCTACGGAGGCCCACCCAATTTGAACAACCTCAAGCAAGTACCAGCGCAGCGAGTACGGGTGGTGCTGGATTCAGATTTTGCCCGGCTGTTTACCGGTCTGGCTGGCAGCAGCATCACGACGGCCATTTTGATGCAGGAGAGCCGGATCAACGACGTTGATTACGAACAGGCTCGCGACCTCGGCCTCTGCTACCAGATCACCTGCGTCTGTGTGCGCACCAACACGCAACTGCCTTACACCACCACCACGGGCGACCTGGGCGAAGAAAACACCTTCTGGAACCCTGACCCCGGCTACAGCCATGGCGTGGCCACCAATGGCTGGTTTGACATGGTGCATGGCTCCGTCAACGTGGCCAATGCCGGCGGCTGGGCCTATGCGCCCGGTGATTTCAGCGTCATGGATCCGGACTGGTGCGGTTTTGCCTCGGGTCATGAGATGGGCCACAACTGGGGCCAGGGCCACTACACTTCCGTGCGGGATTACACCGGTGATAATTACTGGCATGTCGCCATGGATGGTTCCGGGTTTGGCTACTCCACCCTGGACGTCAATACGGCGATGAATTTACGGCGCACCTCCTGGAAAGGCGGCATTGAGTGGGTGAAATATAATTTTCTGCTGCCGCCGCACGCCACGCCGGACCTGGCCGTCACCAAAACCAATCAACCGGTCAGCCTCAATGTGCTGCTCAACGACTACATCGGCAACAGCAATAGCCTGACCATTGTTTCGCATGAAACGAATACGGTGGCCGGCGGCAGCGTCACCAATCTGGGCAACGGGGTTTTGCAATATACCCCGGCGGCGGGTTTTGTCGGCTACGATTTGTTTCATTATTATGTCGGCGAGCCATCGGGTCTGAAAAGCCTGACGGCGGCCAAAGTGCTCGTGAGCAGCGATGCCAGCCCGCTCTTGAGCGAATGGAACTTCAACGAAACCAACGGCACCACGGCCGCCGAGGCCGCCGGCAGCGGGCAAGCCGCCACCCTGTACGGTTCGGCCAATTTTGCCAGCGGCTCCGTTCCCGGCGTGGGCGGCGGCACGGCCTTGCACCTGGATGGTGCGGGCTATGCCCGGTTCAAGGGCACCTGGTTTGATCCTTACAAAACTAACACCAGTATTTCCCTGTGGTGCAAGCCCGATGCCACCCCCGGAGGGGAACAGATGCTGCTCATGAAAAGCTCGCTCGACTCCGGCAGTTCCCCCGGTTTCCGTTTGGGACTGACCGGCACGTCTTTTTTCTTTAGCGGTTGCACGGTGGGCGGCCAGAGCAGTTTCAACGTCAGCGCCGCCATCGTGCCACAAGCCGGCGTCTGGTATCACCTCGTCGCCGAGTTCGATCGCGGCAGCAGCCTGATCCGGCTTTTTGTAAATGGGGTGGAATACACCGGCACCACCAGCACCCGCACCATTCCCGCCGGCGAATACATCGCCGGCGACAACTGGCCGGTGCTGGGCATGGCCAATGACGGAGGTGGCAACAAATCCTGGTTCGCCGGCACTATTGATGATTTGAGGTTTTATACCAAGGCATTATCGGCAACCGAAGTCGGAGCGCTATTTCAAGGCGCGGGCCTGCTGCCGGTTGGCGGACCGCATCCGACGGACGGTGAAATCAACGTATCCTTGCAGCCCCCGCTCACCTGGTCGCCGGGTGGCACCAATAATTTTCAATACAACGTCTATCTGGGCACCAATGCGGCCAATGTATCCGTAGCCACCACCAATTCAGCCGAATTTCAGGGACGGGTCGGCACGGCGAGCTACCTGCCCGCGGCGGCGCTGGCCGCCAACCAGACCTATTACTGGCGGGTTGATGAGGTTTACGGAACCAATATTGTCGGCGGCCCGGTCTGGGCTTTTGTCACGGCGGTGGATTCGATTCATGGCGGCTTGAAACTGTATCTTTCACTGGACAACCGGGACACCGTGGGCACCGCGACCTATGACCGCGCGGGCGCACCGTTCCACGACGGCGCGATCTCCAATGCGCCCGCGCCGATTCCGAGCGAGGTTTATGAGGGCCTGCAGTTCAACGGCAGCAGCAGCTATGTGGAAACCCCTGCGCTGAATTTCGTCACCACCAATGCCACGCTGCTGGCGTGGATCAATAATGCCGGCGCGCAGTCATCCTACGCCGGCCTGGTCTTTACGCGCGGCTCCACGGCGCTCGGCCTGGATTTTCGCGGCACCACCGGCCAGTTGGGCTACCACTGGAACAATGAAGCCGGCACCTACAACTATGCCTCGGGCCTCTACCCGCCCACCAACCAATGGTCGCTGGCCGCGCTGACTGTGCAAAACAACCGGGCGGTTTTTTATCTGGGCACCACCAACGGGTTGCTGAAACTGGCAACCAACCTTTACCCCCATGTTATTCAATCCTTCGATGGCCCGCTGGATGTCGGCCGCGATGCCACCGGCGGACGCAATTTCAACGGCGGCATGGACGAGGTCTGCGTCTGGAACCGCACGCTGAGCGCGGGGGAAATCGGACAGATTTTCACCAACGGCCTCAACGGCATGAGTTTTGCCGGAGCGCGACCGGCGGCGAACACTAATACCTTCACCTGGATCGGCGGCAGCGATGCGTATTGGACCAATGCGCTGAATTGGGCCACCAGCGGAATCCCGGGGGCCGCCAACACGGTTTATTTCAACGACTCCGCGAGCGGCAACACGGCCACGCAACTGGGCACCAACCTGGCCGTGGCTGGCCTTAATCTTTCCGGCGGCATCCGGGGGGTCGGCATTTTCGGCTCCAATACGCTGACGCTCGGCGCGGGAGGCATTGCCATGACCAACACGGCGGCAAACGTCACCATCGGGTCTTTCGTATCCCTCGGCGCTGCCCAAACCTGGTACATCCCGGACGGCACAACCCTCACCCTTACCAACAAACTGTCCGGCTCAGGAAACCCGCGCCTGACGAAAGATGGCAACGGCCTGTTGTATTTGAACAACAATGGTTCCGGCAGCAGCTATGGCGGCGCGCTGACCATTAACGCCGGCACCGTGAATCTGCCCTATGGCTGGAACACCCCGGCGATCACCGGCACGGTCAGCGTCGGCACCAATGCCACGCTGATTTTCAATACCCATCCATATTCCTATGGAACGGATAATTTCACCACCAACGCCGGCACCATCATCGTCAACGGCGACAATCAACTTTCCAACCTGGAATTGCGCGGCGGACAAATCACCGGCACGGGTTACCTGCGGGTGGGCGATATTTGGGGCTATAGCACCGGCGGCAAATGGGCGTCCCGGGCCAATGCCAATACCGCCGTGATTAATGTCGGCTATCTTTCGCTCTACAATGTCAATACGACTTTTACGGTGGAAAATGGCGCCGCCGAGCCGGATTTGCTGATTTCCACGCCCATGAAGGATGGAGCCAACGGCGCGGCCAGTTTCACCAAGACCGGAGCCGGCTCGCTCACGCTCACGCAACCCTGTCTCTACACGGGAAACACCACGAACAGCCAGGGCACGTTGAATCTGAACGGCGCCGACAACATCCTGCCATCCGGCACCGGCCTGTATTTAGCCGCCAACACCGTTTTAAACTTGAATGGCCTCAACCAGACCGTCGCCCGCCTGACCGGTTCCGGCACCATTAATCTTGGCTCGGGATCCTGCACGGTCACGGATGCGGGAACTAATATTTTTGGCGGCGTGCTCAGCGGAGCGCCCAACGGAACCAGCGCGACCGATTATCAAACCGCTCCGCCCGGAGGTTTTGCGATGGCCGGCACGGGCAAATGCACCCTGTCCAATGTGCAAACCTATTCCGGCGATACCTGGGTGACCTCTGGCACACTCGCCTTGAGTGGAGTCGGCTCCCTGCCTGCCAGTTCCAACCTCGTGGTGACCAGCGGAGCCACCTTGGACGCCTCGGGCCGATCCGATGGAACATTGCGGGTGGCGGGCGGCCAGACACTGGCTGGCTTTGGCGCAGTAGCGGGAAAAATGGTGATTACCAACAACGGCGTCATTGCCCCCGGTGGTTCGGCCATCGGCACGCTGACTTTAAACAGCACGCTGAATCTCACGGGCGGCCAGGCCAGGCTGGCCATCAGCAAAAACAACACCGTGCTGGCCAATGATGCCATCGCCGGTATTTCCACGCTGACCTGCGGCGGCACGCTGGTCATCACGAACCTCGGGACCGATGCCCTCGCCCCCGGAGATTCCTTCAAGCTTTTTACCGCCACGAATTACGCCGGCAGCTTTGCCAATTTCAGCCTGCCCCCGCTGGCAACGAATCTCTTCTGGAATACCAGCCAAGTGGCTTTGAATGGCAGTCTGACTGTGCTGGCGGTAGTGCCGCCAACTCTTTCCGGAAGGATGGTGCCCGATGGCAGTGGCTTTCAGCTATCCTGCAGCGGCCCCAGCGGACAGACTTATACCGTCCTCACCAGCACCAATTTAATTTTGCCATTAACAAACTGGCTGGTCTTAACCAATGGTGTTTTTAACAGCGGGCCGGCCATCATCAACGTCAATCTCAGCACCGCCACCAATCAAACGGGCTTCTATCGCATCCTATCCCCGTGATTTTTTCAGGCTGGCCTGAAAATGGGAGTTCAAGCGCTACGGAGAGCCGCCCGCATCCCTGCCGGCTCCCGCGCGGTGAACTTGGGGCCGCAGCTTTGGCCATACCCAGCGGTCGGTTGTGGAAGCAAGGAGTGCAGTTTGACACTGTTCTTGGACCGCGGCCTTCAGACCGCTTCAGCGTCCAAACCGGCGAAGGCGGAGCGATTGACCTGCGGAATTGTGTATAGCGAAGCGGCGTAAACGCCGCGCGCCGCGCCCATGGTCAATGGAGAACAGTGTCAAGCTGCACCCGCAGCAAGGGCTGGTGACTATACCACCTGCGTGAATAGTAAAAGTCGTTGCTTGAGGGGAGGAGGGCAAGAGCTAGCGCTCACACATCATACAAATACAACGCCCGGTTGCGCCACAGATAAATACCTCCGGAAGTCATCGTCAGGATGACGGTCACCCACAACATCACGGCCGCAAACTGCGGCACCCAGCAGAGGAAAAAATGTTTCAAGGCCTCCGGCCATTCCGCGCAGGCGTCGCTGACCAGCAGAGCATTGATGGTGACGATTTGTGAGATGGTCTTATGTTTGCCAAATCCTTCCGCAGCCAGCACGATGTTCTTGGCGGCGGCGAGCAGACGCAAACCCGTGATGGCAAATTCGCGGGCCACAATCACGATGACCATCCAGGCCGCCACCTTGACCGGGGCGTCGGGATTTATATGGCTGCTTTCCACAAACGCAATGAACGCCGAACAGGTGAGAATTTTATCGGCCAGCGGATCCATCAATTTTCCAAAATTGGTGATGAGATTGCGCGAGCGGGCCAGATGGCCGTCAATATAATCCGTCAGCCCGGCCAGGGAAAAGAAGACAATGGCCAGCGTGTCGTTGTAGCGGAAGGGAGAAAATAGCACCCAAAGAAACACTCCGGTCAGCACAAAGCGCGACACGGTGAATTTATTGGGCAGGTTCATGGGCCGAAAGCTTGGCGATTTGCAGCGGCGGTTGGCAAGTTCCAAAAAACCAAAAGGCGGGCTGCCTTGCGCAACCCGCCTCCTCGTGGCCGTGATTAAGCGCCGAATTTATCGAACATCTTGGCATTCGCCTGCATCAGGCGGATCAGGAATTTTGCCGGAAAGATGCCGAGCGAACCGCTATTCGCGCCCGTTTCCGTGAAGCGCTCCAGCTTATCCGAACCGCTCGTGGCGGAGTGGAGCAGCACCGGCTGCGGATGCCAGGAATGACCATGCAGGGCGCACGGCGTCGAGTGGTCCCCGGTAATGGCGATGACGTCCGGCTGCTTGCTCAGGAGGATGGGCAAGGCGGCATCGAAATCTTCAATGGCTTTTTTCTTCGCGGCAAAGTTGCCGTCCTCGCCGGCTTTGTCGGTGTACTTGTAGTGGATGAAGAAGAAATCGTAGTTGTCGTACTCCTTCACATAGCGTTCAAATTGTTCGGCAATGGTCTGCGGGCCTTCAATTTTCACCATGCCGACCAATTGCGCGAGGCCCTTGTACATCGGATAAACCGCCAGGCACGCCGGCTTGAGCAGGTAGCGATCTTGGAACAAGGGAATCTCCGGCTGATGCGCAATGCCGCGCATAAGAAAGCCGTTGGCCGGTTTCTCCTGGGCAATGATGGGCAGCGCAGCCTTGTAAAAATCCGCGATCAGCTTGGCCATTTTCTTCTGCTTCGCATTTTTCGGGTCGCGCGGCTTCACGGCAGGCACGGCAAAACCTTCGCGATTGGGATCGGCGTCCGTCAGCGGGCCTTCCAAACCTTTGCCCCGGAAAACGACCACGAAGCGGTGCTCCTTGCCGGCCCGGATGATGACCTGTGTGTCGCCCAGTTTTTTGATTTTGGCGGAAAGCAGCGCCACGAGTTTTTCACAGGTCTCGGTCGGAATGCGGCCGGCGCGGCGGTCGGTGACAATGCCTTTGGCGTCCAGGGTCGCAAAATTGGCGCGGGCGCAAACGTCGCCGGGCTGCAACTCCACCCCGAGGCCAAGGGCTTCAATCACTCCGCGACCAACTTGAAATTCCAGGGGATCGTACCCGAACAACCCGAGATGCCCCGGGCCGCTGCCGGGCGTGATGCCGGGGGCGGCGGGGATCATGCGACCTTGGGCTGAATCCTTGGCCAGCTTGTCCAGATTCGGGGTGCGGGCCGCCTCCAGTGGCGTCAAATAATTTTGCTCCCGGGTGGCAATGTCGCCGAGGCCGTCGAGCACAACGAGCGCGAGTTTCTGTTTGGTTTTCAGCGTCAGTTCAGAATAAAGTGCGTCCAAATTCATAGACCATATCCTACCAATAAATCTGCTTGAAGCAATTCGTTTCCCGCCACGAACTGGAGCACCGCACCGACCAACGGGATGAAATCATTCAGGCCGGGGAGGTAAATCGCGAGCTACCCTGATGTTCGCCATCAACCTCCGGCAACCCTGAAAGGCTTGTCTCAAACCAATGCACCATCACAACCAGATCCTCTCGCTGCGAGGCCAAGTCGGCCGCATATTCAATCCAGGGGCTGGGGAACTTAAACCAACCTGACTTCCGCCTCACGGCGTGCGAACGCGATAAAAAAGCTGGCGGTTGGTGGCCGCATGGGGGTCGCCAAAACGCACGCTGGACGCTGGGCTGTTGGTGGAATACAGCGTGGTCCAATGGGGCGGGGCCAGATTCGTGGTGTATTCGGCGATCAGCGCCTGGCCATTCGTGCAGGTGGTCTGGAAATAAAAGCTTCCTCCGCTCCAACCGGCCGGGGTCAAAATCAGCGGCGTGCTGCCGCTGCCCGTCTGCAATCCAAACTCCGTGGTCGCTGCCCGATAAGTCAGGGTCAGATACGCCGTGCCATTGGTCGTGAGCAGACCATCATAAAACGTGACACAGCCCGAGTAGGTTTGGCTGGCTTGCAGGGTCCCCGCCGGAATGGTCACCGAGGTCGCCGTTCCATTTAGTGCGCCGGCGTTCCCCAGAGCGGGCGTGTTAAAATAGCCCCCATAAATCTCCACGTAGATGACATCGGATGCCGAGCCGCCCGCCAACGGATCCCACCTCAGCACAAACGGCTGCGCTGGGTTGATGGCTTGGGCGGCCAGATAATTTGTCAGGTGCGGTGCCGGCGGCGGGGTGAGGCTGGGTGACAAATTAACCGTTACCGTCTGATTGGAGCTCATCGCCTGGATGGCGAAGGTGTAATTACCGGCCGGATAGGTGGTATCAAACCCCGGCTGGCTGGCATGACTGGTATCCGGCAGCGTCAGATGGCCAGAGTAGGCCAGGGCCAGATTGGATACGGTTCCGCCGGGCATTTGCAGGCTAACATTGGTGGCATCGCGCGGACAAGGCAGGGATAGGCACGCCAGGAAGACGTTCGACGAACTGGGATTGGGTATCGGCGCGTTGGTGGAAGACTGCAAGTACATGCTGCTCTTGGAAACTGTCAGCGAAAGCTGCGCGGCACTCGGGTCGCAGCCGGTGCTGAGTGCCATGGTGGTAAACATGCCATAGGTGGTGCCACC
>CAISVF010000077.1 GCA_903888765.1 uncultured Verrucomicrobia subdivision 3 bacterium | reverse complement strand
CCAGATTAGTGGCGGCACCCTTGGCTAAAAAGGGGCTTAACACAATCATGCCAGCCGAATAAACCGCATTGGACGCTGAAAGAGTATAGCCGGGAACCAGATTCGTGGCCACTCCAATAGCATACGCGTCCGCCCCATTGGCATAATTATTATTGGTTACCGCCAGCGTGACGTCCACTCCGCCACAAAAGCCAACCGGAATGGGATTTGACGGAGTAAGACTGAAGGTCAGTTGTGGCCGCAGATTAATCAACTGGATCGCGGCCAGCGTACCACTGCTATCGAGCCGTGTATCCTGACACTGCGTGAGACTGTCGCAACCAAAAGAGGCATCACCGCGATTGCTCAAATCGCCATAGCAACTGGTAACCCGCGCAGTCACTGTAATGCTCGTTGGCGCCTCCCCATTCGTCAGCCCGATCAATTCCGGGATCACCGTGGCATCCCAATAAACCGACGTATTCGTAGCCGTGGTATTGGTGGCCACGGGGTTAATGCTGAACCCGACAAAACTCAGCCCCGCCCCAATGCTGTCATACATCACCGTATTGTGCGCCGTGCCAAAGCCGCTGTTATGCACCTTTAATTGCCACGTCACCAGCCCGCCAACGGTGGCGCTCTGAATCTGCGGTGTTTTACTCACGACCAAAACCGGGTTGGCAAACGCAATAAAATTAACCGTGCTATTCGTCTGGGTTGGTCCGCCTGATGGCTGCTGGTAGGTCGCCGAGGTGTTAAAATAGCCGCCCACGCCACCGCAATTAGCCTTCAATTGATAGGTGATTTCAATGCTGGTACCGGACGGCAAGCCGGATTGGACCACCCCGTTCCCAGGGTTCGGAACTTGCTGCACCCAATCCTGAGCCTTGTCCGTATCCACATTGACAGGCACCCGGGCCAGACTCTGGTTGGTGCTGGTATAAGACACGGCAGGACTAAAAGCGGCCGTGTTGAACCCATAGGCCAATTTATCCACCGCCGCACCGTTCGAATCCAGCAAAAACAAACTGTCGGCATAGGGATGCAGTCCCACCAGGAAAAAATTATTGCTCACCACGATCAGGCTGTTGGCCGGGTTGTTGGTAAAGCCCGGATATGCGGCCAGAAAATCATTGGTCGCGGCAGAATTGGTGGCCGCCATCACCACCAGAAATTGCCCCGGCACCAGCGTCATGGTCGGCAGCGCATTGGTGTAGCCGGGAACCGCATCCGCAAACGACCATCCGTCCATCGTAATCGGATTGGCCGTGGGATTGTAAATCTCAAACCAGGATCGGCCCTTGGCCGAACTGGGGAAAACCTCGGCCAGCAACAAATTGGCTGGGCCATTGGTGGATTGCAGATTGCTTAAATTAAATTGCAGGTTGGTGCCCCCGTCCTGGGTCAAGACGCTGGCCTCGTTGGTAATCGTGACCCCACCCGAAACGGTGATCTGGAGGCTATTGGTCACATATTGGTAAGAGTAACCTCCAGGCAGCAGTTCATTCACCATCAGTTGCGACAGGGTGGCTCCCGTGTTCACCACCTTGGTGGTCACGGACAACGAATCGCAAGGCGTCGCCGCCGCCGGATACGTCATCGAAATGGAAACCGCGCATCGAGCTGGCTGGAATGTCATGTAAAGACACGCCAACACTGTCATCACCAAGCTGCAAGAAGGTATTTTCGAAAAAACATTCAATTTCATTAATTCTCCTAAATAGTAAAAAAAGCTTAACTCTTTATCAGAATACCACATTACAGGTGTTCCGTCAATTTAATTACCGGGCAAGATACATCTTTGCTGAAGTCTGCCAGAAAACCGTCAGCACCTCGGGATGGGACGAACATCAGCCCAGTGGCAGGGTTGGAGACAGTGGTATCCATGTTCAGTTTTACAAGTTCACGCTCCTAGCCAGTCACAAGTTGCTCCCAACGCACATCTGCCGCCAGTGCCTGGCAACACTGGCCAATGGCACGCCGTTGCAGGTCAAAGCACTGGACCAACGATGCCATCTGACACCACCTGAGTCGGAAATTCGAAAAACCTCACGCACTAACCTCAGTGCCTGCATCCCGCAGAGGCAATCGGCGTTGTGGTTGATTTTAGGAGTTGGCATCCGCGCCATTTGTAAGCAAGGCACTTGCCAATTGGTTTTATTAGCTTTCTTCTGAAAACAGCAAAAACACCGACATTGCAAAACCTGCAAAAACCGCTCCAGCAATGCTTTTGCAATACTAAAAGCATTGCAATAAATAAAAACTCTTAAAGTAAGGTAGTTTATCCGGACGAAAGCCCGGCCTCT